>CALFVI010000039.1 GCA_937928775.1 uncultured Elioraea sp. | reverse complement strand
GCCTTCGCCGCGCACGCGCAGCGCAAGCGGGAACGCGGCGGCTGGGGCAAGGCGTCGCTCGGGAAGGCGCAGGTCGCCTTCCGCCTCTGGAACGGGCTGATGGACCCGATCCCGGTCGAGCAGATCGCGCGGCGCCACGCCATCGCGTTCCGCGACGCGCTCGACCGCGTGCCGGTGGATTGGGCGAAGGCCAGCCTCTATCGCGGCCTGACGCTGCGCGAGGCCATCGCCAGGGCCGACGCGCTGGCCCGGACGATCGCCGAGGCGCCGCCGGGCAAGCCCCTCATCGCCTTCGAAGGCCGCCGCCTGCCCCGCCGGCAGGCGGAGCGGCTGGCCCTGCGGCTGCATCCGAAGACCATCAACAACCATATCGAGTTCTTCGCCGGGCTGCTGAACCGCCTGATCCAGGAGGGCACGCATCTCGGGCCGAACCCCTTCGCCGGGCTGCGCTATTGCGAGCGCGAGATCGAGAAGGCGGGCGGCGCCCGCAAGGCACGCAGCCCGTGGGAGCCCGAACATCTCGAACGCCTGTTCTCCTCCCCGCTCTGGACCGGCTGCCGCTCGCCGGAGCGGCGCCACCTACCGGGGCGGATGGTGATCGAGGACGGTTGGTGGTGGGTGCCGTTCCTCGCCCTCTTCGCCGGGCTGCGGGCGGAGGAGGCGCTGCAGCTCCGCAGCGACGACATCACCGAGGCGAGGGGCGTGCCGGTGATCCGCGTCGCCTGGCACGAGGGCGCGAAGAAGAAGACCGCCTCGGCGCGGCGGCTTGTGCCGATCCACGCCGAGCTGATCCGCTTCGGCCTCTTGGACTTCGCCGCCGCCGCGCGCGCCGCGGGCAGCCGCCTGCTGTTCCCTGAGATGCCACGCGGCAAGGCGCGGGGCAGCCTGTCGGCCTACTACTCGCGGCGCTTCGCTGAGCTGCGCCGCCGCCTCGGCCTGCCCGATTGCTGCGACTTCCACGCCTTCCGCACGACCTTCATCACGACGGTGGAGGGCCTGCCGACGACGAACACGACGCTGGTTCGGATGGCGATGGGCCACAGCCTCGGGCGCGACATGGCCGCCCACTACGCCAAGATCCAGCCGCGCGACTTCGCCCCTCTGATCCAGTCTCTCGACTTCGGCTTGGATCTCTCGCGCCTCATCGCCTCGTGCGGCCGCCGCGATCGGCCCTTCGAGATCCACCCGAGCCGAGAGGAGGACCAGCGGAAGGCAGACGCGGACTAGTAGCGGCCCCAGCGAGGTGGCCAGCGGCACCCCCGAGGCGGTCATAACCCACGGATCGCCTTGCGCGACCGCTCAGCAGCCCGCCACGGTGCGAGGAGTGCATTTCAACCGTTGGGGCCGAGTCGTGATCGCCGGGAGCCTGCTGACCGAGTTTTACCTCCGCGAGGGGCTGCGCGAGACGCCCGAATGGCGGGCGCTGAACGCCGCCCAGGTGGCGCAGGAGTCCGATGCCATGCGCGCCCTGTGGCAGGCGCTCGCGGCGATTACGTGCTCTGGCTAGTCTTTCTTTTTGATCGTGCGCTGGTTCATGTGCTATTATGAAAATTCTGAATGTTGCAGTAATGACTGCGGTTCTGCTCGACCCTGTCGCGCTTTTGTTGCTGGCCATCGGCGGGGTGATTCTTGGCAAGAAGAGATCCCCAGCGTGGCTCTGTATTGTCGCAGGCATCTGCATTGCGGTAATTATGGAAATATTTCTGCAAATGCTCGGTTCCCCGTTCAGGGTTCCCTTTAAGTATATGCATGAGCGTGTTGTCGTGTATTCGCTCGCTCTGTTCGTGATCCGATGGGTAACGATGCGCATCGCCGGCAACCGGGCGTCGAAAAAAGCGTGGGCCTTTATCAGGCGCGGCGATGCGCACCGTGAGCGCGGCAACTTCGATGCAGCGATCCGCGACTACAACGAGGCAATCCGCCTTGACCCGCGCAATGCGGCGGCCTTCAAAAGCCGCGGCGATGCGCACCACGCTCGTGGCAACTTCGACGCGGTAATCCGAGACTACAACGAAGCAATCCGCCTTGATCCTATCAATGTACGCGATCCGTGGGTCTTTATCAAGCGCGGTGATGCGCACTACCGTCTCCGCAACTTTGACGCGGCGATCAGGGATTTTGATGAGGCGATCCGCCTCAACCCGCGCAATGCGGAAGCTTTCAAAGGGCGCGGCAGTGTGCATTTAATTTTCGGCAACCTTGACGCAGCGATCCGAGACCTCGACGAGGCGATCCGCCTTGACCCGAGCAATGCGGAGGCCTTCAAAAGCCGCGGCAGTGCGCATTTCATTTTAGACAACCCTGACGCAGTGATCCGAGACCTCGACGAGGCAATCCGCCTTGACCCGAGCAATGCACGCGATCCGTGGGTCTTTATCAAGCGCGGTGATATGCACCGTAAGCTCTTCAACTTCGATGCAGCGATCCGCGACTACGACGAGGCGATCCGCCTTGACCCGAGCAATGCGTGGGTTTTTATCAAGCGCGGCGATGTGCACTTCATTCTCGGCAAGCTCGACGCGGCAATCCGAGACTACGACGAGGCGATCCGCCTTGACCCGAGCGATGCGTGGGCCTTCATAAGCCGCGGCAAGGCGCACCACGAGCGCGGCAACCTCGACGCGGCAATCCGAGACTACAACGAAGCAATCCGCCTTGACCCAAGCAATGATGTGGCCTTTATCAGGCGCGGCGAAGCGTATCTCGATCGCGGCAACCTCGATGCAGCAATCCGCGACTACGACGAGGCGATCCGCCTCAACCCGCGCAATGCCTTTAACCCGAGCAATGCAGCGGCTTTCGCGGCACGCAGCCTTGACCCGAGCGATGTACGCGATCCGTCGGTCCTTATCAAGCGCGGTGATGTGCACCGTAAGTTCTCCAATTTCGATAAAGCAATTCGAGACTACGACGAGGCGATCCGCCTTGACCCGAGCAATGCGTTAGCTTTCAAAGGGCGCGGCGATGCGCATCGCAAACGCGGCAACCTCGATGCAGCGATCCGAGACCTCGACGAGGCAATCCGCCTCAACCCGAGCGATGCGGAGGCCTTCTTCATCCGTGGCAGTGCGCACCGCGATCGCGGCAACCTCGACGCGGCGATCCGAGACTACAACGAAGCGATCCGCCTTGACTCAAGCAATGCGGAGGCCTTCTTGACCCGCGGCAATGCGCACCGCGCTCTCGGCAACCTCGACGCGGCGATCCGGGATTTTGATGAGGCGATCCGCCTCAAACCGCGCGATGCGTGGGCTTTCACGTGGGCTTTCATCTTCCGCGGCGATGCGCACCGCGAGAACGGTAACTTCGATGCAGCGATTCGAGACTACGACAGGGCGATCAGCCTCAACCCGAGCGATGCGTGGGTCTCTCACCATTGCGGCCTCGCCTTCGAGAGCATGGGGGATCTGACGCGGGCAGCGGAGGATCTGCGCACAGCAGTACAACTGGGCCGAGAGGCAGCACGTACCGATCTTGCCCGCGTCGAAGCCAAGCTGGCGAAGCCGCAGCACCCCGCGTCGCAACCCGTACTCTCAGCTCCCCCAACGGCGCCTCGCTCTGGTGATCGGCATTGACGGCTACACCGCCGGCATGGAACCGGCGCTGCGCCAGTGCGCCGGCCGTGCCGGCCAGGCCGACCTCGTAGTGCTCGGCTTCTTCGGGCATGGGGTGACACAGGGCGGGAACCGCTGCAGCCGGCGGATTTCCCGGTGCAAGACCTCAACACCCCAACTCCGTCACGTCGCGCTGCCTTCATGGACCGAAAGATCCTTGAAACGCGCGCGGGTCAATTTTCTGCAAACGCGACAGGAAGAAGGATGAAAGGGTCCGCCGCGCGCTGCCGCGACGGAGCATCGAAAAAGTGTTTTGCTCCAATGGATTGAGCTCCATCCACCGCGTCGCTTGATCCGTCCGCCACGGGAACCAGTGTTGCCACCAGCGACAACGCCGGTAGGCAACCGATGGACGACCGGACCACACCCTGGATGGGGAGCGCGCCGCCCGGCATCGACGCAGACGCAGCCGCGACGCTCGTGGAGGAGGCGGCGGCCCGGCGCGAGGCGCTCGACCTCTACGTGCCGGGGATCCCGGCGCTCGCCATCCGTGGCTCGCTGCCACGGCGGCGCGCGGGTTTCGGCGCGCCGTTCCTCACCGTGTTCCCGCAGGGCCTCGCCTTCGCCATCGAGCGCCTGACCCACCGCGAGCTGCGCGTGTTCGCCGTGCTCGCGATCGTGCAGGGGCCGGGCGAGACGCCGCTCCCGCTGCGCGTCACCGACATCGCCGCCCGCACCGGCCTCACGGCCTCGGCGGTCAGCCGGGCGGTGGCGCGGATGCGCGCGCTCGGAATCCTGCGACCGGGCCGCACCGGGGACGGGCAGGTCGTCGGCCTGCGTTTCAGCCGGCGCGTGCTGTTCCTCGGCAACGCGTTCCTCTTCCGCCAGCTCGGCGCGGACCCGCCGCTCGCGGACCCGGACGAGGCGCCGATCGTCGAGCGGATGCGGCGCCACGCGCTGCTGCCGGTCGCGCGCGGCGCGCTTGCCGCCAAGTCCAAACGCCCCAGGTCGCGATCAGGCAACACAGGCGGAGGCGACGATGGGCAAGGCGCGAGCGGACGTGTGGAACGACCTGATGGCGGCGAGGCGGGCGCTGGCCCGCAAGGTCGAGATCGCGGGCGACCTCGACCGGCATCTCCCCGACCTGCTGACCTTCCTGACGACCGTGCCGGCGGAGTTCCAAGCGACGCCGATGCGCTACCTCCGGGAGTCGCTTGACCGGGCCGACCTGCACGCCGATCCGGCAAGGCCGACGATCCACCTTCTGCCGCGCCTTCTCGCCTATGCAGTGATCGTGCTGGGCTGGATCCCGAACGGCCACACGCTGCCCCGCCCACCCTACGATGCGCCCGCCGGGAACGGCCCCGCTCCGACCCGCACACGCGGGCGCGCTCAGTCGTCCTCGATCATCGCCCCCGGGGGTTCATCCTCGGCCTCGAGGCCAAGCAGGCGCCGATCCGCAGGCGACGAGGCGCGCTGACGCACGAGGCGACGCAGCGCCTCGGCATCCGCGCCTTCCTCACCGAGCAGCGGCAGCAGCGCCGCACCCAGTACGAAGCGCTGACGGGCGAGATGACGACGCTCCACCGAGCGAGCCTGCGCCCGCGCGCGGGAAATGCGCGCCTCCAGAGCCTGCCGCTCCTGTTCGAGCAGCCGCAGGCGTTCGCTCGCCGACCGTCGCCGCATCCCGTTTCCTCCCGCGTGGCTGCTGCTTGCGACGTAGGAACAACGCGGCGCGGAGGCAAAGGGCTGGACCGCCACCCCGATGGAACCAGGTCAGGCAGAGGTGAAGGGCGCAAGGATGCATTCGGCTGCGCCGAACGCCGGGGAGGGAGCGAAACGGGGTGGCGATCCTCTACATGCGCACCAGCACCATCCGACGCTCGGCAGGCCGCACGGCCATCGCAGCCGCGGCCTACCGCGCCGCCGTCGCGCTCGACGACCCGCGCACCGGCGAGCGGCACGACTACTTGCGCAAGCGTGGCGTCGCGGCGAGCGGCCTCATCGGCTGGACCGGCAGCCGCGGCGCGCTCTGGGCAGCGGCGGAGCAGGCGGAGCGGCGGCGCGACGCCACCGTGGCGCGCGAAGTGGTGATCACCATTCCGCACGAACTGCCGCCGGCGCGGGCCGCCGCGCTGCTGCGCGACTGGGCCGAATGGATCGCCAAGCGCCACGGCTGCGCCGCCGACTGGTCGCTCCATCTGCCGGGCCGGGATGGCGACCGGCGCAACCTGCACGGCCACATCCTGCTGACGACCCGGCGCAGCGACGGCCTGCGCCTCACCGCGAAGACGCGCGAACTGGACGACCGGAAGACTGGGGGGCGGCACCTGCGGGCGTGGCGGGCGGAGTGGGCGCGGCGGGCGCGGGAAGCACTCGCGGAGATCGGCGTAGATGCCGACCTCGACCCCCGCCCTTACGCCGCGCAGGCGCGGGAGCGGCGCGTTCCGCCGATGCTCGGTGGCGAGCATCTCGGCCCCGCCCGCGCGGCGCTGGCGCGGCGCGGCGTGCCCGTGGCGGCGGCGCTGCGCAACGCCACCCGCCAGGCGCTCAACGCCGAGGTCCGGACGTGGCGTCGCGCCTTCAACGAGGCACTGACCGCCGTGATCGACGAGGCCGCCTCGGCAGGACCGCCGCAGCCGCATCAGCGCGTGCGCTGAGGGCTGGACGCGATGGCCTTGGCCGTATCACACTGCCCGCGGCAGAAAATGCAACCGCCTGAATGGCTTGGGCGGCGGAACGTGGAAGCAAATCCCATCCCCTCCGCCAGCCATGCGCCCTTCCCGACTGAGCCGCTCCCATCTCTCCCCACCCCGCCGAGAAGATCCCCATCCCATGCCCGGACAGCGCGTCGGGTGGGGTGCGGCCGGGTTGGTCGGCCCCGGCCCGTCGTGCAAGACGCAAGACGTCGGCGTGCTGCCAGCCCAGGCCTCCGAACCGGTGCCATCGCGGGTGCCCGCGCTCCCGCACCGTGTTTGCGATGGTGCCGGCCGGGAAGAAGGCCTGCGGCCCGAGCCATCAGGCGGCGATGTCTGGCTCACGTTCGCTGACGGCAACGGAGAGCGCGCCGACGCTCAGACGCGGGAGAAACGGGTCGCTGGCGGCGGCAAGGCTCGTCTGATGCCGCGAGCTTCGCGCCCGGAAGAAGACGCGATGAGGCCTGCCACCTGTTGCGCGTCGTTGCCGCGTGTTTCGCTCGAGCTTAGGCCTGTTTCAGCGCGATTACGTCACGCCGGATCCGTCGGCCGCGTTCGATCTTGTCGACGATGTAGTCAGCCTCGCCCCACCGAACGGCGCGCGCCATCGCCGTCATGTCCTCGATGAAACGTTGAGTCATTTCGAGAAGCGCCTCCCGGTTGTTGAGGAACACGTCGCGCCACATGACCGGATCCGAGGCGGCGATCCGGGTGAAGTCGCGGAAACCGGATGCCGCGAAGCGCAGCACATCTTTCATCGACTGGTTCTCGAGATCATCCGCTGTTCCGCAGATGGTGAAGGCGATGAGATGGGGAAGATGGCTGACGATGGCCATCACCCGGTCGTGGTGCGACGGTTCCATGACTTCGACGATCGACCCGGCGCGACGCCAGAGTTCCGAGACCTTCTCGACTGCTCGCGCATCCGTGCCGGGCGGCGGGGTGAGGATTGCATAACGCCCGTGGAACAATTCGGCGAAGCCCGCCTCGGGGCCAGAATGTTCTGTTCCGGCAATTGGATGGCCAGGAACGAAATGCACGCCCTCCGGCACATACGGCCCCACATCGCGGATCACACTCTGTTTCGTCGACCCGACATCAGTCAAAATGGCGTCACGCGCGAGCCCAGGCGCAATCGCCGCCGCGAGATCGGCAAAAGTGCCAACAGGCGTGCACAGAACGACGCAGTCAGCGCCGGCCACCGTCTCGACCGGCGTGTCGTACACATGATCGACCAGGCGGAGGCGACGGACCTTCTCTCGCGTCTCTGCGGTGCGCGCAGTGGCGACAACTTCAGCCGCGATATCGTCGCGACTGCGGGCGAAGCGTGCAAGCGAGGAGCCGATCAGGCCGACGCCAATCAGAGCGAGTCTACGGAAGAGCGGTTCAGCCATGGGAGAGGGCGCGATCGAGACCCTGCATGAATTGCGCCGCCGCCTCGGCCAGCGCCTCCATCTCCGCCGCGGTGCCGATGGTGATGCGCAGCATACCCGGCAAGCCATAGCCCGCCAGGCGGCGCACAATGATGCCGCGGTTTCGGAACGCGCGATCGGCAGCCTCGGCGCTGCGCCCCACCGACCCGAAATCGGCGACCACGAAGTTGCCCTCCTCGCCGCGCACAGCCACGCCGGTACTCTCGAGGGCCTCGACAAGCCAGCTGCGAAGCCGGCGATTATGCGACCGGCTCGCCTCGAAATGATCGCGGTCTCCAAGCGCTGCGATCGCGGCAGCCTGGGCCGGGCGCGACGCGTTGAACGGGCTTCGCACGCGATTGAGCACGTCAATAACGTTGGCGGGCCCGTAGGCCCAGCCGAGTCTCAGCCCGCCGAGCCCGTAGATCTTGGAAAAAGTTCGGGTCATCACCGTGTTCGCGGCGGAATCGATGAGCCGGATCACCTCGGCCACGCACGGGTCGGGCAGATATTCGGCGTAGGCGAGATCGAGCACGAGCAGAACATGCTCAGGGAGGCCGTTGCGCAGACGGATAATCTCGCTCCAGGGCAGGAACGTGCCGGTCGGATTATTCGGATTGGCAAGGAAGACGAGGCTGGTGCGGGGAGAGACCGCGGCGAGGATGGCATCGATGTCGGCCCTGAGGTCGCGCTCCTCCACCGTCACCACCGTCGACCCGGCATAGCGCGCGTAAATCGGGTACATGGCGAAGGCGTGCCGGGTGACGATCGTTTCCGTCCCCGACCCGCCATAAGCCTGCGCCAGAAGGCACAGCAGGTCGTCAGAGCCGGCGCCGCAGACGATCCGCTTGGGATCGAGGTGCCAGGTCGCGCCGATGGCCTCGCGCAGTGCGACCGAGTCGCCATCAGGATAGCGATGGATCGCGCTCGCTTCGCGCCGGTAGGCCTCGGTCGCCGCCGGCGAGGGGCCGAGCGCGCCTTCGTTCGACGAGAGCTTGATCACCCGCTTCACGCCGGGCACGACGGCCTCGCCGCCCACATAGGGTTCAATGTCGAGGATTGAGGGGCGAGGCATGGGCGGCATCACAGACTGTCCCGGACGGTTGTCAGACAGAGGGGGCGAAGGCGCGTTCCGGCGGCGGCACCGGCCACGCGCCGAGCAGGCTCGGGTTTGCCGCACCGAGGCGTTCGAGTGCTGCAAGCCTTGCATCGTCGGCCTCGACCAGACCATCGACCTCAGCGAGACAGAGGACAGGGTGCGGGTCGGTCCGGTGCGTGACCAGGGCATGCAGGGTGAAGCCGGCGCCGGACACGAGGTCGGCAAGTGCCGCCCGACTCATGCCTGCCGGCCCCTCGAAACCGACCAGCGAGCGGTCTTCTCCCGAACTCTCTGGCTTGGTGGGCGCGACCACGAGTGCAGCGAGGTTGGGCGCACCGTCGGGGCGGAGCGTGACGAAGGGCAGGCGACAAACGACAGAGATGCCCGACGCTTCACCACGCATCAGGCTCACCCACCACGGTTCGGCGCCTCCTTCCGCCTCGGCGGCATCGACCGGAATGGGCAAAAGTCCCGCCTGGGCCTCGCCCAAGGCGACGGCGCGCAGAACCTGGGCGGTTGAGCGCACCCAGCGGATCGGCACCGCGGTGCCGAAATGTTCGCGAGCGAGGGCGACATAGCCCGACCCGGGGGCGGGGCTCCAGACGACAACGGAGAAGGGAGCCTGGATCGCCGTCATCCCAACCAACAGTTCGCGCCAGATCCCGACCAGGCTCGCCTTGCTAAAAGGCCCCCGATGGCGGGCCAGCAGCCGTCGCACGATGCTGGCCTCGCGGGCCGGACGGTACGGCGTTCCCCGCTTCGCGCCGGAGGCAGCGAGGCGTTCGACCAGCGCCGCGCGAGCAAGCAGGAGGTCGTGCAAGGCATCGTCGAGCCGATCGATCTCGGCACGGATGCTGGCCAGGCTCTGCGCCGACTGGGGGCTGGGCTCGGTGTCGGTGGAGGAGGGCGTCATGGACCGGCGAGGCATAGCGAAACGGCCCGCTCGTGCAAGCACGCCGTGGCTCGCCTTGGAAAGCTGGGCTAAGCATCGGGCATGACGCAAGACACAGCCGACCGTGCGCGGGGGCTCGTTCACCAGACGATGGTCTTCGAGGATGGGATCACGCTCGACTGTGGCGTGCACATCCGGCCCCTGCGTGTCGCCTACCGTACCTATGGGCGGTTGAACGAGGAGCGGTCAAACGCCATCCTGATTTGCCACGCGCTGACCGGCGATCAGTATGTGGCGGAGACCCATCCTCTCACCGGCAAGCCCGGCTGGTGGCAGCTTCTGGTCGGGCCCGGCCGTCCCGTCGACACTGAGAGGTTCTTCGTCGTCTGCGCCAATGTGCTCGGCGGCTGCATGGGCTCGACGGGGCCAAACACGGAGATGACCGACGAAACCGGCAGGGGGCTTGGTCGGCCCTGGGGGATCGACTTCCCGCCGGTGACGATCCGCGACATGGTGCGCGCGCAGCTGCGGCTGATCGATGCGCTTGGAATCGGACGGCTGTTTTCCGTCATCGGCGGGTCGATGGGAGGCATGCAGGTGCTCGAGTGGGCGTCGCTCTTCCCGACGCGGGTCTTCTCCGCTATCCCGATCGCAACTGCAGCGTATCACTCGGCGCAGAACATCGCTTTCCACGAGATTGGGCGCCAGGCCATCCACGCCGACCCGAACTTCCACGGCGGCCGCTATTGGGAACACGGCGTCGTGCCCGCGCGCGGACTCGCAGTGGCGCGGATGACAGCGCACATCACTTACCTCTCCGAGGAGGCGCTGACGCGCAAATTCGGCCGCCGTCTGCGCACCGGGCCGATGCTCACCTTCTCCAATGACCTCTTTGAAGTCGAATCATACCTGCAGCATCAGGGCTCTACCTTCGTGCGCCGCTTCGATGCCAACTCCTACCTCACGATCACCCGCGCGATGGACTATTTCGATCTCGCAGCGGAACATGGAGGCTCGCTGGCTGCGGCCTTCCGCAACTCGCCGGTTCGCTTCTGCGTCGTGTCGTTCTCCTCGGACTGGCTGTTCCCAACGGCGATGAGCCGCGAGATCGTGCGCGCCCTGAACGCTGCCGCCGCCAACGTCTCCTTCGTTGAGATTGCCTCCGACAAGGGCCACGACGCCTTCCTGCTCGACGAACCGGATCTATTCCGGACCGTCTCGGGCTTCCTGCACGGCGCGGCGGAGCGCTGGCGCTGATGCCGGAGAGCCCACTCGGCGGCACACGCTCGGGCCGACCGCTGTCCGATCGGCTCGACTTGCGCCTGATCGCCGAGATGGTGGAACCCGGGTCGCGCGTCCTCGACATTGGCTGTGGAGACGGCACGCTCCTCGACATCCTGGTGCACGAACGCGAGGTTGACGGGCGAGGGATCGAGATCGACATGGGGCTGGTGACGGCCGCGGTCGCGCAAGGGCTTGCGGTGATCCATGGCGATGCCGACAGCGACCTCGCCTTCTACCCGGACCAGGCCTTCGACTACGTGATCCTCTCCCGCACCCTGCAAGCGACGGAGCGCCCGCGCGAGGTTTTGGCGCAGATGCTGCGCATTGGCCGCCGCGCTATCGTCTCGTTCCCAAACTTCGGGCACTGGCTCATTCGCTGGAAGCTGCTCGTCACAGGACGCATGCCGCGAACTTCTGTGCTCGATCGGCCGTGGTATGACACGCCCAACATCCATCTCTGCACGATCGCTGACTTCTTTGCGCTGTGCGAGGCAGAAGGATACACGGTGGAACAATGGCTTGGTGTGGATGAGGCCGGGCGCAAAACGCCATGGCGGCGCAATCGCCGCCTGGCCAACCTGTTCGCTGAACAGGGCCTGTTCCTGTTGACCCGGAACCCGCCCGCACGCGGCAGCCAAGGCCGATGAGAGCGATGGCGCACGCTGTCAGAGTGCCGGCAAGGCGCGCCGCGAGCCCTTGGTGAGCCGGACCGCGAAGGCGCGACTGCGGCCAGCCCCGCACTGCCCCCTTGCCCATCTCGGGCCCGCCTGGGGTTTAGGTCAAGCCGGCGCAAAATTCGATGATCCTCGAGCAGGCCTCGGAGAGGCTATCCTCGTCGGTGGCGTAGCTGATGCGAATGTAGGGGCTCATCCCATAGGCCCCGCCATGCACCACCGCAACATGCGCCTCCTCGAGCAGAGCGATCGCCACATCGAAGTCGGTCTCGAGGCGACGCCCCGCCCGCGTGGTGCGTCCAATCAGTCCGGCAACGGAAGGATAGACATAGAACGCGCCCTCCGGCCGATGGCACGACATGCCGGGAGCTTCGTTCAGCATCGCAACCACAAGGTCGCGCCGGCGTCGATACAGAGCGGCGCGGTCGCGGAGAACATCCTGCGGGCCGTCGAGGGCGGCGGCGGCGGCGGCCTGCGCCACCGTGCACACACCTGAGGTGAGCTGGCCCTGCACGTTCACCATCGCCTTGATCAAGGGCCGCGGGCCACCGCAGAAACCCACGCGCCAACCCGTCATCGCATAGGCCTTGGAGGCGCCATTCACCGTCAGCACGCGTTCGCGCAAATCCGGCGCCACCTGGGCAAGGGTGGTGAAGCGGAACCCGTCATAGATCAGGTGTTCGTAGATGTCGTCGGAGAGGACCCAGAGGTGGGGATGGCGTCGCAGCACCTCGGCGATGGCGCGCAGATCCGCCTCGCCGAGCGCGGCACCAGACGGATTGTTCGGGCTGTTCAGCACCACCCATTTCGTGCGCGGCGTAATCGCCGCCTCCAAGTCCTCGGCCCGCAGCCGGAACCCGTTGTTCTGCGGGCAGGCGACGAAGCGCGGCACGCCGCCGGCGAACTTCGCCTGATCGGCATACGAAATCCAGTACGGCGCGGGAATGACCACCTCATCGCCGGGATCGAGCGTGGCGAGAAAGGCGTTGGCGATGATCTGCTTGCCACCATTCGCCACCATGATCTCATCCAGCGCATAGTCGAGCCCGTTGTCGCGGGCGAACTTACGTTGGATCGCCTCCTTCAGCGCGGGCGTGCCATCCTGCGGCGGGTAGTGCGTGTCACCCGCAAGCGCGGCGCGATACGCGGCCTCGATCGCGTGCGCGGGGGTGTCGAAATCCGGTTCGCCGATGTCGAGGATGATCACACGGTGGCCAGCTGCCCGCAGCGCCCGCGCGCGCATCGTCATCGTCACTGAAGCCGAGACGGCGACCTCGGCGAGTCGTGCAGCCAGCGCGGGCACCCTGCCCTCCCTGCGGCTTTGCTCAGCGTAGCCCCTCGCAGAACCGCTTGATGCGGGCGCAGGCCTCGCGCAGCGCCTCGGTCGAGGTCGCGTAGGAGATCCGCATGTGGCCAGGGGCGATGAAGGCCGTGCCATGCACCGCAGCCACGCCTTCCTCCTCAAGGAGTGCGGTGACGAAATCCTCGTCCGTTTCAATCCTGCGCCCGCCCGCCGAGGTCTTGCCAAGGCAGCCATGGATGGAGGCGAAGACGTAGAACGCACCTTCCGGCTTGCCACAGACGATGCCCGGACAAGCGTTGAGGGCTGCAACGACCAGGTCGCGCCGTTCGCGATAGACAGCGACCATCTCGGCGATGAAGTCCTGCGGGCCGGTCAGCGCCTCGACCGCCGCCGCTTGGCTGATCGAGGAGGTGTTGGAGGTGGATTGGCTCTGCAGCTTGTCCATCGCCTTGATCAAGCCACTGGGGCCACCGCAGAAGCCGATTCGCCAGCCGGTCATCGCATAAGTTTTGGAACAGCCGTTCATGGTCAGCGTGCGGTCTTTGAGCCGCGGTTCGACCTGCACCACGGTGGCGGGCTTGAAGCCGTCATAGGCGAGATGTTCGTAGATGTCGTCCGTGAACACCCAGACGTGGGGGTGGCGAAGCAGAACCTCGGTCAGCGGCTTCAGTTCGGCGACAGAATAGGCTGCGCCCGTCGGGTTACAGGGATTGTTGAGGATGAACCATTTCGTACGCGGCGTGATTACCGCCTCGAGATCCTCGGCGCGCAGCTTAAATCCGTTGTTCTGCGAGCAAGCGACGAACACGGGCGTGCCTTCGGCGAGGCTTACGATGTCTGGGTACGACACCCAGCAGGGCGTGGGAATGATCACTTCGTCGCCAGGGTTAAGGGTCGCCAGCATAGCGTTAAAAATCACTTGCTTGCCGCCTGTCGAGACCATCACCTCGTCGATGGCATAGTCGATTCCGTTCTCGCGTCGGAACTTGGCGCACACCGCCTCGCGCAGCGCGCGCGTGCCAGAGACGTCGGTATACTTCGTCTCGCCACGCTCGATTGCTGCGATTGCCGCGCGCTTGATGTGGGGGGGTGTGTCGAAGTCCGGTTCGCCGGCGGAGAGGCTGATGATGTCGCGCCCTTCGGCGGCCAGTGCACGCGCCTTCTGGCTGATGGCGATGGTCTGCGAAGGGGAAATCCGGTCGAGGCGGGCGGCGGAGAGCGACATGGCAGGCGTCAGGCCCAGGCTGGATCGAGCCATGGACGCTACCCCCCGACTCGGGCGGAGGCAACCCGCCCCAGCTTCAAGGCGACGAGGAGGCCGGCGCTGACCACAACGATGATGACGGTGGCGAGCGCGAAGAGTTCAGGTGTGAGGCCGAGGCGCAGGGCAGAGAAGATGACCATCGGCAGGGTCGAGGCACCAGGGCCGGAGGTGAAGGAGGCGATCACCAGATCATCAAGCGAGAGGGTGAACGCGAGCAGCCAGCCCGAAGCAAGGGCAGGCGCAATGAGGGGAAGGGTAATCAGCAGAAACACTTTCCAGGGCCGCGCACCGAGATCGAGTGCGGCCTCCTCGAGCGAGCGGTCGAAGTCGGTTAGGCGGGATTGCACCACCACCGCGACATAAGCGGTGGCGAAGGTAATGTGCGCGATGGTGACGGTGCTCACCCCACGTTCGCCTGGCCAGCCGATGCTCTCGGCCAGGGCGACGAAGAGGAGAAGCAACGAGAGGCCGGTGATCACCTCCGGCATGACGAGGGGGGCGGCGACCATAGCGCCGAACAAGCCCCGGCCGCGAAAAGCGCCGAAACGGGCGAGCGCGAAGCCGGCCGCCATCCCGATCGCAGTCGCGCCGGTGGCGGCGACGGCAGCGATGCGCACCGACAGGAGAGCGGCCTCGATCAGACGCTCGTTGTTCCACAGCGCGACGTACCAACGGAAGGAGAGGCCCGACCAGGCGGTGATTAGCCGCGAGTCGTTGAAAGAGAGAACGACGAGGAGCGCGATTGGGATATAGAGGAAGGCGTAGCCGACCCCGAGAAACAGTGCGAGCCGCCCCATGCCTCGGCTCATCGCGACGCCCTGCCCTGCACGTGCTGGAACCAGGCGATCGGGATCACCAACAGAAGAAGAAGGACGATCGCCAGCGCCGCGGCCATCGGCCAGTCGCGGTTGATGAAGAATTCCATCCACAAGACGCGTCCGATCAGCTGCGCCCCCGGGCCGCCGAGCAGTTCCGGGATCACGAACTCGCCCACCGCTGGAATGAACACCAACATGAATCCTGCGATGATGCCGGGGAGCGAGAGCGGAAGCGTGACGGTGAGAAAAGCGTGCCAGGGCCGTGCGCCGAGATCGGCCGCCGCCTCGAGCAGAACCGGGTCGAGTTTGGAGAGCGTGGCATAGAGCGGCAGCACCATGAACGGCAGGTAGCAGTAGACGATGCCGGCGTAGAGCGCGAAGTCGGTGTAGAGGAGAGGGATCGGCTGGGAAACGACGCCGGCGGCGAGAAGGAGGTTGTTGACCACCCCGTTGTCGGCGAGTAGCCCGATCCAGGCCATCACGCGCAGAAGGAAGCTCGTCCAGAACGGCAGCACGACGAGCATGAGCAGCAGATTGCGGCGATGCTGCGGCGCGCGCGCGATGGCATAGGCCATGGGGTAGCCGATAACGAGACAGAGCACGCCGGAAATCGCGGCAACGCGCAACGAACGGAGATAGGCGTCGAGATAGAAGGGGTCGGAGACAAGCGTGGCGAGATTGCCCAAGTTCAGCACGATGGTGAGGAGGCCCTCGTCGGTCCAGCGCAAGACCGGGGCGTAGGGAGGGATACCCAGCGCGCCTTCAGACAGTGCGATTTTGGCGACGATGAGGAAGGGGGCGAGGAAAAAGAGGCTGAGCCAGAGGAAAGGCAGGGCAAGGACAAGCCTCTGGCCTGCCGACAGCCGACGCGTCATTCCGGCAGCACCACCGTGGCGAAGGGCTCCCACTCCACCGCCACGCGATCGTCCCAGGTGATCGGCAGTTCAGTGAGGCGCGCAAGGTTCGGGCGGCTGACCCGAATGCTCTTCCCCTCCGGCAGGTCGACCACGAACATGAAGAAGTCGCCATAGTAAGCAATGTCGCGCACGGTGCCGATCAGCCGATTGGTGCCCGAGAGTTCGCCCGCTTCGGCGCGGCGGATGCGCATCTTCTCAGGGCGGACGGCGACGAACACGCGCGCGCCTTCTGGTTTCGGCGGATCGGTGTCGCTCTGGAAGAACGCATCGAATTCGGTCGATTCGATCAGCGCCCCTGTTGGCCCTTCCGCCTTGATCAGGCCCTCGAACACGTTGGCGGTGCCAAGGAATTCGGCAACGAACCGCGACTGGGGATACTCATACACCTCGGCCGGCGTGCCGACCTGGGCGAGATAGCCGTGGTTCATCACCGCGAGCCTGGTTGCCATGGTCATCGCCTCCTCCTGGTCGTGCGTGACCATGATGAAGGTGATGCCGAGCTTCTCCTGGATGGTGACGAGTTCGAACTGGGTCTGCTCGCGCAAGTTTTTGTCGAGCGCGCCCAAGGGCTCATCAAGCAGCAGCAGTTTCGGTTGCTTGACCAGCGAGCGGGCGAGTGCGACGCGCTGGCGCTGGCCGCCCGACAGTTCGTGCGGGCGGCGCTTCTCGAAACCCTTCAGCTGAACGAGTTCGAGCATTGCCGCCACGCGATCACGGATCTCCGCTCTCGGTAGCCCGTCCATCTTCAGCCCAAAGGCGATGTTCTGCTCCACCGTCATGTGCGGAAAGAGTGCATAAGATTGAAACATCATGTTCACTGGCCGCTCGTAGGGCGGAACATCGGCAACATCCTGGCCATCGAGCAGGATGCGGCCCGAATCGGGCCGTTCGAAGCCAGCAAGCATGCGCAGAAGCGTCGTCTTGCCAGACCCAGAGCCGCCGAGCAGGGCGAACAGTTCGCCGCGATAGATGTCGAGCGAGACATCGTCCACCGCCACCGTCGCGCCAAAGCGCTTGGTGACGTTGAGGATGCGCACGTAAGGCTCCGCCTCGGGGTCGCGCCAGGGCTCGGCAGAGCCGGGACGGGCGATGTTGGCCTGTTGCACCGTTTCGTGCGGAGATCGATCAGCGCCCGGCCTTGAAGCGCGCCCACATGCGGGATCGCGCCCTCTCCGCCGCCTGCGGCACGGCGGTGACGGTGAAGAACCGGGCGAAATCCTCCTCCGTCGGATAGACGTTGCGATCGTTCTTGATCGCCTCCTCGACCATGGGCTTAGAGGCAGGCACGGCATTCGGGTAGTGCACAGCGTTGGTGATGGCCGCCATCACGTCGGGCTGGAGGAGAAAGTTGATAAAGCGGTGCGCGGCGGCTGGGTTCGGCGCATCGCGCGGAATGGCGAGCACGTCAAACCAGAGCTGTGCGCCTTCTTTCGGCGCGACGTACTGAATTTGCACCCCGCGGCCAGCTTCGCGCGCGCGGTCTGCCGCCTGGATCGCATCCCCAGAGTAGGTGAAGGCGAGACAGGCCTGGCCTGAGGCGAGCAGTTCGATCGCACCCCCGGAGGCAAAGGTGCGAATGTACGGGCGAATGCCCATCAGGGTCTGCTCCACCCGGCGCAGGTCGGCCTCGGCGGTCGAGTTGACGTTGAGCCCGAGGAAACGCAGCACAGAGGGGATCACGTCGATCTGGCTGTCCATCATCACGACGCCACACGGCGCGAGCCGCCGCGCCACCGAGGGGTCGAAGAGGAGACGCCAGGATTCGGTCGGCGCATCGGGCGCAAGTTCGCGCACCCTGCTGACATTGTAGGCAAGGCCGATGGTGCCCCAGAGGTAGATCGCACCGTGCCGGTTGCCGGGGTCGGAGGTCTCGAGCTTCTTCATCAGCGCAGGATCGAGGTTGGCCCAGTTCGGCACCTGCGCGCGGTCGATCGGCTGCAGGGCGCCGGCGGCAATCAAGCGCGAGAAGGAGGGCTCGTTGGTCGGCACCACAATGTCGTAGCCAGAGCGGCCGGCGAGCAGCTTCGCCTCCAGCGTCTCCAGACTATCGAAGACATCGTAGCGAACCTGGATCCCCGTTTCGCGCGTGAACCGTTCCACCACTCCCGGGTCGATGTAGTCGCTCCAGTTGAAGACGTTTAGCGTCGGCGGCTGCGCGCGGGCCTCGGTCAGGGACAGGAGGGCGACCAGGGCGGCCATGAGCCGGCCGAAGAGGCGAAGGCGGCGAGGAGCAGGCGCTGGCGTCATTTTGGGTGTCTCCCTGGAAGACGTAGTGACGCGACGGCGTCGGCAGGGCCGGCCATAGCGTTCCTAGCACGTTTGCGCGCAGGAACCATGACAAGAGCGTGGCGGCGGATGCGGTTTCTTCTGTGATTTTTTTCCTTGACGCGGACGCCGATCCTGGGCACTCTGCCGACCGTCACGGGCATGGTGCGTCCCCGCCCTGCCCAACACCCTCCCTCCTCCGCGCAACCCGGCACCGGCTCCGCCTCGACAGGCGAGGCCGGTGCCGGCCTTTCGGGAACCTCGAGCCGATGGCGTTCGTGCCGGTGAACCTCGCCGTGCTGTCCTATGCGGCCGGCTGCACGCTCTGGAACTATTCCTCGTCTGAGGACACGCTCGGCGCCGTCCTCGCCCCCAACTACTTCGACCCGGCGCTGGCTCGCCTGCGACGCGACGACGTGGTGCTGATCTCGGCCCGTGACGGGGCGGCGATCGCGTTCGTCGCGGCCGCCAGCGCCACCGGCGTAACCCTGCAATCCCTCACCGGCGAGGAGCCACCGCCGGCAACCCCGGTGGGCGCCATCCTGGCCGAGAACGGTTTGGCGATCCTCGCCGAGACCGGGGCCTTCATCCTCGCCGACTGAGCTGCGGCGGCACTTCACTCCCCTCGCCCTCCGACCAACCCCAGGAGCCAATCCATGCCCTTCGAGATCCAGAGCCTCTCCGTGCTTGCCTATGCCAATGGTTTCACGCTGTGGCACTACCGAAATGACACGGACACGCGCGCGCAGTTCCTCGCTGCCGGCTACTTCAACCCGGCTGCCCATCTGGTACGTCGTGGAGACATCATCCTGGCCCGCAGCGCGGACGCCTTCTCTATCCTGCACGTCAGCGCGCACACGGGAACGACGGTGACGGTCGCCCCGATCGTCTGAGCCGACGCCTCGGAGACAGGGGTGGTGCTGCCGGAGAGGATTGAACTCTCGACCTCTCCCTTACCAAGGGAGTGCTCTACCACTGAGCTACGGCAGCCGAACGCTCCGAGTTTGCCCCACCCCGCCCGCCCCTTAGCGCAAAGCTCCCGCTCCCGTCGAGAGCGCACCCGCGCCTTTCGTCCACTTCCCCTTCGCCTCCGCCCCCTGAGAAGGACGCTGCCCCATGTCTGGCCAGAGGATCTCGCAATTTCCGGCGGCCACGTCGGCCGAGGCCGGCGACGAGTTGGTTGCCAACCAGTCCGGCACCACGCGCAAAGTAACGGTCGGCCAACTGCGCGCCGGCCTCGCCCCTGCCTCCCACACCCATGCGATTGCCGACATCGTCGGCCAGATCCCGCCCGCCCGGCTCGACCAAGCAGGTGCGCTGACCGGGCAGGTGTTGAAGTGGAACGGGTCTGCCTGGGCGCCGGCGGCAGATGACGCAGGCGCAGCCAGCGGTTCGGTGCCCTGGAGCAGCCTCACCGGAATTCCGGCCACAATCAACGCCATCGGCACCTTGACCCCGGCGGCTGATCAGCTCGCCTTCTACACGGGCGCCAGCACTGCCTCGCTCACCCTCCTCACCTCCTTCGCGCGCTCGCTGCTCGACGACACCGACGCCGCCCAGGCCCGCACCACTCTTGGCGCCGCCGCGGCGACGCACGGCCACGCTTCCAGCGAGATCAGCGACTTCGCCATCGCCACGCGAAGCGAGGTCGAAGCCATGCTGGTTGGCGGCACCAACATCTCCGTCACCTACGCAGGCAGCGGCGCGACCCGGCAGGCAACCATCGCGGTGGTCGGCTCCAGCACCTCGTACACGGCGGTGACGGCAAGCCGCACGCTGGCCGCGGCCGATAACGGGCGCGTGCTTGAGGGCGGAGCGACGGATGCGACCCTCACCCTTCCGACCGGGCTCGGCAAGGGCTTCACCTGCCTGCTGCGGCGGGTCAGCACCGGCAACCTGACCGTGATCGCCGGCACAGGTGTTACCTTAGTACCTGCACCCGGACCTGTCGCGACCACGACCCCATGGGACGAGATTGCAATCGAATGCGTGGCCGACACAGGCACTGCGGCGACTTACCTGGTTCGCCTCATCGCCGCCTGACCGCTGGCCTATTGCCCTCGTTCGGGCTCAACGCTGGCGCCAGGGCAGCCCCTCCTTGATCCAGCCGCAGACGGTGCGGCGGTGGCCTTCGGCATCGGTCGGACCTTCGAACCCGTCGACGATGTTGTAGACGTGCGGATAGCCTGCCGCGCGCGCCGCGCGCGCTGCCGCGAGCGAACGTGCACCGGAACGGCAGAGGAAAAAGAGCTTGTGCTCGGGGCCGAGCCCTGCCCTGCGCAAGTCCTCTACGAAGCCAGGATTGACCGCCATCGATGGGTAGAGCTGCCAGGCGATCGGAAAGACGGGCTTGCCTGCTTGCGCGAGGTCGGGCATGCCAACGAAGGCCCACTCGGCGTCCGTCCGGACATCGATGAGCATCGCGTAAGGATCCTCGGTCAGAGCCCGCCACGCCTCGGCCGATGTGACTTCCGGGATGTCGCTCATCGCACTCTCCTCAGGTGGGCGCCGCTTGGCGCCGCACGATCATGCGGGAGGATGGGGGCAATGGCGCGTTGGGTCGAGGGGCTGGTCGGCGCAATCGGGCGCACACCTCTAATCAGGCTCCGCCGCGCCTCCGAGGCAACGGGCTGCACCATCCTCGGCAAAGCCGAGTTCATGAACCCGGGCGGGTCGGTGAAGGACCGTGCTGCGCTCGCCATCATCACCGATGCGGAGGGCAAGGGCCTCCTGCGGCCCGGCGGCGTGATTGTCGAGGGAACAGCGGGCAACACGGGAATCGGCCTCACCCTGGTCGGCAACGCGCGTGGCTACCGGTCGGTGATCGTCATGCCCGAGACGCAAAGCCGGGAGAAGATCGAGTTCCTGCGCATGATCGGGGCCGACCTTCGCCTGGTTCCCGCCGCCCCCTACCGCGACCCCGGCAACTACGTCCATGTCTCCCGCCGGCTCGCCGAGGAGCTCGCGAAGACAGAGCCCCACGGCGCGATCTGGGCCAACCAGTTCGACAATCTCGCCAACCGCGAGGGCCATCGCGTCACCACTGGGGCAGAGATCTGGGAGCAGACGGGAGGACGAATCGACGCCTTCACCTGCGCCTGCGGCACGGGCGGCACGCTCGCCGGGGTGGCGCTGGCTCTGAAAGAGCGGAACCCCGCGGTGCGAATCGTGCTCGCCGACCCGATGGGCAGCGCCCTTTACTCCTGGGTGAAGCATGGCACGCTTGAGCTCGAGGGCTCCTCGATCACCGAGGGTATTGGGCAAAGCCGCGTGCCCGGCAACCTTCAGGGCGCGCCGATCGATGATGCCATCCGGGTCACCGACGAGGAGGCGGTCGCGCAAGTGTTCGACCTCACCATCCACGAGGGACTCTGCGTCGGCGGGTCAGCCGGGCTGAACGTGGCGGCGGCAATCCGGGTCGCGCGCGACCTTGGCCCCGGCCACACGGTGGTGACCATCCTCTGCGACGGTGGCGCCCGCTATCAATCGAAACTGTTCAACCCGGAGTTCCTTCGCAGCAAGGGGCTGCCGGTTCCGCCCTGGCTCGCCTGACAAGAAAGATGGCTGGCAGCGCCCGCTCCGCGACGGGGACAGGCTATCCGGAGGCACGCCGAGGTCGCGGACATCCCCGCCTCTCCCGTCGGCGTGCCTCCGTCCCGTGGGTGGCGGACCTCGTTGGGCGAGGCGCCGTCAGTGCACCGGTTCGGGCGAGGCAACATGCCCCTCGACCGACGGACCGGCCAGGATCCTTGCCTCGCGAACACTGCAGTGCCGGTTCATCGCATGCACCGCGGCGATCAGGTCGAACACCGCGTGCTGGAGGCGGGCGGCAACCAGGTCGCGCGCCGTATCGGCCGCAGGATGGACGTCGCTGTGCGACGCGATGTCGCAGGAGAGGAATTCCAAGTACCACGCGGCGAAGCGTTGCGCGGCAGCAAGCACCCGAATCAGCACCGCGTCGCCCGAGATGGAGGCTCCCTCCTCTGCCTGTTCGCCCATCCCAGCCCCTTTCGTCCGCATTGTCTTTTGGCCTTTTCTGGCCATTCCGCCGATCATTTGAATGACGCGTGGCGCCGGTCGACGCACGTGAGAATCGCATCAGCCGACGTGAATTTTCCGCCTGGCGTGCGACATCTCGGCCATCGCTCGGATCACGGTCCTGCTCACGCTCGACCGACCCCGGACCAAGACTTATCGGACAGTCTCGCCAGCAGGTTGTATCGCTGGCAGACTGTTCTCGCCTTCGTCGCCAACACAGCCCCATGACCGAGACCAGCAAACCCGCCCCGATTTTGACCTTCCACCGGCTCATCGAGACCGCACGCCCGCCCATGCGGGCGGACCGATCCGCGATCGGCACCCTGCCCACGCGCGCCTTCCGCTACTGCGAAGCCGTGTGCACGGCCTCGGCCTTCGGCTGGTACGTTTTTCCCCCGATCGGCATCACTCTGACCTGGGACGGAGCGCAGGTCTTTTGGACCTATGACGGGGCTGAACAAGACGGCTGGATCCCGCTCAACGGCAGCGCGCAGTTCCCCTATTTCGCGCAGAGATTCGACGAGGTGGCCCCGCCCTCCTGCCGCGGCTTCTCGCCGCCTTTTGTGTCGGCGTTGAAGGAACCAGGCGTGGTGCAGATCTGGTCGGGCCTCATCGCGCGCACCGCTCCGGGATGGGGGCTGTTGGTTCGCGCGCCCGTGAACATCCCTCGAGGGCACTGGGAGCTCTACGAGGGCATCATCGAGACCGACCGTTGGTTCGGCCCACTCTTTTCCAACATCCGCCTGACCAAGACGGACGTTCAGGTCCGGCTCGATCCAGAGTGGCCGATCTTTCAGGTCGTGCCGCTGCCGCGCACGCTGTACAGCAACGAAACGCTGCAGTCGGTCGCGACCACGCTGCGGCTCGCCGATCTCGGCCCCGCGGAATGGGCCGCCTACGAGGAGACGGTGGTCAAGCCCTGCTCCGATCCGCAGCGCGAACAGGGTGCCTACGCCCAGCGCACACGACGGCGCCGCAAGGGCGATCTCGGGCACACGAGCACGGGCGAAGAGGAGAGGCTCGGCGGTTGACCGACTTCGCCGTCGGACATCAGTCGCCAGTCGCAGCGCCGGCAAACCGCACGCTGGTGATGACCAGCCGCGTGTCCGGGCCGGGCCTGACCTGCAGCACCGGGATCAGCCGCCTGCGCCCGTACCGTGGCGCCTCCCAACCCTGGGCAAGCGCGCGCTCGATTTCGCCGTCCGCCCGCACGGTCAGCGCGGCGAAGGGGCTCGCAGCGCCGGTTGCGGTCTGCCGCCACAGGCCCGGCGCAAGGCCCCAGCGTACCGTCGCGCTGGCACGCCCGAGCCGATCAATCACCGTGCAGAGCCCCTGCCGCAGCACGACTGTGCGCTCATGGTGGCGGTCGCGGGCGAACAGTCTGCCCGGCGCGATGGCGACCGGGGCGGTCGTTGGCAGGGGGGCGAACAACCAGCGCGACAAGCGCGGCGGACGGTCCTCGTCGTCCCATTGGGCGGTGTTGTGGTGGCGCGTGCCGGCGAGGTCGGTCGCGCCGGGAGGAGGGTTGTAAAGCCAGGTTCCGCGGTCGCGCAGGAGCTCCTCGCCGTCGTGCAGCAGGGAGAGGTGCAGCGTGTCGCCCTGTCCCGGGGGGAACCGTCCGCAGGGAAGCCGGAGCAGGACGATGGTGCGGCCATAACGAAGACCCGCTGTGCCGCCGGCATGATCTGCCCAGGGCCCGTCCGGCGGCGGCGTCGCAGAGCCAAGGCCAGCGAGGGCGGCGATCGGATCGGTGGGCGGCGTGCCAAACGCCGCCTCCGCTCGCACCAGGCTCGGCCGCGCATCCTCCGGGTCGGTGCCCAGCACGTGGCACAGCACCGTCCCGTCGTCGTGGCCGAGCCGCGGCGTCCGTCCCGTCTCCGGGTCGGTCAGGCGCGACAACCAGCGCGTCATCGCTCTCCCCCTCCGGCTTACCGGCTCGGGCAAAGGCCCAGCAAGAAGGGCGGCGACCGCCAGCGCATCCAGCGCCATACGGTGATAGCGAGTGGACACTTGTACGAAGCCGCCCTCGTCGGTCACCGCGCGCGGCAAATCTTTCGCCAGAACGGCGATCCCCTGCTCGCGCAGTCCGCGCATGTCGAGCCAGGCCCCCGCCGCTGCCAGGGCTGCGGCGCAGACGAGACCATGATTGTTGGCAAGCGACCGCTCATAGCTCAGCGTCTCGCGGACTCGCTCGACCAGCAGGAGAGCAAGGGTGCGGCCGGCGTCTGTCGGGGCGGCCTCGACAAGCCGGGCGGCGAGGACAAAGTGCAACAGCCGGATCGCTGCCTCTTGGGCACTGGCCCACATCGCACCCCGGCCGGGCGGGCAGAGGCGCAAGAAGGTCGCGATCTCGCGCTCGATCTCCGCAACCTGGCCCGCCTCGCCGCGCGTGCGGGCACGCCAGGCGAGGCGCGGCAACCTGCTCCAGCGCCCGGCCTCCCAGTCCAGCCGCACGTCACCGAAGGCGAACAGCTGCGCCGCCCTCCAGGGTCGATCGTCATCGGGACGGACAGGGAGGATGGGTGGGAGGGCGTGCGCCGGGTCGGCCGCCGCGGCCCCGAGTGCGTCGCCAGCGAAAGGAGGAGGCGAAGGGCCTGACGCGAGGTACGGCCCGCCAGGCATCGGCCGGTCGGGAAGCCGTGCCCCACCCCGAGCCAGACGCGCCCGGGCCTCATGGCCAGCACGCCGGACCATGGCCCACGCACCACGCCGCGCGATCGCCCGCAGGACCTGGCCGGTCGAAACGCTAGGCAACACCCGAAGCCATCCGAACGATCTGCGTTAACCTCTGTGCTTGGCATACGCAAGCGTGCAAGGTAAACGCAGTGCACGCTGCAGTTGCAGCAGTGCGCAGGAGCAACAGCTCGGGACGATGACCTCCGGAGGGCAGCGGTGAGGATCGCGACCGGATGGGTCCTGCTGCTGGTCGCGCAGGGTTCCGCGGCCTTGGCCCAGGGTTTGGGGCCGTCGGGGCCACTCTCGCCGCCGCCCCTGCCGATGCCAAGCGGTCAGGGCCTGACAATCCAGCAGATCCTCGACCTCGCGGGCGGCGCCCGTCGTGACACGGCCGTCACAACTCCAGCCGCACCGTCCGCTGCACCCCAGCCTCCTCCGCCCCAGCTGTCGGCTCCGGAGCGCGAGAGTACGGCCGAAACCCTCAGCCCAACCGAGGCCTTCTACGCCGCGCGCCTGCCGCCGAGCCTGAAGCCGCTGCAACAGTTTGGCTATGACGCGTTCCTCTCTCTGCCTGGCGGCGGCCCGCCCGCCGTAGGCGGTCTGCCCGACGACTATGTGCTCGGCCGCGACGACGAGGTGGTGGTGACTCTGCGCGGGCGCGTGGCCCGCACGGTGGCGGCGCGAATCGACCGCGATGGCCGCCTCATCCTGCCTGACCTCGCACCCATCGACGCCGCCGGGCGCACCCTGCTCGACCTCAGGCGCGACCTCGCCGCCCGCCTCGCGCGGGAAATTCCCGGCACAGAGGCCTTCGTCTCGGTCGGCGGTATTCGGCAAATCCTGGTCTTTGTCGGCGGCGAGGTCGCACGCCCAGGCTTTCAGGCTTTGACCAGTTTGGCGTCCGTGCTGGACGCGCTCGCCGCCGCCGGTGGCGTCAAGCGCACAGGCTCTCTGCGTTCGATCAGGGTCGAAGGCCATGGCGGGGCGCGGACGGTTGACCTCTATGGCGTGCTGTCCGGCCGCGGCCCCGCCCCCGACCTGGCGCTGAGACCGGGCGATCGCATCGTCGTCCCCCCGCTCGGCCCGACCGTGGCCATTGCGGGCGAAGTCGGTCGCCCGGGAATCTACGAATTGCCGCCAGGCCTGCCCGTGCTGCCGCTGGTCGAGGCCCTGGCGCTCGCCGGTGACACGCTTCGCCCGCAAGGTGTGCGGTTCCTGCTGCAGCAGTTCGACGCCTCGGGCCGGTCCGCCTTCGCCGAAATCGGGCCCGACCGGAACCTCCGTCGCGGCGATCTGGTGCTGGTGCTGCCGGCCCTCTCCGCCCTCGTCGGCCAGGTACGTCTCTCGGGCCATGTCCTTTTGCCGCAGGTGCGTTCGCGCAGCGCCGCCGGAACCGTTCGCCGCTTGATCGGAGACCAAAGGCAGATACGCCCCGACCCCTATCTCCGCTACGCCGCCGTGGTGCGCGTTGATCCCGCCACTCGGCTGAAGCGTATCGAGGCCTTCGACCTCGGCCAGGTGCTCGCCGGCCAGCATGACTTGCCGCTTGCTGACGAGGACGAGGTGGTGATCCTCAGCCGCCGCGACGTCGCCTGGCTCTCCGGACCAGTGGTGCAGAGAGTGGTGCGCGGCGAACCCCCCGCCGAGGGGGAGTGCCCCGCGCTCTCGCGCATCGCCGTGTTGGTCGCGAGCGGTCCGGAACGCTTCACCCATGCGCGCAGCTTCGGCACCATCGAGAGTGGCCCGAGTGGCTGCCCAGACGTGTTCCGTGACCATCCCGACCTCGCTGCCGCCGCCCTCGAGTCGTCCGCGCTGCTGCTTGGCGAGGTGCAGCGCCCTGGTCTTTACCCACTCGCACGGGACGTCACGCTGGCGGAGCTGCTGGCGGTGGCGGGGGGAGTGTCAGAGACAGCGGATCTGCGCAATGTCGAACTCGGCCGGGTGCTTACAGTGGAGGGGTCGACGACGGCGCCGATCGAGCGGCTCGTCCTCGACATCAGTTCACGCAATTTCGCTGGCGTGCGCATCAACCCCCGCGACTCGGTGCGCTTCTCCCGGCTGTTCATCGACCGCGACCTCGGCCCGGTTCGGCTCGCTGGCGAGTTCGTCCGCCCGGGGCTGTACGATATCCGCCGCGGCGAGCGTCTCTCCGACCTGATCCAACGCGCAGGCGGCTTGACGCGCGAGGCCTACCCCTACGGCGCCGTGTTCACCCGCGAAAGCGTGCGCGCCCGCCAACAGGAGGGCTTCGAGCGGGCGGCGCGCGACCTCGAGCTCAACCTTCTGCAGGTGGCCGCGGGGCAGAGCTTGAGCGCGCCTCCCGGGCGCGGCGGCATCGACCTTGGCGACGCGATCCGGGCCGGGCGGGAACTCGCCTCGGCGCTGCGCGGTGCCAAGGCGGCCGGGCGGATGGTGATCGAGGCCAATCCCGTCGTGCTCGCCGCCCGGCCCGATCTCGACATCCTGCTCGAACCGGGTGATCTTCTCGTCGTTCCGAAACGGCCGAACGACGTCTCGGTGGTTGGTGCTGTACTCAACCCCGGCGCACTGCAGTTCCGGTCGGGGCTGAAGGCTGCCGATTATGTCGCCATGGCGGGAGGGCCGCAGCGTTTCGCCGATCTCTCACGGGCGTTCATTGTGCTGCCAAACGGCACCACCCGCCCCGCGGCGCTCGGGTCCTGGCGCTGGTCGCCGGGGCCAGAGCCGATCCCGCCGGGATCCATGATCGTCGTGCCGCAAGACCCCTCGCCCTACGAGTCTTGGGGCTTCATCCGCGACCTCGGCCAAGTGCTGTCGCAACTCACGATCAGTGCCGCCGCGCTGGCTGTGATCGCGCGCGAACTACCGGCCCCGTGACGGGTGCACGGCTACGCGTAGGCTTCGCTGCCCTAGTCCTCATTCTCGGCCAGCACAAGGCGGCTGCCCTCGAGACCGGCACCTCCTGGGGTGGGGTCGGACTGATCGAGACCCGCACCGCCCGCATGCGGCCTGACGGAGCTTTGGAGGCTGGCCTCTCCAACCGCCGGCAGCGCCGCAACTGGTTCGTCAACTTCCAGGCCTTTCCCTGGCTCGAGGCAACCTTTCGCTTCACCGAACGGCTCAATGCGACAACAGGCAGCGGCACCACCACCGACCGGTCCTTCGACGTCAAGATCCGGCTCGTCGAGGAGACGCGCTTCACCCCCGCCATGGCGGTTGGGCTGCAGGATTTCCTCGGCACCGGCATCTACGGCGGGGAATACGTCGTGGCGTCGAAACGGTTCGGCCCGCTCGATGTCTCTCTCGGCACGGGCTGGGGCCGGCTCGGTAGCGAAGCGGACATCACCAACCCGTTCTGCCACCTCGCCGATCGCCTCTGCACGCGGGAGACCAACATCGGCCAGGGCGGCGTGCCGCGTTTCGGCACCTATTTCCGCGGCCGCGACGTCGCCCTCTTCGGCGGGGTGGCCTGGACGACACCGATCCCGTCGCTCACTGCCATCGTGGAGGTGTCAGGTGACGCGTTCCGCGACGAACGTCGCGGCGGGCTCGGGCGGAGCGAGGCGCGGATCAACGCTGGCCTCGTCTGGCGCCCGCTCGAGCGGGTCGAGCTCTCGGCGGGGTTCGTGCACGGCAAGGACTTGGTGGTACGCGCGAGCCTGATCGCCGACCCGGCCTCTCCGCCGCGCGTGCTGCCCCCGCCCGCCCTGCCGCCACCGCCGCGCCCCGATCTCGCACCCGACTGGCAAAGCGCGCTGATCGCCAGGCTGCGCGCGGACGGAATGCCGCCGATGCGCCTCGCCATCGTGGGCAGCGAACTGCACCTCGTGCTGGCCGCTTCGCGCCACCGCACCCTGGCCGCGACGGCGGGACGCGCCGCCCGGCTTGCTGCCGAAACCGCGCCTGAGGAGATTGCCTGGGTCGTGGTCTCGCTTGCTCCGGGAGGGGCGGAGATCGCCCGCCTTGCGCTCCTCCGCGACGAGGTGGCGCGGGCAGCCCAGGGAGCAGGCAGTGCCGAGGAGATCGCCGCCAGCGCCGTGCTCTCGCCGGCCCGGCCCCTGCCCGGTGCGCGCTCGGACGAGGTGATCCCCGCCTTTCCGCGGCTGAGTTGGGTTCTCGAACCCCGGGTCGTGCTGGCGCTGATGGATCCCTCCGACCCGCTGTCCGGCGAACTGATGGTGGTCGGCGGCGGGCGGGTGGCCTTCGCCCATGGGCTCTCGGTCGGGGGCGAAGTCGGGGCAGACCTGATCGGCAATCTGCGCGGGC
Source organism: uncultured Elioraea sp. (assembly GCA_937928775.1). Taxonomy (GTDB): domain Bacteria; phylum Pseudomonadota; class Alphaproteobacteria; order Acetobacterales; family Acetobacteraceae; genus Elioraea. Next base: position 14,222 of record CALFVI010000039.1, on the reverse strand, counting down.
GGCCTCGACCACCCGACACCAAGCTCGCCCCGGTGCGGACGGAGATCGGCTCCTACCTCGAGGCGACGCGCTTTCCCCTGCTCAGCCTGACCGCGGAGGGGATCTGGACCGTGGGCACGGATCTCTTCGCCCGCCTGACAGCGGGTTACCTCGAGATGATGTATGGGGGCGTGCAGAGCGAGATCCTCTGGCGGCCGATCGAGTCCCGCATCGCCATCGGGGCGGACCTGGCTTGGGTGAAGCAGCGCGACTTCGACCAAGCCTTCCGCTTCCGCGACTACGAGACGATCACCGGTCACGTCTCGCTCTATGTTGATCTGCCCTACCGCGATCTCTACGCCATCCTGCGTGCTGGGCGTTACCTCGCGCGGGATTGGGGGGCGACGCTGGAGGTCGGCCGCCGCTTTGACAATGGCGTGGAGGTCGGCGGCTTCGCCACCCTGACGGATGCCGGCTTCGACAAGTTCGGCGAAGGCAGTTTCGACAAGGGGATTTTCATCCGCTTCCCGTTCGATGTTTTCGGGGCGGCGACACCGTCGCGGGGGCAGATCCTGATCCGCCCGCTGATCCGCGACGGCGGTCAGAGGCTTGCTGTGGACAACCCGCTGTACGAGGTCACCCGGGAGGGCCGGCGGGAGTCGTTCCTGCGAGGCCTGTCGGGGCTGGTGCCGGGGCGGTGATGGAACGCATAGCCGTTTCGAACCGGCGGCTTTCCTTCCCCGAAGACTGATCACGTGATGACGGCGATGAACAGGCCCAAGCTCTAGGAGCTGAGCTTTGTCCGACGTTGCAGTTCCTGTGCCCTGGTTGAGCGCCAGTGAAGGCGAGGGGTGAGTGAGGGGCTGAGCTCTGTCCGACGTTGCAGTTCCTGTGCCCTGCCACCTCCACCGTTCAATTGGTTGCAAAAGGCAAAGGTTCCAACTCCTCGAGCCCGATAAACAAATATCCTATCAGGCTGCGCACTCAATCGAGAAGCTCCGTCCGCCGTGCTGCATCTTCCTGCACATCGGCACCACACTGCTTGATGCGCGCGTCAATCGCTAGTAACTTTCCGCATTCCGTCGCTATTAGGCCAGATACATCTCCGCCAAACAAAGATGCAACCGGCACCGCAATAAGGAATACACCTATTGCATCGGCGACGACTGCTTGCCTCTGCTGACTTTCGAGGGAGGCCAAGCTGTTCGCGATGCGCTCTCGTTCATGCATCGCGTCAGTACAGCTCAAATCCTTGAACAATTCCTGGGTACAGCAGCCGGAGCGATACTACTCGGACTTTTCGCGCAGGCACCAGCGACCAGTGCAAACGCCAAAATCGGGATTTTCATTCCGGCCACCATACGGCACCAATGAACGGTCATACTCTAACTATTCGTAGACAGGTTAACGCATGATGAATGGCGGCAAACAGAGCCCAGCCAGTAAGCGCATGAGTAAACAAAACGTGATTGACAAGTTACGCTGCGGTTTTTACATTTCCTTATGCTCTCTGCAGAACCGTTATTTTCGATCAGAAAGAATATTGATCTCCAAGCGCTTCTGAAAACGCCAGACCGAAATTGTGCAAAAAAGTCAAAACGGAATGTCGTCGTCGAGGTCGGTCTTGCGCGCAGACGCGTCCCAGCCGCCGCGCCCGGCCGGAGCGGGCTGGCGGCTCCCGCCATAGCCGCGCTCCTCCTCCTCGATCGGCGGCCCCGCCCCCTCGCGGCGATCAAGCAGCACCATCTCCGCCCCGACGCGGCCGAGCAGGATCTCCGTCGTGTAGCGCTCCTGGCCCGACTGGTCCGTCCACTTCCGCGTCTGCAGCTTGCCTTCGAGATATACTTTGCTGCCCTTGCGTAGGTACTTCTCCGCCACCTCGGCGAGCCGATCGTTCATGATCACCACACGGTGCCACTCGGTGCGTTCTTGCCGCTCGCCGGTGGCCTTGTCCGACCAGGAGTCGGAGGTCGCGACCGACAGGCTCACCACCTTCATGCCCGACTGTGTCGTGCGCACCTCCGGGTCGCGCCCGAGATTGCCGACCAGGATCACCTTGTTCACGCTGCCCGCCATCGCCTTCGCCCTCCGACTCCGCCTCAGACTCTAGGCCGGCCTTCCGCCGCCGTCACACCCCCACGTGCCACGCCCCTCGCCCCTTGCAGCGGAGGCCCCATCTGAGGCGCACTCGGCCACTCCGAACGTTGCAATGGTGCCCTCAATGACCGACCTGATCCGCGTGCGCGGCGCGCGCGAACACAACCTGAAGAACATCGACGTCGACATCCCGCGCAACACGCTCACCGTCATCACCGGGCTTTCGGGGTCCGGCAAGTCCTCGCTCGCCTTCGACACCATCTACGCCGAGGGTCAGCGCCGCTATGTCGAAAGCCTTTCCGCCTACGCGCGCCAGTTCCTCGAACTGATGCAGAAGCCGGACGTGGAGTCGATCGAAGGCCTCTCGCCCGCGATTTCCATCGATCAGAAGACCACCTCGCGCAACCCGCGCTCGACGGTGGGCACGGTCACCGAGATCCACGACTACATGCGCCTCCTCTGGGCGCGGGTCGGCGTGCCGCACTCGCCGGCGACCGGCCTGCCGATCGAGGCGCAGACCGTGAGCCAGATGGTCGATCGCATTCTCGCCATGCCGGAGGGCACGCGGCTTCTGCTGCTCGCCCCCATCGTGCGCGGGCGCAAAGGCGAATACCGCAAAGACCTCGCCGAGCTGCAGAAGCGCGGCTTCACGCGGGTGAAGGTGGACGGAACGCTCTATGACATCGATGCCGTGCCCGCACTCGACAAGAAGCGCAAGCACGACATTGAGGTGGTGGTGGACCGAATCGTCGTCCGCGAGGGAATCGCCGCGCGGCTTGCCGACAGCTTAGAGACGGCGCTTGCGCTGGCCGATGGCATCGCCTTCGCCGAGCAGGCGGACACGGGCGAACGCACCGTGTTCAGCGCCAAGTTCGCCTGCCCTGTCTCGGGCTTCACCATCGCCGAACTCGAACCCCGCCTGTTCTCGTTCAACAATCCGGTCGGTGCCTGCCCGGCCTGCGACGGGCTTGGCGTCACCTTGTTCTTCGACCCCGACCTCGTCGTGCCGGACGGGACGAAGAGCCTCGCCGAGGGCGCGATCGCGCCGTGGGAGAGTGTCTCCTCGCCCTACTACCGCCAGACCTTGGAGGCGCTGGCGCGGCATCTAAAGATTTCGATGCGCACGCCCTGGCAGGATTTGCCAGAGCGGGCGCGGCGCGCGATCCTGTTTGGCACCGGGGACGATCCGGTGACGATCCGTTACGAGGATGGCTTGCGCGCCTTCGAGACGCGGAAACCCTTTGAGGGCGTGATCGCCAATCTGGATCGACGCTGGCGCGAAACCGACAGCGCCTGGGTGCGCGAGGAACTCTCCCGCTACCAGAGTGAGTCCCCATGCGAGGCCTGCGGCGGCTATCGCCTGAAGCCCGAAGCACTCGCGGTGAAGATCGACGGCAAACACATCGGCGAAATCTCCGCCCTTTCCATCCGCGAGGCCGATGCGTGGTTCCGTGCCCTGCCCGAGAAGCTGACGCCGCAAAAGCGCGAGATCGCGCGCCGCATCCTGCGCGAGATCACCGATCGGTTGGGCTTTTTGATCGATGTCGGGCTTGATTACCTCACACTGGCGCGCGGCTCCGCCACCCTCTCGGGTGGGGAGAGCCAGCGCATCCGCCTCGCGTCGCAGATCGGTTCCGGGCTGACAGGCGTGCTCTACGTGCTGGACGAGCCCTCGATCGGGCTGCATCAGCGCGACAATGCGCGGCTGCTTGCGACTCTGAAACGGCTGCGCGACCTCGGCAACACCGTCATCGTTGTCGAACACGACGAGGAGGCGATCCGCACGGCCGATTGGCTGATTGACATGGGGCCCGGTGCCGGGGTGCATGGTGGAGAAGTTGTTGCGTGCGGCCCGCCGGAACAGGTGTTCTCACACCCGACCAGCCTGACGGCCGCCTACCTCTCGGGCCGCAGCCGCATCCCCGTCCCACCCCGCCGGCGCCCAGTCGACCCCACACGCATGCTGCGCGTCGTCGGCGCGACGGGGAACAATCTCAAGAACCTCACCGTCGATTTCCCGCTCGGGCTGTTCGTCTGCGTCACCGGCGTGTCGGGGGGAGGCAAGTCGACGCTCGTGATCGACACGCTCTACAAGGCGGTGGCGCGGCGGCTGATGGGCACGCGCGACCACCCCGCAGCACACGAACGGATCGAGGGGCTCGAGCATCTCGACAAGGTGATCGACATCGACCAGTCGCCGATCGGGCGCACGCCACGCTCGAACCCCGCCACCTACACGGGAGCCTTCACCCCCATTCGCGACTGGTTCGCGGAGTTGCCCGAGGCGCGTGCGCGCGGCTACCCGCCGGGACGTTTCTCCTTCAACGTCAAAGGCGGGCGCTGCGAAGCCTGCCAGGGCGACGGCGTGATCAAGATCGAGATGCACTTCCTCCCCGACGTCTATGTCACCTGCGATGCGTGCAAGGGGAAACGATACAACCGCGAAACACTGGAGATCCGCTTCCGCGACCGCTCGATCGCTGATGTGCTGGAGATGACGGTGGAGGAGGCGCTCGACTTCTTCTCCGCCGTGCCTGCGATCCGCGACAAGTTGCGCACCTTAAACGAGGTCGGCCTCTCGTACGTCAAGCTCGGCCAGCCGGCGACCACGCTTTCGGGTGGGGAGGCGCAGCGGGTGAAGCTCGCCAAGGAACTGTCGCGACGGGCGACGGGCCGAACGCTCTACATCCTCGACGAACCGACAACGGGGCTGCATTTCGAAGACGTGCGCCGCCTGCTCAAGGTGCTGCACGCCCTGGTCGAGGCCGGCAACACGGTGGTGGTGATCGAGCACAATCTCGACGTCATCAAGACTGCCGACTGGATCATCGATCTCGGGCCCGAAGGGGGCGACGGCGGGGGGCAGGTGGTGGCCGCCGGCACGCCGGAGGAGGTGGCGGCAAGCCCCGAGAGCCACACGGGGCGTTTCCTCGCGCCCATTCTCGCGCGCGACCGCGACCCTCCCGCACGACCCGCCCGGCCGGAGCCGACCTCGCCGCCGAAGGCAGCACGTGCGGCCAACCGTGTCGCAGTGCGGGTCTAGGTCCGGCCGGTCCGAGGCCCAACCCGCTACTGCCTTGGAGGGCTCTTGCCTTCCGACCTTCGATGGTTCGATACTCGCTGCAACATGAACCGACGCCGCTGTCCACTGTCGGGGGGAGGAACGGAATGAGGCTGTCTCTCTGGGCACTGGGTGCCGCCGCAAGCGTGTTCGCTGCGTTGTCGTCTGGCTTGGCGCAGTCCGACAATCCGGTCGACGAATATCGGCGGATGTTGGCGGACCCCTTCGCCAATCCAGGGTTCCTGTTTGTTGATGAAGGCGAACGGCTGTGGACGGAGAGGCGCGGGCCGAAGAACGCCTCCCTCGAACAGTGCGATCTGGGCCTGGGCCCAGGCGTGCTGGACGGCGCCTATGCGCAGCTGCCGCGCTATTTCCCGGACGTCGACAGGGTGATGGACGCCGAAAGTCGCATCGTGCACTGCATGGTCACGCTACAGGGGTTCGATGAGGCGGAAATCCGTCGTCGCGCCTTCTCGACGCGCGACCGCAGGTCGGATCTTGAGGCTCTGGTCGCCTTCGTCGCGGAGAAATCTTCCGGACATAAACTCTCCCTTCCCTTGACGCACCCGAAGGAGAAGGAGGCTTATGCATTGGGCGAAGCTGTCTTCTACCGGCGCGGTTCCTATTTCGACTTCTCCTGCTCGACCTGCCACAGCCAGGAAGGCATGCGCATCCGGCTGCAGGAGCTCGCCAACCTGCGCAAGAATGAGGATGCGATCCGCGCCGTGACGACGTGGCCAACCTATCGCGTTTCGCATGAGACGCTGCGCACCATGCAGCACCGCATGTGGGATTGTTTCTGGCAGATGCGGATGCCCGATCTCGTGCACGGCTCAGAGGTCTCGATCGCTCTGATCACGTGGCTGACGAAGAATGCCGAGGGCGGCGAACTGACCGTGCCGGCAATCAAGCGCTGAGGGAGGGGTCAATGCGTTCTGCCATTCTATCCGCAGCTTTGGCAGCTTCGCTGGCTGCAACCGCCGTTGCCGATGTGCGCGCCGAACCGCCACGCGATCTGCCGCAGATCACCACTGAACGGCTTGAACAGGCCATGCGCGCGAGTTTCGGCTACGACCGTCTCCCACCGGAGCTGAAGGCGCGGCTTGACCAGGACGAAGTCCAGCGCCTCTGCACGCAATACCGCAACGAACCTCCCGCCGATGTGGCGGAGCGCATCCAGAAATTGTCAGCCGAATCCATTGTCTTTCCGCCGGACGGCAAGTTCTTGGGCGATTGGAAAAAAGGGGAGCAACTGTCTCTGAACGGCTACGGGCTGCGGATGCGGGATGACCCTCGTCGCCAAGTCGGCGGGAACTGCTATGCCTGCCACCAGATGGCCCCACAGGAAGTGTCCTACGGCACGCTCGGCCCATCCCTGTTGCAATACGGCAAGGTGCGCGACTTCGACCCGGAGGCAATCCGGACCGCCTACATCAAGATCTACAATTCGAATGCTGCCCTGGCCTGCTCGAGCATGCCGCGCTACGGGACGCAGAAGATTCTCTCGATCGAGGATATCACCCACGTCCTCGCCTTCCTGTTCGATCGCGACTCGCCGGTGAACAAGGAGTAGCGCGCCCAGGCCTTATCGGCGCGGCGGGCCCGGACTCTTGGCCGGGCCCTTGTCGTTCAGGGCAGTCGGGAGGCGACAGCGAACGCGAGCGCGCGCAGAGCGGCGTCGATTCCCTCGACCGCACGGGCAGGGTCGGTATGAGGTGCGAAGTCGGCGCCGAAGCGAGGCTCTCGAGGCCCCATCACGAAGGTCAGGGACGGCGGGCGCGGCACGTTCACGGCGACACGATCGTCGACAGCACGTGAGCCATCGCGCCGAAACACGCGCAGCGAGGCGACGGCAAACGGGATGAAAGGACCATCCGGTGTGGGTGCGGCGTAGCCGTACTCCTCGACCACGACATCCAAAAGCAGGTCTCCGTTCCAGGCGGGCGGGCGAGGCAGATGCTCAGCATCAAACCGTGCGACTGGCGTCATCACGGCGCGCTCGCCTTTGCTCTCCAAGGCGGCTCCAAGATGCGCGGCAAAGCGTTCACGCACGCGGAAGCGCTTGACTGTGATCGCGGTCGCCAAACTCTCCTCGCGGCCAAGTTGTTGGGCGAGGTCGACGAAGCGTCCGATGGTGCCGAAGGGCGCCGACCACGGCAGTATCGTCGGCGCCGAGGGCTCACGCGCGATGGCCGGCGTAAGTACCGCGATCGTGCGTCCGCCCCTCGTCGTCGGTGTCCTCGCCTGCTCGGCGCAGCCCGCCAGGAGGACGACGAGGAGGAGGATGCGGCGGCCGACCACCATTCTCCTCTGCCTAGCCGAACATGCCGAGTCGGGGGCAGCATGATTGTGGATCACCGCTCCACGACCTATCTCAGTGCCATGACTTCAGCCATTCATGTCATCGGCGCCGGGCTCGCCGGCAGCGAAGCCGCCTGGCAGATCGCACAGGCCGGCATCCCCGTTGTTGTCCACGAGATGCGGCCGCTGCGTCTGACGGAAGCACACCGAACGGGTGCTTTCGCGGAACTGGTGTGCTCGAACTCGTTCCGCGCCGATGATTCGCTGCACAGCGCGGTCGGCCTTCTGCACGAGGAAATGCGTCGCGCGCGCAGCCTGATCATGGCTGTGGCGGACGTGCACCGGCTGCCTGCGGGCGGGGCGCTCGCCGTCGACCGCGACGGGTTCGCCACCGAGGTGACGCGCCGTCTTAGCGATCACCCGCTGGTCACGGTGGTGCGGGAGGAGGTAACCGCCTTGCCGCCGCCGTCCTGGGGCCTGTGCGTGCTGGCGACGGGGCCGCTCACTTCAACCGCTCTCGCCGAAGACATCCGGCGGGTGACGGGCGAGGAGTCACTCGCCTTCTTCGATGCGATCGCGCCCATCGTGCATCGGGACACGATCAACCTCGAGGTCGCCTGGTTCCAGTCGCGTTACGACAAGGGGTCGGGCCGCGACTACATCAACTGTCCACTCGACCGCTCCCAATACGAGGCGTTCGTCTCTGCCCTTCTTGCAGCAGAGAAAACCGAGTTCAAAGAGTGGGAGAGATCGACGCCCTATTTCGAAGGATGCCTGCCGATCGAGGTGATGGCCGAGCGCGGCTTGGACACATTGCGCTTTGGCCCGATGAAGCCGGTTGGTCTGATCGATCCCCGAACCGGGCGGAAGCCCTATGCGGTCGTGCAACTGAGGCAGGACAACGCGCTTGGCACGCTGTGGAACATGGTCGGGTTCCAGACGAAGCTAAAATATGCCGAGCAAATCCGGGTCTTCCGCATGATCCCCGGGCTTGAGGCGGCCGAATTTGCGCGCCTCGGCGGGCTGCACCGCAACACCTTCATCAATTCACCGCGGCTCTTGGACGCGACGCTGCGGTTGAAGGCCGCCCCGCATCTTCGCTTCGCGGGACAGATCACCGGCGTGGAAGGATACGTGGAATCGGCCGCAATCGGCCTTCTCGCTGGACGTTTCGTGGCTGCCGAGGCGCTCGGCAAGTCACCTTCGCTGCCGCCGGCCGAGACCGCGATGGGAGCTCTGCTCGCTCACATCACAGGGGGAGCGGAGGCCGAAACGTTCCAGCCGATGAACGTCAATTTCGGGCTTTTCCCCCCTCTTGCCGAGCCCGCGCGTGGCAAGGACCGCAAGCGGGCCTACTGCGAACGCGCTCTTGCCGCCTGCGACGACTGGCTTGGCCTGCCGCGCCGCCAGCCGGCAGCGCAGCAGGCGGCCTAGTGCTGCAGGCCGCACCAGCCGTCATCGGAGACGCCGAGAACGAGCTTCACCCAGTTTGCCGCCCGGCACCCGCGTGAGGGTGGCAAAGACGCTCCGGCTGCGGGTCGAAGGGTCCTCTGTCGGTCCAGGTCCCAATCCTCGAAACGAATGGCGGGACAGCCCCAGCCCGAAAAGCGGAGGAAAGGGGGGGACAAAACAGGGGGCGACGCTGGTGCCGGCGGACAGCATTCGCATTCCCGCGCCTCCGCCTGAAGCGTCAAGCCGCGCGGCGAGTGCCCTGCTGCAGCCGCTCGAGCAGGCCCGCCAGGGCAGTGGCTGTCTGTTCGGTTTCCAGCAGCATGATGCCAAACTGCCCGGCCGCGACGTGAGCAAGACGCCCCCGCACTGGGCGCGACACCCCCTCGAGGACGACCTCGACCGCCACGCCAACCCTGAACCAATCCGGCAGCGAGCGCGCCTTTCCCCCGACTCCAAATCGCCCGACATCGGTTGACCGCGCCTCAACCACTCCCTCCGCGCCGATGACGCGCAGCGCGAGGTCGCAGGGGTACCGTTCGAAGCGCCGCAGGTCGGTATCGAGATCGAGGGCCTCGGTGAAGGTTCGCACCTCTCGCTCGATGGCCACGGTCTGATCCGACAGCAATGACGCGGTCTCATGCACGTCGTTCGCAGCCGCTGTCGCGTGGTCGACCTCTCCCGCCAGAGCCGCATTGCCTTGCGCGACCTCGGCCGTTCGGCCAGCCAATCGGCCGACGATCTCTGTGATTTCACTTGTCGCCAGAGCCTGTTGGTCGACGGCGGTGGCAATGCCGCGGGCGACCTCGTCGATCTGCTGCACGATCGCAAGGATGCTGCGCACACCGTCCACCGCTTCCGCCGTCGCGGCCTTCACCGCCTCGATGCGATCGGCGATCTCCGCCGTGCCGCGCGCAGTCTGCGCGGCCAGAGTCTTGACCTCCTGCGCGACCACGGCGAAGCCCTTTCCGGCTTCACCCGCGCGCGCCGCCTCGATGGTCGCATTGAGGGCGAGCAGATTGGTCTTGGCGGCGATCTCGTCGATGACCTTGACCACGCCGCCGATCTCGCCCGCGGTTCGTGCCAGGCTGTCGACCAGACGGTCCACCTGCCCGGCGCGCGCCACCGCATCGCGGGTTGTCTGGGCGGTGGTTTCGGCCTGGCGGCGCACTTCCTTCGCCGAACTTGCAAGTTCCTCCGTCGCGGCGGCAATACCGTTGAGGTCGACGGCCACCTCCTCGGCTCGTGATCGCGATTGCGCCGCGCGGGTCTGCACGGTGGCGGCGATGCCCCGCATCCGCTCTGCCACACCGAGCATGCGGCGCGACGCCTCGCCCAGTTCCGTGAGCACCCCGCCGATTGAACCGCCGAAATTCCGCATTGCGGCGACCATCTCGCGCTGCGCCCGCTCGCGGTCCGCCTTCGCTTCGGCCACTCGTTGCTCTTGCCGGCGCTGCTCGCGCAAAGCCTCGCGGAACCCGTCGAGAGCGCAGGCGAGAATGCCGATCTCATCGGTCCGCGTGATTCCGCTGACCGCGGTTTCGAGCTCACCCGCCCCGATGCGCGCGGTTTCCCGCGCCAGGGCACGCACTGGACGCGACAGGCTTCTCCCCACCCAGAATGCGACCACCACAGCGAGCAGAAGAAGACCGGCAGACAGACTGAACAGCAGAAGGCGGGCACGATCCTGCGCGGCGACGAGCGCGGTCGCATCGCGTTCGACCACGACGAGGGCGATGGGACGTCCGGAGAAATCGCGCAGCGGCACCGAACTGCGGATCACGGGCTGGCCCGCCGTCGTGTCGAGTGCGCCGGAGGCGACTCCGGCCGCCAACGCGGCGTCAAATGCGGCAGTCGTGATGGCCCCGAACTCCGGCCGCGTCGTTGCCATCACTTTCGGCCCCTCCCGGGTCGCTGCGGTCAAGGCCACCTCGGCGCCGAGCCGCGCGCCAACCTCCTGCACGAAGCTGCGACCGATGGAGAGCCCGATTTCGACCGTACCGATGTGCTGGCCCTCGGCGACGACCGGCACCACGCCGCGAATGCCCAGGCCCGCCACGCCTCCCTCAAGCCCCAAGACAGCGCGCTGGTCGCGGTTCGCCGCCACCACGGTCGCGCGGAAGGAGGAAAGATCGTCACCAAAGCGCTGCGGTTGGTGCACCCTCAGGAACGAGGTGGCGGGCGGAAGGTGGAACTGGAACTGGTCGACGGCGACGCCACGCGCCTTCAACCCTTCGAAAATCGGGCCTGTCAGGGCAAGCAGTCGGTCCCTGTTGCGGCCGGAGAAGGCCTCCCTGACCGCCGGGTTGGCCGCCACTGCCGACGCGATCGAGGCAGCCTGCTCACTCTTAGCCTGCACGAGGGCACCAACGGCACCGTCGATCGCCGCGATCTCCCGCTCGACCAGCACCTCGCCAAGCCGCCGCTGGGCGAGTTCGGCCACGAAGATGAGGGCGGCGGCAATCACCACCGTCACCGCGACGAGTACGACACCAATGGTCTGTCCCAGCGAGCGCAGGCGAAGACCCATGTCCAATCACTCCCGGCCAAAGTCGGGCTGACAATGCCCAAAGGGGGTTAAGACGGGGTAATCGCGCGATGCGACAGGCAGAGGACAGCCGTCTCCAGGGCGAGCCTTCCCACCTCGCTGGTGGCTCGACCCGCGCAAGCGATTGTGGCGATGCCTCCAGTTGCCCTACTGTCCCTTGGATTGCTTGGAACGGACCATGAATGACCTTTTCGATCGCGCAACGACCACGTCCCACACCTACACGGCGAAGGACATCGAGGTCCTGGAGGGGCTCGAACCCGTCCGACGCCGGCCCGGCATGTACATCGGCGGGACAGACGAGAACGCGCTGCACCACCTGTTCGCCGAAATCCTCGACAACGCGATGGACGAGGCGGTGGCAGGGCATGCGAGCCTGATTGAGGTGACGCTTGAGGCAGCCAACCGTGTGGCGGTGCGCGACAATGGGCGCGGCATCCCAATCGATCCGCATCCCAAGTTCAAGGACCGCTCCGCCCTCGAGGTGATCTTCACCACGCTGCATTCGGGAGGAAAGTTCGGTGGCAAGGCGTATGCGACCTCGGGCGGCCTGCACGGTGTGGGCGCCTCCGTCGTCAATGCGCTCTCGGAATATCTTGAAGTGGAAGTGGCGCGGGATCGCACGCTCTGGGCCATGCGCTTCGCCAGAGGCCGCCCTCTCGGCCGGCTCGAGGAGCGGGGGCCGGCACCGAACCGCCGCGGCACGCTGGTGCGCTTCACGCCTGACCCTACCATCTTCGGCGATGCCCGCTTCCGCCCTGCCCGGCTGTTCCGCATGTGTCGGAGCAAGGCCTACCTGTTCCGCGGGGTGGAAATTCGCTGGCGCTGCGACCCCGCCCTGCTCGCCGCGAACGACGCCACACCGGCCGAAGCGGTGCTGCACTTTCCAGGGGGCCTCGTCGACTTTTTGAGTTCGGCCACCGTGGGTACCGAGCTCCTCACCCCCCGGCCCTTCGCAGGCGAGGCCCCGCTCGAGGGTGGCGGGCGGGTGGAGTGGGCCGTCACCTGGCTCCTGTCCGGAGAAGGCTTCCTCAACACCTACTGCAACACCGTACCCACGCCGCAAGGAGGCACGCACGAAGCGGGCTTCCGTGCTGCCCTGGTGAAGGGCCTGCGCGCCTATGGCGAGCTCACCAACAATCGCCGCGCAGCGCAGATCCAGGCCGAAGACGTGATGGGCGGGGCCGCCGCCCTCCTCTCGGTGTTCATCCGCGAGCCTCTGTTCCAGGGCCAGACCAAGGAACGGCTCGCCACACCAGAAGCCGCACGTTGGGTCGAGGCGGCGGTGCGTGACCGTTTCGACCATTGGCTCACCGCAGACCCCGAAGAGGCGGCAAACCTGCTTGCCTTCGCCCTTACCCGCGCTGAAGAAAGGCTCGCGCGCAAGGAGACGGCAACGACCGCGCGCAAAACTGCGACGCGCAAGCTGCGCCTGCCAGGCAAGCTCGCCGACTGCACGCGCGAGGAGCGCGATGGCACGGAACTGTTCATCGTTGAGGGCGACAGCGCTGGTGGGTCGGCGAAGCAGGCGCGCGACCGCGAAACCCAGGCCGTGCTGCCGTTGCGCGGCAAGATCCTCAACGTCGCCTCCGCCTCCGCTGACAAGCTGAAGGCGAACCAGGAGCTGAAGGACCTTATAGAGGCGCTCGGTTGCGGGTCAGGGCCACAGGCCAACCTCGATCGCATCCGTTACGGGCGCGTCATCATCATGACGGATGCAGATGTTGATGGCGCGCACATCGCCGCCCTGCTGATGACCTTCTTCTGGCGCGAACTGCCTGAGCTCGTCCGCCGCGGCCGCCTCTTCCTCGCCCAGCCGCCGCTGTATCGGCTGGCCGGCGCCGGCCGGACGGTCTACGCGCGCGACGACGCCGATCTCGAACGCGCACGCGCGAGCTTCAAGCCAGGGACGAAGATGGATGTGAGTCGCTTCAAAGGCCTGGGTGAAATGCCCCCCGCCGTGCTTCGCGAGACGACGATGGACCCGCAGAAACGCACGCTTCTCCGCGTTGTGATGCCGCCGGAGGCGTTTGCGCGCACCCGCGACATCGTCGAGGCGCTGATGGGACGGCGCCCCGAACTCCGCTTCGCCTTCATCCAGGACAACGCGCGCAAGCTCGACGCCGAGGCGGTTGACGTATGAGCGGACGCATGAGCGGCCTCAGACCTTCGCCGCGCGGCGCGCTGCCTGCAGGGAGAGGCGATGCGACAGCGCGGCCGGGGCCTCGGCCGCGGCAAGCGAGGCGAGGTGCGGCGGCGGGATCACCTCCGCGTAATGGCAGGCGACCTGGTGGCCTGGCGCGATCTCGCGCAGGTGCGGCCTCTCCTCGCCGCATCGATCGCGCGCGTGGGCGCAGCGTGAGCGGAAGGCGCAACCGGGCGGCACGTCGAGGGGGCTTGGCGGGTCGCCAGTGAGCAACGGGGCGGTGCGCCGCCGCCGCGGATCGGGGACGGGGATCGCCGCCAGCAGGGCTTGCGTGTACGGATGGCGCGGCGCGCGATAGAGCGTGCGCTTGTCGGCAAGCTCGACGATCCGTCCGAGATACATCACCGCGATGCGATCGGCGACATGGCGCACCACGGCAAGATCGTGCGCGATGAACAGGTAGGCGAGATCGAGCCGATCCTGCAGGTCGGCGAGCAGGTTCAGAACCTGGGCCTGGATCGAGACGTCGAGTGCCGAGACAGGTTCATCGAGAACGACGAGTTTCGGATCGAGAGCGAGCGCCCGCGCGATGCCGATGCGCTGCCTTTGCCCGCCAGAGAACTGATGCGGAAAGCGCTCGG
>CALFVI010000038.1 GCA_937928775.1 uncultured Elioraea sp. | reverse complement strand
CGCCGGTCGCGATGCTTGTTGGCGAGCGTGATCGCCTGGCCGTTGATGTTCTCCACGGCCGGCATCGTCCACGGAATCGGGTTCGAACCCGCGCCGAGGGTGATGGCGAGCGGCATCGGCGAGAGCATGTGCGCGGCGTCGTATTCGCGATTGATCGCGCGGTCGCGGATCACCGCCCAGCCGGCGGTGCGGATCACCTCCACGTTCAGCCCGTACTTGGCGTAGAAGCCCATCGGGTGCGCCATGATGATGGGGGTGGCGCAGGTGATCGGGATGAAGCCGATTTTCAGGTCGCGCTTCTCGATCGCGCGCGGTGCCTGGGCGAAGGCCTCCTTCGCGGCGTCGAGCGGGAAGACGCTGGCGAGCGCTGACGCGGCCGTTGCCTTGCCGACGAGGCTTAAGAACGCGCGCCGCCGTGCCTCGGTGCCGAACACCGCCTTGGTGACTGCGGTCTCAACGATGCGGGCGGAGAGGGCCTCCACGTCCGACGCCACATCCGTCGCGTCTGGTTGCGTGCTGGCATCCGGTTCGGCCGCGACGGCCTCGCAGTTGAGGGCCCGGTCATGCTCGGCCTGGGAGGCGTGCCGGCCGCAGCTGCAGCGCCAGAGCGCCGTCTTTGGGTCGAAAGGATCGGCGAAAGGTCCCGCCATAACATTTCTCCTCTGCGCTACGTTGCGTGCGGAGCTGCCTGCCTGTGCCAATTCCATGCGGCGTCCTGCGCTCCACCTCTCCACCAGCTCTCCACCAGCCAGGGGCGTTGCGAACGGCATGCCAGACGAAGCCTTCGCAGGATCTCTCAGGCCTCTGATCTCTCCGCAGCTATCGGGGTGTGCCCGTTTTTTTGGCACTCTGACGCACGCGCAGGCGAGAAACCGGTGCTTCGCCGCCAACGGAGCAGACGATGGAAATAAACGCCTGCAAGCTCCCTTTGCCTTGCCAAGCGCGCTCTCGCTCTAGAGGACCGCCCCGAGTCCAGCCGTTTTGCCCTCCTCGTGCACAACCGCCTTGTCGCTCTGCCAACGCAACGTCTGTTCGGAGCCCTTCGATGCGCGCTCTGTCAGCCCCAATCGTTGCTTTGAGCCGCGATCGCGGAACGACTAGGCGGAGGCAGTGCGCGCTCTCGAGGCCCGCATCGCGCTCGGCGAGGTGAACGATCGTCACTGGCTCCGGCTTGCGGAAGCCTGGACCTGGCGCGCTCCGCCCGATGCGAACCGCGCCCTGCAGTCCGCCTGGCAGGCTTTCATGATGATGCCGGCGGGGATGCCGAAGATCCCCTCCCTCCTTCGCCTTGCCGACATCCTCGCCGGCCTGGCCGGGCGACCGAAGCTCGCCATCGCGGCGCTGGCCGCGGTCATCGAACGCGATCCGGCGAATGCGGCGCACCGTCAGCGTCTCGCCGAACTCCGGCGCGCGAGTAGCATCATGGTGCGCGGCGTTGCGGCTGAGGCGGAGAGCGACCCGCCGCGGGCGTGCATCGCCTTCTCTGAGTCGCTTTCGCCGCGCCGCGACATCGCCTGGGCGGACTGGGTGAGGGGCGAACCGGCCGCCTCTGTCGCCGTCACGCGCGAAGACAATCGCCTGTGCGTCGCGGGTCTCGCCCATGGCCGCACCTGGCGGCTGAGCCTGCGCGAGGGGCTGCCAGGGGCGGATGGGCTGAACCTGCGCCGCCCCGCCACCCTCGAGGTGGCGATCCCGGACCGACAGCCGCGCATCGTTCTGCAATTGGGAGGGTTTATCCCGCCGCGCGGTGAGGCCCAGCGTCTAACCACTGTCCGGTCAACCTACCGGCTGTGACCCTTCGCTGACCCAGCCGCGGCACCGATCGGTCTGTTACCCTCACCGTCGCCGATTTCGTGCCCGAACGCCCGGCCGTGGCCATCGGCCCTGCGCTGGGCCCCCTCCTTCCTGGTACCCCAGTTACCATGGCGATCACCACCCGCTTCCTCTACGGCCGTGCAGAAGCCCGCCGACCCTGATTGGGCTCCGTCCAAGGATTGCTGCCGCAGCGGCTGCCGAGAGCGAGGAGACGGGTTCGATATCGCTGCATTGGACGCGGAAGGTCGGCCGATCGCGCGGGAGGACGTGCGCCTGCGATTGGTGCGCGAACGGCCCGACTGGCGTGTGATGTTTCGCGACCGCCACGCTCGCTACGAGACGGTGTGGCGTGATGAGCCCCTGGAGGCGACCACCCTTGCCGTCGCCCCTGACCAGCCGCCGCGCTTTGCCCGCCGCCTGGAGTGGGGACGCTACCGGCTCGAGGTCGCCGACCCGACCTTGCTCGCCGCCTCCTTGGTTCGCTTCCGCGTCGGCTGCGTCAGCGTCGCCGGGGGAGCGGAGACGCCCGACCTCTTCGACCTCTCGGCGGACCGCGCCGACTATCGCCCCGGCCAGACGAAGCAGGTGCGGATCGAGGCGCCGTTCGCCGGCATGGCCACCGTGCTGGTGCTGACCGATCGCGTGCACACCGTGGGCACGCTCGCCGTGCCGCGGGGCGCGACCACGGTCGACAGTCGAATCGATCCGGCTTGAGGGCCTGGCGCCTAGGCTGCGGTGATGCTGGTGCGCGGTCGCAGCGACACCGGCTCCGGCCCCGTCTGGGCGCTCGGCCTCGCCTCGCTTGGCTTCGACCCCGCCCCGCGCAACCCTGCCTGTCGCGATCGAGGCACCGCCTCTCTTTCGTCCGCTCAGCACGGGCAAGGTCGTGGTGCGCACAGCCCCCGGCGCCCAAGTCGCGCTCGCTGCGGTGGAGGTGGGCATCCTTCGCCTCACCAGCCATGCCGCCCTTGACCCAGCCCAGTGGTTCACCGCCAAACGCCGCTTGGGCCTCGACAGCCGAGACAAACTAGCTTTGCCGCGCTTCCTTGCCCCGCGCGACGAGGCGTGCATCAGCGTCTCTCTGCACAATGTCGAGCTGCCGGCGGGGAGGGTGCTCGTTGCCCTGGCGGCGGACAGACCCCTCGCCATCACTAGTGTGAAAGAGCCAGTCGAGCACGCTCAGGACGCGCGCGCGCCCTGTTCGCACTACGCAGCACAGGTGTGGCAGTGGGCACTCTGCGGCTGGTGGGGGAGGGCCCGGACGAGTTTTCCGCTACCCGCGTCTTCTCACTCGCGGTGCGGCCTGCTCGCCTGGTCGAGACGACGCTCAGCCGGCGCAACCTCGCCTCAGGGCGAGCCTCGAGCTTGCAGCTGACGAGCTCGCCAGTTTCCTGCCTTCAACCGCGCCGGCGAACGTAACCGGAAACACCGCCGGTACCGGGGGCCGCCTTCGGCTCTGCCTTGCGCTGGCTTACGGAGTTCACCGACGAGCCGGCGAACGAGCCATGGCTACGCGCCGCGCAGGCCTCTGCGCTCTACAGCCTGGCGCTTGCCGGACGACCGCGACCGGGGGCGGCGCGCGTTCTTGCCGACCATGGCATCGGGCGACTTCCGACGCCCTTGGCGCGCGGTCTGCTCGGCGCCGCCCTGCTGCGCCACGGCGACGCAGGACGCGGGGAGGCCCTGTTGCGCGACGCAGTCGCCGACCCGAGACGCGAACCGTTCGCGCAGGACTACGGGTCGACGGTGCGCGATGCCGCCGTGCTGATCGTGCGCGTGCGCGAGAGCGGGGTGGCAGCCGATCGCGCGTCGCGGCTGTACGACCTCTTGCCCGCCGATGCCGCGCACCCCGCCCGCACCAGCACGCAGGAGCAGGCCTGACTGGTTGCAGCCGCCATGCTGGGACGCGACGGCACGCCCGTCCTGCTCGCTATCGACGGAGAGAGCGTGCCCCCGCCGTGTTGACCACCGTGCTCTGCGCGGAGACCGAGCTTCCTCTTAGCCTGCGCAACCTTGGCCAGCGCCCGTTCTTCGCCTCCGTGCCACGGAGCGGCATTTCCACCCAAGCACCGGGTGCGACGCGCGAGGGGCTGGTGGTGAGGCGGAATTACCTCACCCGCAACGGCACCCCAGTGAACCTCGACCCGCTGAGGCAGAAAGACGTGTTCATCCTGGTCATTAAAGGCCGAGCGGAAACCCGCCTCGATCACCAGGCCTTGCTCTTGCATCGGCTTCCGGCCGGCTGGCAGCCGGAGCCCGCCCGCCTTGGCCCGGGCGAGGTGGCGGGATTTTCCCTTCCTTGGCGAACTCGCGCGCGCCCGCGCCGTCGCTGCGCGCGATGACCGGCGAGTGGCGCAGATCGACCTCACGCCCGAGGAGCCACCGTTCAAGCATGCCTTTTCTCGTACGCGCGGTCACGCCAGGGAGCTTTGACCTGGCGGGAGCACTGTTGTTGGACAGCTACAGGCTGCGATTTTTCGCGTGTCAGAGCCCGGGACGGAACACCGTCGCACCATTCGGCTGAGCTGCGTCGCACGGCGGCGATCCTGGTCGCTCTGAGTCCGGTCGCAGCAGGGCTTGTTGCGCGCGATCGCGCCGTCCCTCCATATCTGTCGCGCGCCCTCACCCTCTCGTGCAAACTTTTGGATCGTGAAAGCGCCTTGCTTGCCGTCCGCCCGGCAGAGGGCGGAGTGTGGCGGCTGCGCACCACGGTGCGAGATGTCCCCCTGTTGCTCGCGATGCTGCGTAGGCGCGAGGACCGACGGTTTCACTGGGACATCGGGGTTGATCCGCTCGCCCAGGCCCGCGCCGCGCTGAAGGCACTCTACCACGGCCGCATCGTCTCCGGCGGCAGCACCTTGACCATGCAGGTTGCCCGCCCACTCGCGCCCTATGCCAGCAATGTCGAATGGGTGAAGGGGGGCGTGCAGCCTCCCACGTGTTCTTCAGCCGCCCTCTCAGCGCCCTCAATGCGGGCGAACTCGCTCTGCTCATCGCCCTGCCGCAACGGCCACTGCCCGTCGGCCCGACCGTCATCCCGACCCGGCGAGAGCGCAAGCGCGCGTGCTCGGCCTGGCCGAAGGGGCCGGATTGCTCAGCGAGGCCGAGGGCCGAGCGGTCGGTTCCCCGCCCCAGGCCTGCTTCGTCCAGCTGGCCCGCGCGCGGTATCTCCTCGCTCACGTGACTGGACGATAACGGGCCTAGCCTTGCTACCACCCTGGACACCCCGCTGCAGGAGACGGCCGAACGCCTCGCCGAGGAGGAGACGACGGCGTTCGCTGCGCGCGCTAACCTCGCCGTGCTGGTGCTGCGCAACGAAGACCGAAGCGTCGCCGCCACCCTCTGCATTCTGCTGGCGTTGGAGGGTCTCGGCATCGCGCTCAAAGGGCTGGTCGCACCGACAGTGGCCCTCGGCGACGGCCGAGCCGGACGGGTGGTCTGGCGCGCTGGCGAAGGGGCAACGCTGCGCGCTTTGGTTTCGCCGGAGGCAGCTGGGCGGTGCGCGCCATTCTCGCGGTGAGCCCCGTCCCGCCCGGGCTGCCACCACAGGCGAGCCCGCCGCGCGACGCCTAGTAGACCGGCGCCTCCTGGGGCCACCGCGACGCCTGGGCAGTAAGCGTGTCCGCCACCCACGCGATCGGCGTTTTGGTCGGCCGGCCGGACGGCACGTCACTGCCCGGCGAGACGGGGCGTCGGCTCGCCTTGCCTCTGCTGCTGCGCGCCTTCGCCCTACTGCCCGATCCGGACCTGTTGCCGCAGGTACGGCCGTTGCCGCCCGCTTTTGCCCTGGCGAGGCTCACGGCAAGCGAGGCTGATCAACTTCGTCTCGTCTTTCCTCCCCCTTAGTGGCGAGCTCGCCTTGGGCCGCGCCGTCATGCCTCGCGCAGCGGGCGAGCAAAGGCCGCTCACCTTCCTCGGCGACGGCGTGCCCGTCGCGAGCAAGAGGCGTCGCCGCAATGCGCTCTGGCCTCCCGCCTCGCCTGGCGCCTATCGTATAACGGTGATCGACTCGACGGGAGTGGCCGCCTCGGCCGACATCCGGAATCCCTGAAGGGTGGCCAGCACTACGTCCCTGGCGTTTGCGGTTCGTCCGCGTGTGCTCGGTCGGCTGATCGGCCGTGCAGCCCTCCTGCTGACCGGCATCAACGCTCCGCTCGTGCTGATCTCGGCGGCCGACGGCGAGTGGATCGGCGCGGCGGCGCACGCCGCGGTCGTTGCTGTCCTGCTTGGTCTCTGGGCGGCGCTGTCGCGCGGCCAGCCCGCCCCTGTGCCGCAGACGAACGAGGCGATGGCACTGTCCGTCTTCGCCTTCCTGCTCGCCTCGCTCGCGCTCGCCCTGCCCTGGTGGGCGGAGGGCGTGCCGCTGATCGATGCCGTGTTCGAGGGCGTCTCGGCGGTGACCACCACAGGGCTCTCGACCCTCGACTCGGTTGAGAACAAGCCATGGTCTTTCCTCTTCGCCCGCGCGTGGGGGCAGTGGTCAGGCGGGCTGATGGTTGTCCTGCTCGCGCTATTCCTCACGCTTGAGCGTGGCGCTGTGGCCGGGCGTTGGCTTTCCTACCAGCTCACCCCGGAGGAGGTGATGCTGGGCGCGCGTGCCTGGATGCGCACGATGGCGATCGTTTACACTGGGTTGACAGTGCTTGCCATTCTCGCCCTGTTCGCCGCCGGGCTCGATGCCGCAAATGCGCTGTTGCACGGCTTGACGGCGGTCTGCGGCGGCGGTTTCGCAGCCGATGATTCCTCGATCGGCGGTGTTGGCGGGCGTGCAGTTCAGACGGTGGCCATGGTCACCGGCACACTCGGCGCTGTCTCCTTCCTGATCTGGCCGCAACTGCGCCGCGGCAAGTGGCGTGCGGTGGTTGGGGCGCCGGAACTGCGCGCCTTTATCGCCTTCTGCCTCGTCGGGTTCCTGCTGCTCTTGCTCACGATGACGCGGCTTTCTGGGTTGCCCCTCGCCGAGGCGGCGTGGGACGCGTTCTTGATGTCGCTGTCCTGTCAGGCCACCACCGGCTTTTCGACACTCGACCTCGGCGCACTCGATGCGGTCTCCAAACTGGTCATGATCGTGCAGATGATTTTGGGCGGCGACACGGCCTCCACGGCGGGCGGCATCAAGATGTTCCGCGTGCTCGGCATGGGCAGATTGGTACGTGATGCGATCTCTCGCACCGCGCTTTCCCCGCACGCCGTCATCACCACCCGGTCCGGCGAGGCGGACGCGATCCGCGGCACTGCCACCGTCGTCACCCTGTTCACCCTGATGCTCATCCTGCTGTGGGCGATCCTGCTTGCCGGCCATCATGCCCCGGTTGATGCCCTGTTCGATTGTGCTTCCGCGCTTTCCACCTGCGGTGCCTCCGTCGGGGTCGCCTCGCATGGCCTCAAGGCGCCCTTCAAGACGGCGCTGATCCTCGGCATGCTGATGGGGCGGCTCGAAATCGTCGCCGTGCTTGTGCTTCTTTATCCGCGAACCTGGATCGGGCGGCGGCAAAGCGCGGGGGTGTGAGCATGCGGGTGGTGATCGTCGGCGCGTCAAATCTGGCGGTTGCCACCGCGCAGGCACTGCTCCGTCGCGGCCACGAGGTGGTGATTGTCGAGCGGGACCGGGCACGCATTGAGGAGTTGGGGGAACGGCTCGATGTCGCCTTCGTCGCCGGAGACGGCAACCGCCCCTCCATCCTGCGCGAGACGGCCCCCGAGGAATGCGAGGCTCTGATCGCGCTGACGAGCGGCGATCAGGACAACATCCTTGCTGCCCTGGTCGGACGCTCCGTCGGTTTCGCGCGCGTGTTGCCGAAGGTTTCGGACCCTGAATTGGAGAATGTCGCCCTCGAGGTCGGGCTGTCCGAACTCCTCGTTCCCGATCGCACTATGGCGCAGGCGATTGTTGACCGGCTTGAGGGTGGGGCGGGGGCGGGGGCGGAGCAAATGATTCCGCCCGGGTTCCGCCTCTTCACCTTCGTCGCCACTCAAGAGGACGCGGACGGTAACTGTCTGAAGGATCTGCCGCGGGGGGTGAAGCCGCTCGCCATCTTCCGCGGCGAATCATACGTCCTGCCCTCTGAGACGGACGCTGTGTACCCCGGGGATCGCATCCTTCTTCTTCTGCCAACGGAACGTTACGATGACATTCTGGCCAAGCGCGCCAAACGCAAGGCCAAGGTGTGAAGGCGAAGAAATTCGGTCAGCTGGGCGCAGGCGCGGTGGCAAACACGAGCCCGCCGCGCGTCACAATCCGGCCCTCGGCGGCAAGCAAAGCGCGCTGCGCCGAGACGGCGGCGCGTGCATCCTCGCCAACGCCAAGCAGCCTTAAAGCCGCCGTGTCCAGGGCTTCGGCAACGACGCCGCCTTCCGCTGCCTGCAGAGCGGTGCAAAGGGCGGCCCGGATCTCCTCGGGCGGAAGCCAGGTCGGACGGCGCCACTCGGGCGGCAGGGCGCTGCGGTTGCGCACCACCACCGTGCTGCCCGTGGCTTGCCAGAACGAGCCTTGACTGACGAGCCCTTCGAGTTCGGCGGCGAGGCGCAAGGCCTGTTCGAGTACTGCTCGTGTCGTTACCGGTGCCTGTGGCAAGCCCCAAAGATCAAGTGCGCGTGCGATGACGGCCTCGGTGTGGATTGGCCCTTCCGCGCGTACGATGTCGGCGAGGATGCGCGCGAGTCGCGCGAAGGGCACCGCCTCAGGTGGCGTTTCTTTGGGCACCGTGATCACTGCCGGCTCGTAGCTGCGCGAGAGAGGTGTGACCAGGTGCACGCTGCTCGCTGAGGCAGCACGCTCCATGTCGACAGTGCTGGTCCCGGCAAGGGAAGCAAGACGCCGCGTCTCCGCGTCAGGCCGCACAATCCAATCCGCCGCCCAGGAACGAGCGAGTCGCCAGCCCATCATGCCGAGTGCTGTTTCCTGCAGGCGGTCGCGATCGCGCGCCGAGCGGGCCGCGGCATAGAACTCGCCATCGGTCACGATGCCGAGACCAAATCCGTCGCCGGAACGGTCGCGAACCGCAACGTCGACGAACAGCCCGGCAAGCCCAACCCGGCGCTCGACTTCAAGCCCCGACTTGGCAAGAGCGGTGGCGATCGCATCCGTCAGCGCCGTGTCGCCCGTGTCGCGCTGCGCGGCCGCGGCCTGCACTGTGCCGCCGGCGGCAAAAGCCAGGAACTCCTTCAGCACCGCCACCCCGCGTGCGGAGGAACGCGAGAGGTCGATGTCGTCCGCGGTGAGGCCCGAGAACACGACGCAGCGTTTCTTCGCCCGCGTGATCAGCACGTTGAGGCGGCGTTCGCCCCCTTCCACCGCAAGCGGGCCGAAGCGCATCGCCACCTTGCCATCCGGCCCCCGCGCATAGCCGACGGAGATGAACATCACATCGCGCTCGTCGCCCTGCACGTTCTCCAGGTTCTTGACGAAGAACGGCTCGTGCGGATGGGCGGAGAAGAAGGGCTCCACTTCGGGGCTTTCGCGCCGCAGCGCCTCGAGCGCGTCCAAGATCGCATCGCGCTGGCGGACGCTGAAGGCGGCGACACCAAGGGTCTCCCCTGGACAATCGCGCGCATGCGCCATCACTGCCTCCGCCACTGCCCGGGCTTCGATCGCATTGGTTCCGGAACCACCACTGTCGAAGCAGCCCTCCACTCGCACGATCGACAGCCCAAGTTCGGCCGAACGCGGCTTCGGCGAGGGGATGACGATGAGGCGGTTCTCGTAGAACGCGCGATTGGACACCGCGATCAGGCTCTCGTGTCGGCTTCGATAGTGCCAGCGCAGCATCTGGTTTGGGAAACCGCGCGCGGTGCAGAGTGAGAGGATGCTCTCCACATCGGCCGTGGCGACTGGTTCCTCATCGCCGGTGTTTCGCTCCTCCTCGTCCGAAGTCATGCGCGCGAAGAAGCGGGTGGGCGGCATCTGTCGATCGTCGCCGACGACGACGATCTGCCGCGCGCGCGCGATTGCACCGATCGCGTCCACAGGCTCGATCTGGCTCGCCTCGTCGATGACGAGGAGGTCGAACGCGATCGCCGCCGGGTCGAGATAGGCTGCGACCGAAAGCGGGCTCATCATGAACACGGGCTTGATTTGCTGCACAAGCCGTCCCGCGCGGGAGAGCAGGGTTCGCACCGGCAGATGCCCGCGCTTCTTTGCGATCTCGCCACGCAGCACCGTCATCTCGCGGATGAAGTCGGGGCCTTCGGCAATGCGCAGTCGGGCGGCGTGAGCGGCCGCGGCTTCGGCGCGGGCAAGGCCGATCCGAGCGACATCCGCTGCGCGAAACTCCTCGACGAGGCGGCTGAAGGCGGGACCGTCGAAAGCGGCGAGGGCGGGGTTGGCGCGCATCGCCGCGGCGAGCAGGGACTCAGCAAGGGCGTAGCGGACGGCGACAAGAGCCTCGTCCGGCGCGAGCGATCCGTCGGCGAGACGATCCGCGACAGCAGTGAGTCCGACGTCGCGCGCCTCGTCGGCAAGGCGCGACCAGGCGAGCCAGGCGGGCAGGCAGTCGACAGACCCAGCCCAGAGTGCCAGTCGGTCCAAGATCCTGCCGAGCGGTGGGTCCTCGTCTCCGAAGGCAGCGCGGGTGTCGACTGAGAGATCGGCGAGCAAAGGATCGAGCGTGGTTCTGAGTCCATCGAGCGCAGCGGCGAGTGCCGTTTCGCGCGCTGGATCAGGCGACGTCACTGCCGCCGCTGGCCGTTCGGCGAGCAGCGACTGGCCTTCGAGGATCGCATCGAGGATGGGCAGCGGGTCTAAGGGAGGAGAGCCGGTGAAGAGCGCTGCTACGGTTGCGCGAGCGGACCGGTACGATGGAGCAAGGGACCGCAAAAGCCCCGTGCCTTTCGCCAGTTCCGCCCGAGCCTCAGCAAGACCGGGGGCGGTCCAGGCCGTCTCGCACACGCCCGGGGCGCGCGCCTTGATGGCGGCGAAGCGTGCCGCGGCGCGAAGATCGGCCAGGCCGACCTCAGCGTCACGTCGCGTCGCTCTCGCGCCGACGAGGCGGCAGAGCGCGCCGATGGCCTCGATCGCGGCGAGGATCCGTCCCGCGAGTCGGTCGAGCTCCGTCGGCGGCAGGGAGGACGCAGACACGCCGCGCCAAACGCTGCTGGCAGGTGTCGCTGAGCGCGCGGCTTCGGCCAACTCGCGTGCAAGGCGCATCGCGTGGCGCAGACGCTCTGCCGTCCAGCCCGCAACGTCGAGTTTGAAGGAGGGCGGCGCGACGCCGGCCTGCTTCAGCCGCGCCACCTCGCCAATGGCACGAAACGCCGTCCACCCCGTCTCTCCAATCGGCGCGTGCATGGCGGCAGCATGGCGATTAAGCCGCCCACGCAGAGCGCCGAGGGGGCGGATCACCGCGTCCCGATCGGGCGGCTTCGCCCGCGGAGCCTTCAGGGTCGCGTCAAGTTCCGCCACCAGAGCGCGACGGCCTACGCCTTCGCTGTGTAGGGCAAGGCAGGCGGCGCTGAGCCCGACGGAGGCGAGCCGACGCTGCACCACCTCGAGGGCGGCGAGCTTCTCAGCGACGAACAGCACGGTTTTCCCATCCAGTATGGCTTGCGCGATCACGTTCGTGATCAACTGGCTTTTTCCCGTTCCCGGCGGGCCCTGGATGACCAAGGAGCCACCACGACGGACCGCTTCCGCCGCCAGCGTCTGACTGCCGTCCGAATCGAGCGCGAAATCAAGCCGCTCGACGGGTATCAGCGCATCGATGTCGGCGTCGTCGGGAAAGGTTTCAGCCAGTGGAGGCGGGGCAGCGCCGAGGAGGGCACGCACAAGCGGGTGGCGCGCGATCTCCTCCCGCTCAAGGTCCTTGAACATCAGGAACTTGGTGTAGGAGAAGAGGCCCAAGGCGATCGCGTCGCGCACGACAGTGAAGCCGCGCTCGGCTGCCACCTCCGCAACCCGATCGAACCAAGCCGAGATGGACGCCCAGCCCTCGGCACCGAAATCGGGCGCCTCCGGCAGGGTCAGCTTGAACTGATCGGCGAGGAAGGCGGCCAGGGTGAGGTTGCCGACGATCTCGCCCCCATCCCAGCTGAGGTGAAAGGCATCGCGCGCGGTCTGTCGCGCGAGCCGGCAGGGCACGAGCACAAGGGGGGCATGGCGGACCTTGGCACCATTTCCCTCGTCCCGCCACGCGAGCTGGCCCAAGGCGAGAAAGAGAATGTTGACCCCCTGCTCGTCGAGGAAGCTCCGCGAGTCGCGCTCAAGTCGCGTCAGCGTGCGGGCGAGCAGGGTGGGAGGGAGGCCGGCGGAGAGGATCTGGTCCTCGGGGTCGGGTACGGTCGGGGCACCCGGGGCGGCGATGGCACGACGACGGCTGCGGGCGAAGGTCGCCTTCGCCCCGGGCCTGCTGGCAGTGGCAGGCTCTTCTGCGTCGTTCTCGGCCGCCGCCAGTCCCATCGGCTTGCCCTCGCCGACAAGGCGAGCGAACACGCTTTCCGCCCGCTCGCCAACGATCGGCACCACGCCCGCACTGCGACCGGGCTCCGGAAGCGACAGCAGGCGATTGCGCAGGGAGAAGTCGAGAAGCTCGCGCTGCGCGCGCCGCAGAGCGGCCAGAACCGGGTCGTCCATGCTTGCTCCCCCAAACTCGCCGCCACGAGTTTAGCTGCTCCGCAGCCGAGACGCTTGACGGTGCTGCGACGAGGGGCGTTCACTGCCGACAACGACGCTTCAGCCGTCGAACGATCAGGGAGACGTCCGCCATGCTCACACGCCGTTCGCTCGGTCGCGCTGCCGCCCTTGTCGGTGCTGCCGCCCTCACTCGCCCGGCCCTGGCCCAGGCCTATCCTGTGCGGCCGGTGCAGTTCATCGTGCCGTGGGGCGCCGGTGGCGGCACCGATTATCACGCGCGCACCATTGCTGCGCTGATGGAGCGGGAACTCGGCCAGCCGCTGAACGTGGTCAACCGCACGGGTGGTTCCGGCGTGGTCGGGCACAGCGCGATCGCCGAAGCGCCGCCGGATGGCTACACGATCGGCGCCGTCACGGTTGAGATCGGTATGATGCACTGGCAGGGGCTCACCCGCCTCACCTGGCGCGACTATACGCCGATCGCGATGATGAACCTGGTGCCGGCCGGCGTTCAGGTCGCCGCCGACAACCCATGGCGGACTCTGAAGGACTTGATCGATGCGATCCGCGCCAACCCGGGCCGCTACAAGTCCTCGGGCACCGGTCAGGGCGGCATCTGGCATCTCGCGATCGCTGGGCTGTTGCAGTCGGTCGGGCTGCCGCCCGATGCCGCGCCCTGGATCCCCTCCGACGGCGCCGCCTCAGGCTTGCGCGAACTGGTAGCAGGGGGTGTGCATATCGTTCCGTGTGGCATCGCTGAAGCGGCCCCGCTCATACGCGCAGGCCGCGTCCGTTCCCTCGCCGTGATGATGCCGCAGCGTCTGCCCGCGTTCCCCGACGTCCCCACGGTGAAGGAGGCGATCGGCTCCGACTGGACTCTCGCCTCCTATCTTTCGATCATGGGGCCGAAGGGCTTGCCCTCGCCGATTGCGCGACGGTTGGAAGAGGCCGCCCTGAGAGCGATGGCGACCGAACAGTGGAAGGCGGCGATGGACGCGCGCGGCTTCGGTGTCAATCCGATGCCGGCGGCCGAACTTGCCGCGTTCGTCGAGAAGTCCGATCGCGATCTTGGCGCGGTCATGCGCGCGCTCGGTTTGGCGAGGACCTGACGCATTGCGCCTGTCCGATGCCGCGCTGGGTCTCGTGCTGGTCGGCGCGGGGGCGGCGATCGCCGGGACGGCGCGGGACTTTCCTCTCGTTCCCGGGCAGGCGTTCGGGCCGGGGCTGTTTCCTTTCGTCGTCGCAGCCGGATTGGCTGCCTGCGGCATCGGGTTGATCGTACGCGAGGCGCGTTCGGGGCTGCGACGACCCTGGTTCGCTGCGGGGCCACTCATGGGTGACGCGCGCGCACGCCTTGACGCTCTGCTGTTGGTCGCCGCCATTGGTTTGTACCTGGTTGCTGCATCGCGGCTTGGCTTCGTGCCGACGGCAGCGGTGATCCTGCTCGTGCTGGTGCGGCGCTTCGGTGCCTCTTGGGCGCTCGCCGCCGCAACCGCCCTGCTTGGCCCGCTTGCGGTGTACCTCCTCTTCGCCGAGTGGCTGCGCGTGCCGCTGCCCCTAGGCCTGGTTGCATCGATCCGCTACTGAGATGATCGAGGCGCTGCCCCAGGCGCTTGCTCTGATTTTCACGCCGCAAACTATCCTCGTTGGAATCGGTGCCGCTCTGTTCGGCCTGTTCGTCGGCGCCTTGCCGGGGCTCTCCGCCACCATGGCGGTGGCCCTGCTCGTGCCGGTGAGTTTCTTCCTCGACCCGGTATCGGCGCTGACCGCGGTGGTGATGACGACGGCCATGGCAATTTACGCTGGCGACATCCCGGCCGCGCTGATGCGCATTCCGGGCACACCCGCTTCCGCCGCCTACGTCGCCGATGCCTATGCGCTGACGAAACAAGGCAAAGCGGAACTCGCGCTCGGGATCTGCCTGATCGCGTCCGCCATTGG
This sequence comes from uncultured Elioraea sp., assembly GCA_937928775.1. Classification (GTDB taxonomy): domain Bacteria; phylum Pseudomonadota; class Alphaproteobacteria; order Acetobacterales; family Acetobacteraceae; genus Elioraea. The sequence continues at coordinate 65,889 of CALFVI010000038.1, read as the reverse complement.
CGGATTGTTCGGCACACTCGTGCTCATCCTGCTCGCGCCGTGGCTTGCTGAAGTCGCTTTGCGGTTTTCGGGTGTGGAGTATTTCTGGCTCGTCGCGCTTGGGCTCTCGTGTGCGGTGTTGGTGGCGGGGCCTGATCCGCTTAAGGGAGCCGTCGGACTGTTCGTCGGGCTCTTCATCGCCACCATCGGGCAGGATGTCACCTCAGGCTATCCGCGCTTCACCGCCGGCATCCCCAACCTGCTGTCGGGCGTCTCGTTCATTCCGGCGATGGTCGGCATGTTCGCGATCGCCGAGATCCTGCGCAACCTGCCGACCATCCGCACCGCGGCCGAGGTGCAGACGCAGAAGCTCGGTTCGATCCTGCGCGGCACGGGTGCCGTGTTGCGGCGCCACCCGGTGAACCTCGTGCGCGGCAACGTCATCGGCACTGCAATCGGGATCCTGCCTGGTGCCGGAGCAGACATCGCGGCCTGGATCTCCTACGCCGTCGGCAAGCGCTTCTCCAAAGCGCCGGAAAGATACGGCCAAGGGTCGGAAGAGGGGCTCGTTGATGCCGGGGCGGCGAACAATGCCGCCATCGCTGGGGCTTGGGTGCCGGCGCTGGTGTTCGGCATCCCGGGCGACTCCGTCACTGCGATCGTGATCGGGCTCCTTCTGCTCAAGGGCATCCAGCCGGGCCCCGACATCTTCCTCATGAACCCTGGCCAGATCGGCGCGGTGTTTCTTGCTTTTGTGCTTGCCAACCTGGTGATGATCCCGATTGGCCTCATCGCGATCAGGCTCTGCGCCAAGGTGCTGGTCGTGCCGCGCCCGGTGCTGACGCCTCTGATCCTGCTGTTCTGCATGGTCGGCAGTTTCGCGATCGACAACGACCCCTTCGCTCTGGTCATCATGGCGGTGATGGGCGTGCTCGCTTGGATGATGGAGGAGAACGGCATTCCAATCGCGCCCACCATCCTCGGCATTGTGCTCGGCGATCCGTTCGAGAAGCATTTTATGACGACGATGATGAAGGGCGACGGGAGCCTCGCCTACTTTGTTTCCCGCCCGATTGCTGCGGTGCTCGCCGTGATCACGGCGCTCGTGTGGCTTGCGATGCTGTGGGCCTTGGTGCGCGGGAAGGGCCGCGCAGCCGTCACCTAAGCAAGGCGCGCTGCGATGGAGCGGGCGTGCGCGTCAAGGCCCTCGGCTTCTGCCAGGCGCATGGCAGCTGGCCCGATCGCGGCGAGAGCGGAATGGTCCGCCGCGATCCAGGTCGTGCGCTTGAGGAAGTCGAACACCGAAAGCCCCGAGGCGAACCGGGCGGTCCGTGCGGTGGGCAGGACATGGTTGGGCCCGGCGACGTAGTCGCCGATCGCCTCGGGAGCATAGGCGCCGAGGAAAGCCGCTCCAGCGTGGCGGATCCTAGCGAACAGGGCGGCGGGATCGGCGACCGCGAGTTCGAGATGTTCGGGCGCGAGACGATTGGCGATCTCCGCCGCCTCCTCGAGGTCGCGGGTGACGATGATCGCGCCGTGACGCTCCCACGAGGCGCGCGCGATGGTGCTGCGCGGCAGGTCGGGGAGGAAGCGCTCGACCGCGGCGGCGACGGCTTCAGCCAAGCCGGCATCGGGTGTGACCAGCACGGCCTGCGCGGCTTCATCGTGCTCGGCCTGCGCAAGCAGATCGATCGCCACCCAATCGGGGCGCGCGGTTGCGTCCGCGATGATGAGTACCTCTGAGGGGCCGGCGATAGAGTCGATACCCACCGCGCCGAACACCTGCCGTTTTGCCTCTGCCACGTAGGCATTCCCCGGCCCGACGATACGGTCAACCGGCGCGATGCTCTCCGTGCCGTAAGCGAGGGCGGCGATCGCCTGCGCTCCACCGACGCGGTAGATCTCGCGCACACCAGCCCGCTGCGCCGCAGCGATGACAGCGGCGTTGACCACGCCGCCCGGGCATGGCACGCACATCGCGATCCGTGCCACCCCCGCTACCCGCGCTGGAATCGCATTCATCAGTACGGAAGAGGGGTAGGCTGCCTTGCCCCCCGGAACATAGAGCCCGACGGAGTCGAGCGGACGCCAGCGCATCCCGAGATGCACGCCGGCGCCGTCGCGCGTAGCGAGATCCGACGGCATCTGGGCACGATGGAAGGCCTCGATGCGGCTGGCAGCGAGGTCGATCGCGGCGGCAAGATCAGCCGGCACCGCGGCGACGGCGTCTGCGATCTCTGCCTCGCTCAGCGCAAGACGATCGGGCGTGATCGAGACGCGATCGAACTGTTGCGTGTAGCGGATGAGTGCCGCATCTCCCTCCGCTCGCACGGCAGCGATAATGGCGCGCACCGCTTGCGCCACGCCGGGCACCGGCTCGTCACGGTCGGCGAGCAGGGCGGCGAAGGCGGTGTCGAAGCCGGGGTCAGCCGTCGCCAGGCGCCGGGGGGACTTCATCGGCAGGCGAGTGCGGCGCGGAAGCGCGCGATCCAGGCGCCGATGACCTCTGGCCTTGTCTTCAGAGCGGTGCGGTTGACGATGAGCCGGGCAGAAACGTCGGCGACACGCTCAATCTCAACAAGACCATTCGCCCTTAGGGTGGAGCCGGTTTGCACGAGATCGAGGATCAGGCGTGAGAGCCCGAGCGAGGGGGCGAGCTCCATCGCCCCCGAGAGTTCGATCACCTCAGCCTGCACACCGCGGGCTGCAAAATGCCTGCGCGCGATGTTGGGATACTTGCTCGCAATGCGCACGTGGCTCCAGCGAAATGGGTCGTCGCTGATGCCATCGCGGGGGGCGGCGATGGAGAGGCGGCAGCGCGCGATGCCGAGGTCGAGCGGCGCGTAGAGTTCCGGATAATCGAACTCCATCAGCACGTCCGAGCCCACGACACCGATGGCCGCGGCGCCGAAAGCAACGAAAGTGGCGACATCGAAGGGGCGGACGCGCACCACGTCGAGAGCGGGGTCGTTGGTGGGAAAGCGCAGGCGGCGGCTGTCCTCGTCGATGTAGTCGGGCGCCGGTTCGATCCCCGCCCGGGCAAGGAGGGGAGCGAGATCAGTCAAGATCCGCCCTTTCGGCAAAGCCAGCACGACGGTTTCATCGCGCGCCAACGGCCGAGCCAGGGCGGCGGAGGAGAGCGGCAGGTTCACACCGGTTCGCCTAGCATCACTGACGGCAGGGCGGCCAGCCCCGTCAGCGCGACGGTGCGATGCCCGTGGCGACGGGGTCGGCCCGTATTGTCGCACAGCAGAGGGGCAGACGGTTGCTCAACTGCCGCCCGTCCGATCAAGCGGGTCCTCTCATGCTGCCGTGTCCGCCTACAGTAGTCACGCTGAGCCCGCGAGGAACGCGTCCAGAACATCACGTCACGTCGCACCTACAGCATTTTAGCCGAAGTAACCTGAGCCTAGGCCGGCGTGAAACCTTTGCTTCGGACCAAGTCTTAAGGAAGTCTCAAACCCTCGGCCAGCGAAAGGAGGAGCACGGCAGCCGCATGGGCACGGAGGACGAAGGCCGTTTGCCGAGCGTCTGAGAGGGGAGAGCGCGCCAAGCCTGATCACCCCCAGTGCGGGCTTCGGTACGTGGAGCAAGACGGGTGGGAACAGAGCTTGGCCTTGCGGGACACCACCCCTTAGGTCGCGGTGCTGTGTGACCAGCTCCTGCATCCATGGCGCCTCCCGGGCGCGCCGCGCGAGCGCGCGCTCAACCGGGGATGCGCTCGATTTGCGCCCCGCAGGCAGCGAGCTTCTGCTCGATCCGCTCGTAGCCGCGGTCGAGATGATAGACCCGGTTGACGATCGTCTCACCGCGCGCGGCGAGGCCGGCGAGGACGAGGCTTACCGAGGCGCGCAGGTCGGTCGCCATCACCGGCGCGCCCGACATGGACGGCACGCCGCGGATGATGGCCGAGGCGCCGTGCACGTTGATCCGCGCCCCCATGCGGTTCAGTTCGGGAACGTGCATGAAGCGGTTTTCAAAGATTGTCTCGGTCACCATTGCCGCCCCTTCGGCAACGCACATCAGAGCCATGAACTGCGCCTGCATGTCAGTGGGAAATCCTGGATAGGGCTCGGTCATCACATCCACCCCATGCAGGCCGTTCAGCCGTTTGACGGACAGCCCACCCTCCACCTCGCTGATCTCCACCCCCGCCTCGCGAAGGATGCGCACCACCGCGCCGAGATGATCGAGCTGGGCGTTGGCGAGCACCACCTCGCCACCTGTTATGGCGGCGGCACAGGCATAGGTTCCGGTCTCGATACGGTCGGGAATGATGCTGTGGGTCGCGCCATGGAGGCGGGCGACGCCCTGGATGATCAGTCGGTCGGTGCCGATGCCGTCGATCCGCGCTCCCATGGCGACGAGCGCGCGGGCGAGATCCTCGATCTCGGGTTCGCGCGCAGCGTTGGCGAGCACGGTCTCGCCGTCGGCCAGGGTGGCCGCCATCAGCAAGTTCTCGGTTGCCCCCACCGAGACGAAGGGGAAGACGATTCGCCCACCCTTCAACCCTTTTGGCGCACGCGCATGGACATAGCCGCCCTCGAGCACGATGTGCGCCCCCATCTGCTCGAGCCCCTTCAGGTGCAGATCGATCGGCCGGGTGCCGATCGCGCAACCGCCAGGCAGGCTGACCCGCGCTTCGCCGCAGCGCGCCACCAGAGGGCCGAGGACGAGCACCGAAGCGCGCATTTTGCGCACAATGTCGTAGGGCGCCTCGGTGCAGGTGATGGTGCCGCCGATGGCCAGCTGGCGGCCATCATTGTCGCACCGCTCCACGCTCACCCCGAGCGTAGCGAGAAGGTGCGCCATCGTGTCGATGTCGGCAAGCCGCGGCACGTTGTGGAGCACAAGACGCTCCTCCGTCAGCAGGCCAGCGGCCATCAGAGGCAGGGCGGCATTCTTTGCGCCCCCGATCGTAATCGTGCCGGCCAGCGGGATTCCGCCGCGGATCCTGATCCGGTCCATCGCGCCGTGTCGCCCTCCTCGGTCTCGCCTTCTGCGTGTGCCGTCGCCTCACAACCGCGGCAGGGCCACGCCGCGCTGGCGCATGTATTTCCCTGCCCGATCGGCATAGGAGGTTTCGCACGGCGATTCGCCCTTGAGGAACAGGAACTGGCAGATCCCCTCGCCGGCGTAAATGCGGGCGGGCAAGGGCGTGGTGTTGCTGATCTCGATCGTGACCTGCCCCTCCCATTCTGGTTCCAGCGGTGTCACGTTCACGATGATCCCGCAGCGCGCGTAGGTCGACTTGCCAAGACAAATGACGAGGACTTCACGTGGGATGCGGAAATACTCGACGGTATGTGCAAGAGCGAAGGAGTTGGGCGGGATGATGCAGACATCCGTCGCGCGGTCGACAAAGGAGGCCGGATTGAAGGCTTTCGGGTCGACCACCGCCGCATCGACATTGGTGAAAATCTTGAACACGTGGCCGACCCGTGCGTCGTAGCCGTAGGACGAGAGGCCGTAGGAAATCACACCGTCGCGCGTCTGCTTCTCGACGAAGGGCTCGATCATGCGGTGTTCGAGCGCCATGGTGCGAATCCAGGTGTCTGGCATCAGAGGCATTTGCAAAGACTCCCGCGCGGGCGGTGGCGGGACGGGCCACGCCCGGGCTTCTCAGTCAAGCCTCGGCCGGTTGGTCGCCGCGTCGCGGCTGCGCAGCGGCGGTGGAGGGGGGCTGTTCCTGGCGCGCTCGTGCCTGAGCCTTGCGTTTGCGCAAATTCTCGCGCAAGGCAGCCGCCTCGCGGGCGCGGCGAGCGGCGGCTTTGGCCAAAGCGGCGTCGCTGAACGTCGGATTGGGCCTTGTCATGTCCCGAACCTTCGCATGACGCGTTCGACTCGCGCGATGAAACGCGCCCGCGTGGCTTCTGTCGAGACGTTCATGTGGTACTGGGCGAGATAGGTGATGGGCGCGCCGGGGCGGACGAACCAGCGCAGGTAGCGGGTCACGATCCGCCTGGGAGGGTCGCCGATCCACCAGGCCATGTAGCGCGGCCGCCCGTAGGTGGCAATGCCGGCGACCGCCCTGATGTGGCGCAAGGTGGGCGTCACTTTCCCGCCTTCGAGCTCGAACGCCACCCCGGGCAGGATCAGCCGGTCAAACCACCCCTTGAGGATGGCAGGCAGGTTGAAGCACCAGACGGGAAAGCCCAGGACCAGCGCCTCGGCAGCCTGCAGCCGCGCCACGTAGCCTTCCACGCCGGCCCGATTGCGCGCGGGGTCGTGGTAGACGAGCCTCGCCTCGCGCGAGAGCACGGGGTCGAAACCTTCGGCGTAGAGGTCGCAGTGATCGACCTCGTGGCCCGCCTCGCGCAAGGCACGCCTCGCAGCAGCGTGCACCGCGGCGTTGAACGAGGTCTCGACCGGGTGGGCGGTGATGAAGAGAACGCGCATCAGCCTCGTGCCGCGAGGCCTCTGACCACAGCCTGATCCTCTTCGTCCATCGGCCAGGGCGTGCCGTTGCGGATGAGCGCGGCGAAGCCCTCATCGGGGGTCATGACGGTAAGACAATAAAGCCGATCGGGGCCAGGGTTCTCGACGATGTGCTCCTCGCCGGCGCGGACGACGAAGCAAGCCCCCGGCGAGAGGGGAATCGCCTGGCCCGCAACGTGCGCCACGCCGCGCCCGCGCAGCACCATGAATGCTTCCTCCGCGGCCTCATGCGTGTTGGGTGGTGTGGCGCCGCCCGGCTCGAACACCTCCACCACCCAGGTGAAGGAGACGCCATCCGCCACCGGGTCGAGCAGCGGAATGAACCAGTTCGTGTCCTGGGGCTTGATCTTGAAGGCGCGGTAGGTGTCGGGGCTCTTGGCGATGGCGGGGGCTGGCATCATCGCTGCATCTCCGCTGCAGGGTTGGGTTTCGGGAAGGAACGATGCGCGTTTTGGTCGTCTACTGTCATCCGCGCATGGACAGTTTCTGCGCCGCCTTGCGCGACGCCGTGGTGAGCAGTCTGCAGGGGCGGGGCCATGCGGTGGATCTGCTCGATCTCCATGCCGAGGGGTTCAACCCCGTGCTCTCCGCCGAGGAGCGAGGCCGCTACCACACCGAGGGCGACAATCTCAGCGGCATCGAGGACCACGTTGCCCGATTGCGCGCAGCGGAGGCGCTGGTACTCGTCTACCCCACCTGGTGGTACGGCATGCCCGCGATGCTGAAAGGCTGGTTTGACCGCGTCTGGGTGCCGGGTGTGGCGTTCACTCTGGGCCCCGGCGCCATCAGGGCCGGACTTTCCAACATCCGCCGGCTCGCGGTGGTGACGACTTATGGCAGCCCGCGCTGGCTGCTGTTTGCCATCGGCAACCCAGATCGCAAGGTGATCGGGCGCGGCATCCGACGCCTCTGCGCACGCGGCTGCACGCTGGATTGGCTGTCGCTGACGCGCATGGATCGGCGCACGCGCGCGGAGTGCGAGGTATTCCGAAACCGTGTGGCGACGCTTTTCAGCCACTGGTGAGGCCGACGAGCGCATCGAGTTCGCGGTAGTCGGGCAGATTGGTATCGATCGCACGCCCGGACCGGATGACCATGCGGTCGGCGTGGCGGCGGGCGAGGAGTTCATGCCAGAAGCGGGCGCGGAAAAGCAAGAAATCGGCCGGCGCGCCGGGGCAAAGCCGACCGCGCTCGGCTAGCCCCATCACCGTCGCCGGTGTGTGCGCCACCGCCTCGGGCCAGCGCCCGAGCGGGGCATCGAGCTGCGCGATTCGCACGGCGGACTGGAACACCTCCAGCATGTCGTGATCGCCATAGGCGTAGAACGGATCACGGCAATTGTCTGAGGCGACGGAGACGGGAACGCCGGCAGCGGCAAGCTCGTGCAAGAGCGTCACCCCTCGCCAGCGTGGGGTGCGACCGGGCGCGCGGTCCTGCAAATACATGTTGCACATCGGTAACGACACTACCGCCATGCCGGCATCGCGCACGAGGCGGATGGTCTCTTCGATCACCGCATCGGGCTGCAGGCTGAGCGAGCAGATGTGCCCGACCTGGATCCTGCCGCGGAAGCCGCGCCGGATCGCCGTGCGCGCGATGATCGGCAAGGTGGCGGCGGCCGTGTCGGGCCCTTCGTCGACGTGCAGGTCGAGATCAAGCCTGCGCTCCTCAGCTAGCTGGAAGGCGCGATCGAGCAGATCCTGGAAGCCTGGCGGGATCGCGTCGTGGCCCTGGCCGGTGAAGCGGGTGACGAAGCCGAGCACGCCGCCATGCTCAGCGACGAGATCGGCGACTGCCACCCCCTCCTCGCCGGCGAGCCGGTCGATCGGGCAGATGGAGGAGGCCTGAAGGTCGATCCTGCCCGCCCAGGCATCGCGCAGTTCGGCGAACACGCGCCAGGTGGTGCGGGCGTGCGGCAGGTAGGTGTCGAGATGGGTGCGGATCGCCGCCGTGCCGTGAGCAAAGGCGCAGCGGAGGCCGAACTCGAAGCGCGCGCGCGTGTCCGCTTCCGACCAATTCGCCGCGCGATCATTCGACACCGCCGTGATCGCGCCCATGAAGGTGCCGTCAGGGTTGGGGCAGCGCGGCCAGATGTGGCCCTTGTCAAGATGTGTGTGCACATCGACGAAGCACGGCAGCACCATCCCACCATCGGCGGAGGGGCCCTCCGCTGCGGTTCCGCGTGGTTCGATCGCGGCGATGCGGCCCTCCTCGATGCGCAGGTCGGCGCGGATCAGCGTTTCGGGCGGCTCGCCCGGCACGCGTACGTCGCGCAGCCAGTAGGCCCCCGTTTCGGGCAAGGCACACCAGGTCATCGCGGGTCAGCCTTCGCGGCGCACAGCGCTTTCGTGCCAGTGCCGCAGCAGCAGGTGTTGAACAAAGCCGAGAACGAGGAAGATCACGATCCCCGTCACGCAGATCAGGAAAAGGGCAGCGAACATGCGCGGGATCTGCAGCTGATAGCCCGCCTCGAGAATGCGGTAGGCAAGGCCCGAGGACCGCCCACCAGTGCCGGCGACGAACTCGGCGACGATGGCACCGATCAAGGCAAGCCCACCCGAGATGCGAAGCCCAGCGAGGAACAGCGGCATGGCTGCCGGCAGGCGGAGCAAGAACAGCTCCTGCACCCGCGAGGCGCGATAGAGACGGAATAGGTCGCGCAGATTGTGATCGGCGGAATTCAACCCTAGCGTGGTATTGGAGAGGATTGGGAAAAAGGCGACAATCCAGGCGCAGATGAGGAGTGCCAGCCGAACGTCATCTACCCAGATGATAATCAGAGGTGCGATGGCGACGATCGGGGTGACCTGCAGCACAACGGCATAAGGAAATAGGCTCAGTTCGATCCATTTCGACTGCGCGAACAGGATGGCGAGCAGCAGGCCAAGCCCGGCGGCAGAGGCAAGCGCAGCGAAGGTGATCTGCAGCGTGATCCAGAGCGAGACGGAGAGCGTGTGCCAATCGCGCAGCAGCGTCGCCCAGATCACGGAGGGTGCGGGCACGATCCAGGGCGGCACTTCGTTCACCCTCACCGCGGTCTCCCAGGCGCCGAGGGAGGCGATGCCGATGATCAGCGGCATCAGGATTCGCGGCCAGGCATCGCGCGACAGGCCCAACACGCGGCGCACGGCCGGGCGCGGCCGTGCCTCCTCCTCGACCCGAGGCAGCGCGATCGCCTCGCTCATGCCGCGATCGCCTCGCCGAGGCAGAGGCTCACCGTGCGGCAGAGGGCCGCGTACTCGGCCGAGGTGCGGAAGGCCTCGTCGCGCGGATAGGGTGCTGCAATCGCGATCTCGCGCACCACGCGCCCAGGACGCGCAGCCATCACGACGACGCGTTCGGAGAGATAGACGCTCTCGAAGACGGAGTGGGTGACGAAGACCACGGTGAAGCCGGCCTCCTGCCAGATCGAGAGAAGGTCGTTGTTGAGGCGGAAGCGGGTGATCTCATCGAGCGCGGCGAAGGGCTCGTCCATCAGCAGGATGTCGGGGCTGGTGACGAGGGCGCGCGCGATGGAAACGCGCATCTTCATGCCCCCTGACAGGGCGCGTGGATAGGCCGTTTCGAACCCAGCCAAACCGACCCGCGCCAGGGCGGTGGCGGCGCGGTGCTCCCGCTCCGACCGCGCCATGCCCTCGAGGCGCAAGGGAAGAGCGACGTTGGCAAGCGCCGTCGCCCACGGCAGCAAAGTCGGCTCCTGGAAGACGAAGCCAAGCTTCGGCTTCGCTGCCCCGCGCGAGTCGTGCACCGCCATCGGCCAATCGAGCGAACCGGCAGACGGTTCAATCAAGCCGGCCAGGATCCGCAGCAGAGTGGATTTGCCGCACCCCGAGGGGCCCAGAAGGGAGAGGAAATCGCCGCGGCCGATGTCGAGATCAACACCGCGAAGCGCGAGCGTGCCGTTCCTGAAGCGCTTCTCCACCCCGCGCAGACGAACCAGTGGACGGGGCGTCTGCGCCGCCCACTCGGCCGCAGCCGTTGTCGTCGTCGTGGTCAGAGCCCAACCCGCTTGTTGACGAACTCGAGCGTGTAAGCGTTTCGGAAGGCCATCCCCTGCGGATAGATGCCGGCATTCGCCATCGTGGTGTAGAAACGCTCCCAGCGTTCGTCCGTCATCGCCCCGATGCCCAGCCGTTCGGCGTCGCCGGAGATGACGATGCCGTGGCGGTTCATCACATCGATTGCGTAGTCGATCTTGTCCTGCGTCATCTCCGGATTATCCCGCATGATGAGGCGATTCGCCGCCTCGATGTCCTGCCGCCGCATATATTGCGACCAGCCCTCGATGGTGGCGTTGACAAAGCGCTGTACAAGATCCCGCTTCTCCGTGATCATGCGGCGGGAGACGTCGATCGTGGTCTGGTAGTTCTCGAATCCGGCGTCGGCGATCAGGAACACCTTCGGTTTCGCCCCTGCCTGCTGCGCGGCATAAGGTTCGGAGGAGAGGAAGCCCTGCTGGATCGCCATCCTGTCCTGCAGGAAGGGCGCCAGATTGAACGTGTAGGGGCGGATCTGGTCATCGGTGAAGCCGAACTTCGCCCGCAGAAACGGCCAGTAGGTGACGCGCCCGACCGCGCCAACGAGGATCGGCCGCCCGCGCATGTCCTCGAAGCTGTTGATGCCGTTGCCCTCGTGCGTCATCAGGATCTGGGGATCCTTTTGCATGATGGCGGCGATGCAGAGGAAGGGCAGGCCCTCGCGCACGTAGTTGAGGGCCGAAAAGCCGCCTGACATGATCATGTCGACCCGTCCGGCAAGCAGGAGCTGGCCGGGATTCTGCTGCGGCCCGCCCATGCGCAGGTCGCAGTCGATGCCGTAGCGGCGATAGATGCCGGCAGCGACCGCCTGATAGTAGCCGCCGTGCTCGGCCTGGGCTCTCCAATTGGTCTGGAACGACACCTTGTCGAGCATTTGGGCATTGACGCGCGCATTTGGCACCGGAACCAAGGCGGCGCCGCCGATGAGGCCGAGGGCGCGCCGCCGATCGATCCGCCACTTCATCATCGTCATCGCTTCGTCTCCCGTTCCCGTTGAGATCCTGTGCCGGTCGGTCGCGCGTGGGCAACCATTTCGCGGCATGCAAATGGAATGCAAAGGTGCTGCGCGCGAGGGGGCACATCAAGCTGGCTCGCGTGCCGCCCCTTTGCCTTTCGGAGAGGCAAGCTGCCGCGCAATGCGGCACTCTTGCTGTGCCGTGTGGCGCATCGCACCGTGCCGGTTCGATGACGGAGCCCTTCCCTAGGCCGCGACCCTCTCGCGGCGAATCGCCGAGGTTGCGCCCTTCGACGCGACCATCCCGGCGCCGGCCTGCGCCGCCGGGGGGCTGCGGAAGGGCGATCAGCAGCCGCGTCTCGGTGCACGCGCACTCGGCCTCATCGGCATCGCCTGGCCACCCCGCCGCGACCGGAGCGGGCTTTGTCGCGCGTTTCGCCCAATCGTGGACTTCGGCACCGGCTCGCGGCTGCGGTGGTGAGCTATCCTCGCAACGGAAACTAGCCGAACCATGACTGAAACGTTCCTTGTCACAGGGGGTGCCGGCTTCGTCGGCTCCCATTGCGTTCTTGCCCTGCTCGCGCGCGGAGATCGGGTGATCGTGCTCGATGATCTCTCCACCGGCCACGCCGCTGCTGTCCCCGAAGGTGCGGTGCTGGTGCGCGGCCGGGCGGACGACCCGGCGGCCCTCGAGCGCGCCTTCGCCATGGGCCCGATCGACGGCGTCCTGCATTTCGCCGCCCTCTCCCTTGTTGGCGAGTCCATGCGCGAGCCCTATCGCTACCTCGTCGAGAACGCACGTGTCGGGCTCGCGCTGATCGAGGCCACGGTGGTGCACGGCGTGACGCGGTTCGTCTTGTCTTCCACTGCGGCGCTGTTCGGCAACCCCAGGCGAGTCCCGATCGACGAGGACGAGCCGATAGACCCCGGTTCGCCCTACGGCGAGAGCAAGGCCTGGCTCGAGCGCGCCCTCCTCTGGGCGGAGCGGATCCACGGACTAAAATGGGCCGCACTTCGCTACTTCAACGCTGCCGGCGCCGACCCGGAGGGCAGGCTCGGCGAGGATCATCGGCCGGAGACGCACCTTATTCCCCTCGTGCTCGATGCGGCGGCGGGTCGCCGCCCGCCGCTCACCGTGTTCGGCGACGACTACGACACCCCCGACGGCACCTGCATTCGCGACTACATCCATGTGGCGGACCTCGCCACTGCCCATCTGCTCGCCCTGGAAGCGATCCGCGAACAGAGCGTGCGTTACAATCTCGGCAACGGTCAGGGCCACTCGGTGCGCGAGGTAATTGCGGCAGCAGAACGGGTCACCGGGCGGCCGGTGCCGCACATGATCGGGCCTCGCCGGCCGGGTGATCCGCCCGTGCTCGTTGCCTCATCGGAACGGATTCGACGCGAACTGGGCTGGACGCCGCGCTATCCCGATCTCGACACCATCATCGCGCACGCTTGGGCCTGGCGGCAGGCAAACCCGGACGGTTACGCATCGCGCACCCGCGCCGAGGAGAGCGGGCCCGGAATGGCGAGATAGGCGATGCGTTTCGCTTCCCGCCGTCCGCGCGTCACCGTGTCAAGGATCAGCCCGCAGGCGAGCGAGAGGAAGGACAGAAGCACGAGGCCAAGCGACAGAATGGCGGTGGGCAGCCGTGGTACAAACCCCGTCTCCAGGTACGTCAGGAGCACAGGCCAGAACAGCAGAACCCCGAACAGGAACAGGAGGCCAGCGGCGATCGAGAAGAAGGGAAGGGGGCGCTCCTCCTTCACGAGCTGGACGATGGTGCGCAGGATCCGCACGCCATCGCGGATCGTGTTCAGCTTGCTCGCCGTGCCGGCGGGGCGTTCGCGATAGCGCACCGGCACTTCGCCGATCGGCATCGCGAGCTCGAGCGCATGCACGGTGAACTCCGTCTCTGTCTCGAACCCTGAGGCAAGGGCGGGAAAGCTCTTGACGAAGCGGCGCGAGAAGACGCGGTAGCCGGAGAGCATGTCGCTGACGCGGTTGCCAAAGACGAACGCAACCAGGCCGGTGAGCAGGCGGTTGCCGAAGCGGTGGCCGCGGCGATAGGCGGCCCCGCCTTCGGCCACCCGCACGCCGGTAACCATGTCGAGGCCTTCCTGGCACGCGCGTTCAAGCATCGCAGGGGCGGCCGCGGCGTCGTAGGTGGCGTCGCCGTCGACCAGCACGTAGAAGTCCGCCTCGATGTCGGCGAACATGCGGCGGATCACGTTGCCTTTGCCCTGCAGCGGCTCGCGCCGCACCACCGCCCCGGCGGCGCGCGCGACCTCCGCCGTGCCGTCTGTCGAGTTGTTGTCGTAGACGTAGACGATTGCGTCCGGCAGAGCGGCGCGGAAGTCCCGCACCACCGTTGCGATCGCCGCTGCCTCGTTGAAACAGGGAATGAGGACGGCAATGCGCGGCGCAGCCGCGACCTCGCCTGCGAGGCGGGCAGGGGGGGCAGTCATGCACCCCCTGCGCGGAAGGCGATGGTGCGGGCGGTGAGGAAGTTCAGCGCCATGCCCGCAAGCGAGCCTGCAGCGACGGCCAGGACGGGGTGTTCACGCGCGACAGCAACGAAGGCGACCAGCCCGGCATAGGTGCCGCGGTTGACCAGAAATCCGAGCGTCTGCGTGGCGACGAAGCGTGCCCATTGCCGCCCGCGCGCCTCTCCTCGCGCCTCGGGGAAGGTGAAGCGCCTGTTCATCGCCCAGGTGAAGCTGGCAGCGACCAGAAAGCCGAGCACGCCGGCGACATAAAGCCCGAGGCCCAAGCCGAAATGCGCCGCGTACACGGTCGCCGTATCGACCAGGAAGCCAAGGCTGCCGATGACGCCGAACCGCAGGACCTGTGCCGCCAGCGGCAGCGGGCCGGCGATGCCGCGTGATGGCGCAGCGGGCGAGGGCGGGGTCGACGTCACGCGCACCTCAGCCCTTTTCCGGGGGATAGATCTCGTCGACGAAGGAATCGATCTCGATCGGTTCCGCCTCGGGAATGGCGAGGATCTCCGTCTCGACCCGATCCTCGCGGAACACGTGGCGCATCAGGCCGAGCTGGCGCATCCCGCCCTGCGCGTCCGGCAAAAGCTTCTCGCCGACCAAAAACCCCGTCGCCGGGCACCAGGCGAGGGTGGCGGGGCCGAAGGCGGAGAGCCGCGCGACGTGGAGATGCCCGGAAGCCAAGAGGCGCAACGCGGGGTGGGTGAGCAGGGCGGCGAGGGGGCCGCGTGCTTCAGGCGGCACCGCCCAGTAGCCGACCTCGCCTTCCTCCAACGCCGTGATGAGCGCCGGCTTGTGCAAAAACACCGCCATCCGGCGATCGCCGAGGCTTCGCAAAGCCTCCGCGATGGCCTCCGCCACGGCGTGATCGAGCCCGTCTCCCGCGCCCAACGCCTGGCTGTTTAGCCCGATCAGACGCCACCCCGGCCGGTCCTCCGTCCAGAGGGCTGGGCCGAAATGACGCTCGAACCGCGCCAGGCGATCCCGGGTCGCGGGCTGGCTGCGCGACCTCCCGTCGCCCACGTCGTGATTGCCGGGCACGATCCGCACGGGAGCCGAAAGGGCGGCGAGGCTGCGGGCAGCGAAAGCGCAGTCCTCCTCCGAATCCGCACCATCCAGAGTTGCATCGCCTGTGTGCACGACGAGATCGGGCGAAAGCCGGTTCACCGCGGCCACCGCGGCCTCCCAGTTCGCGTTGAAGCGGGGCAGGCGCAGCGAGACGTGGCTGTCCGACACCTGAACGACGCTGAACATCGACCGACCTCCGACGACCGCCGCCCTATAGCAGGGCGGCCGCTCAACGGAACCAGGGGCGACGATCACGCCATCGCGTCTGCCCCGCTACCACCGTCCTCCGTTCCGGCCTAGCTTCGCCCGTGATGGTCGAGCGCGCGATCGTGATCACCGGGGCGGCGAGCGGCATCGGGGCGGCGACCGCGGTCCGCCTCTCCCGCCCGGGCGTCGCCCTTGTCCTGCACACACGAGCCAGCGCGGACCGGCTGCAGCGGGTCGCTGCCGCGGCCGAGACGGCGGGTGCGCGTGTCGAGACGGTTCTGGGCGATCTCGCCGATCCTGCCGTCGCACCGGCGCTGATCGGCACCTGCCGTAACCGCTTCGGTCGGCTGGACGGCCTCGTCGCCAACGCCGGCTTCTCCGACCCGACGCCTTGGGGGTCGCTCGCGCCCGCACGACTGGACGGTTCGTTTGCCCCGATCGCGCGGGCGTTCGCCGCCATGGCCGAGGCGGCGCTGCCCCATCTCGGCGAAGGCGGGCGGGTGGTCGCGGTGGGCTCCTTCGTCGCGCACGCGATGCGGCCGCGCCTGCCGCAGTTCCCGGCCTCCGCCGCCGCCAAGTCCGCCCTCGAGGCGCTGGTGCGCTCGCTTGCTGTCGCCCTCGCTCCGCGCGGGGCAACCGCGAACGCGGTCGTGCCCGGCTTTATCCGCAAGGACCAGCGCGTCCCCTCCGCCTTGCCGCCGGGCCAGCCGGTGGAGCTCGAGATCCCGATGGGCCGCAGGGGCGAACCCGACGAAGTGGCAGCCGTGATCGCCTTCCTCCTCTCGCGCGAGGCCTCCTACGTCACCGGCCAGGTGATCGGCGTGGACGGCGGCTTGTGCCTGTGAGGGAACGATGGATGTCGCGGGGATCGGCCTCGGCCGGATGGGGCGTGCCATGGCACGCCGGCTGGTCGAGCGCGGGCACGCGGTGCGGGGCTGGGACACAGCCCTCGGCCGGCGCGACGAGGCGCACGCCGCGGGCATTGTGTTGACCGAGGAGGCTGCTTTGGGGGCGGAGGTCGTCCTGCTCTCGCTGCCAGACGATTTGGCGGTGCGGGCGGTGGCGGAACGGCTGCAGACTGCCGGAATTCGCGCGGGCGGGGTGGTGGTGGACACCTCCACGGTTGCGCCGGCGACACCGCGCGCGCTTGCCGGCCCCTTCGCCGCCTTGGGCCTTGGCTGGATCGACGCCCCCGTCTCCGGCGGTCCTGCCGGCGCTGCGGAGGGAAGGCTTCTGGTGATGGCGGGCGGCGAGGCGGAGGCGCTGGCTGTCGCCCGCCCTGTGCTCGCGGATCTCGCCGCGCGCATCGTCCATGTCGGGGGGCCCGGGGCGGGCGCGGTCGCCAAGCTCGCCAACAACCTCCTCCTGGGTGCGAACCTGATCGCAGCGGCGGAGGTGATGGCGCTCGCGCGTCGTGCCGGGGTCGAGCCCGCGCGTGCGCTAGAGGCGATCAATGGCGCTTCGGGGCGGTCGGCGGCGACGGAGGTGAACCTGCCCCGCTGGATCCTCTCGGGCCGGTTCGATTCCGGTTTCACCGCCGGGCTGATGCGCAAGGACCTGCAGCTGGCGGCCGCGCTTGCGGCGGAGGTTGGGCTGAGCGAGGGGCTCGTTCTCGAGGCGGTGCGGCGCTGGCTGGCGAGCGCCGTACCCGATGTGGCCGATTTCAACCGCGTGCCTGCCGCTTTGATCGAGGAGCCACGGGGTGACTAACGCCGTCTTACCGCCCGCGTCGCCCGCGATTGCCCTCGTGCGCTGGCGTGAGCTGATGGGCGAGGGGGCTGTTCCCGGCGCGTGGATCGCAGGGTCGCTCGCTTCTGGAGAGGGCGAAGAGATTGCTTTGGTCGACCCTGCGACCGGCGAGGAGATCCTGCGCTACCGCGACGCCGGTGCGCGTCTCGCCGCCGAGGCCGTGCGGGCGGCGGAGGCGGGGTTCCGCGTCTGGTCGCGGCTGACGGCCGCGGCGCGTGGGCGTCTGCTGTGGGCGTGGGGCGAGGCCGTGGCGGCGGCGGGAGAGTCGCTTGCCGAACTCGAGGCGGCGGCGAGCGGCAAGCCGATCCGCGATTGCCGGCGCGAGGTGGCAGCGGTGGCCGACATGTTGCGCTACTGGGCGGGGTGGGCGGACAAGCTCGAAGGGCGGGTGGTGCCCGTTCCGACCTCGCATCGGGTTCTCGTCACCCACGAGCCGCAGGGCATCGTGGTCGCGATCACGCCGTGGAACGCCCCGCTCTTCACCGCCGGCTGGAACGTCGCGCCCATTCTTGCCGCCGGCAATGTCTGTATCCTCAAGCCCTCGGAACTTTCACCTCTCACCTCGCTTGCGTTCGCGGCACTCGCGGAACGGGCTGGTCTGCCCCCCGGCGTGCTGACGGTGGTGCCCGGAGCGGGTGCCACCACAGCGCAGGCGCTCTTGACCCATGCGAGCGTGGCGATGGCGACCTATGTCGGCGGAGCGGAAGGCGGGGCTGCGGTGTCGGTCGCCTGCGCGAAGCGCGGCATACCTGTGCTGCTCGAACTCGGCGGCAAGAGTGCCAACATCGTCTTCGCCGACTGCGACTGGGAGGCGGCGGTGCGTGGCGCTCAGGCCGCGATCTTCGCCGGCTGCGGGCAGTCCTGTGTGGCGGGCTCGAGGCTTCTTGTTCAGCAGAGTATCCTCGAGCGGTTCCTCGCCGACCTCGTCTGCGGGGCGGCGCGGATCGTCGTCGGCGCCCCTCTCGACCCGGCGACCGAGATGGGCCCGATCGCGAATGCGCGCCAGTTTGCCAGGGTGCGCGGCATGGTAGCGCAGGCGGTGGCGGAGGGCGGGCGCCTGCTCTGCGGCGGGTCGGCTCCGTCCGGCCTGCCAAGAGGGGGGTTCTGGCTCGCGCCGACCATTCTTGCTCCCGCTTCGGTGCAGGCCGAGGTCGCGCAGGAGGAGGTGTTCGGCCCTGTGCTTGCGGTGCTCCCCTTTGCCGATGAGGCGGGGGCGATCGCGCTTGCCAACGGCACGCGCTTCGGCCTTGCCGCCGGTGTGTGGACGCGCGACGTTTCGCGCGCGCATCGGGTTGCGGCAGCGCTGCGCGCAGGCACCGTGTAGGTGAACGGCTACCGCACCATCCATGTCTCGGTGCCCTTTGGCGGTTTTGCTGCCTCGGGCCACGGTCGATCCTCGGGGCGCGAGGCGCTGGCGGCCTACACTCGCCCCAAGGCGGTCTGGATCGAGACGGAAGATCAGCCGAAGATCGACTTTGGTCACTTTCCGCCATAGACGGGACGGCTTGGCCGCGTCATGCTCTGACGTTGAGGAGAACCGTGCCTACGGGGAGAATGGACGATGAAGCGTCGCACCTTTCTCGGCGCAGCGGCCGCCACCCTTGCCGCCCCCTCGCTTCCGCGTGCGCAGGCCGCGCGCACGCTGAAGTTCATCCCGCACGCCAACCTCACGGTCGTCGACCCGGTCTGGACGACGGCCTATGTCAGCCGCAACCACGGTTTCCTCGTTTGGGACACGCTCTACGGCCTCGACGAGCAGTATCGCCCGCAGCCCCAGATGGTGGAGGGGCACACGGTCGAGGGCGACGGCAAGGTCTGGACCTTCACGCTGCGCGAGGGGCTGCGGTTTCACGACGGCGAGCCCGTGCGGGCGCGCGACTGTGTCGCCTCCATCGCGCGCTGGGCGAAGCGCGACGCGATGGGTGCCCGGCTTGCCGCACTTACCGACGAGATGGCGGCGATCGACGATCGGCGCTTCCGCA
Source organism: uncultured Elioraea sp. (assembly GCA_937928775.1). Taxonomy (GTDB): domain Bacteria; phylum Pseudomonadota; class Alphaproteobacteria; order Acetobacterales; family Acetobacteraceae; genus Elioraea. Next base: position 46,972 of record CALFVI010000038.1, on the reverse strand, counting down.
TCCGCCTGAAGCGGCCCTTCGGCCTGATGCTCGATGCGTTGGCGAAACCGCCTTCGAACGTCTGTTTCATCATGCCCGAACGGGTCGCGGCGACGGATGCTTTCACCCAGATCCGGCCGGAACAGATCATCGGTTCCGGGCCTTTCACCTTCAAGCGCGACGAGTTCGTCGCCGGGTCGCGCGTGGTCTACGAGCGGTTCGCCGGCTACCAGCCGCGGGCGTCCGGCGCGGTCTCAGGCACTGCCGGTCCGAAGGTGGTTCATTTCGACCGCATCGAATGGCACATCATCCCTGATTTCGCGACTGCGGCCGCAGCGATCCAATCCGGCGAGGTGGATTGGTGGGAGACCCTCACCGCTGATTACATCCCGATCCTATCACGCAACCGCAACGTCAACATTTTTACGCCCGACCCGCTCGGCTCGATCTCAATCCTGCGGCCGAACTTCCTGACCGCGCCGACGAACAACAAGCGGTTCCGCCAGGGGCTTCTGCGCGCGGTGAACCAGGCCGACTACATGGCCGCGGTGATGGGGGCGGATCCGAAGTACTGGAAAACCGGAGTTGGCGTGTTCACGCCTGGTACGCCGCTTGCGACCGACGTCGGGCTCGATCTCATGCAGGGCGACCTGAACGAAGCCCGCCGACTGATCCGCGAAAGCGGCTACAATGGGGAGCGCATTGTGCTGCTCGCCACCACCGACATCGCTTCCCTCGCCGCGCTGAGCCAGGTGACGGGCGACCTGTTGCGGCGCCTCGGCCTCAATGTCGATTACCAGGCGATGGACTGGGGCACAGTGGTGCAGAGGCGCGCCTCGCGCGAGCCGATCGAGCGCGGCGGTTGGAACATCTTCTGCACCAACTGGGCGGGACTTGACCACATCAATCCTGCAGGCCACCACGCTATGCGCGGCTCCGGCGCGCAGGCTTGGCCCGGCTGGCCGGACATCCCGCGCATCGAGGAGCTGCGCGATGCCTGGTTCGAGGCGCCCGATCTCGAGGCGCAGAAGCGGATCGCCGCCGAGATCCAGAAGGTCGTGCTGGACGAGGTACCCTATATTCCGCTCGGTCAGTTCTTCCAGCCGCTCGCGCACCGGCGCAGCATCACCGGCGTGATGCAGCCCTTTGGCATTCCCGTGTTCTGGAACGTGCGTCGCGCCTGATCGAACGCGCGGCTGCAGTTGCCCCTTGGCGATGGCCAAACCGGGGCGCTACTCTGATCGGCAACGAATGCCACCCGCCACGTGGACGAACGGGATGGCAGCAGGGAGGCCTTCGCGGTCGCGCAGGCCAATGATGTCTGGGACAAGCGGGCAAGGGACCGAATGATGAAGCGTCGCAGCGTTCTCAAGGCAGCGGCAGCGTTGACGGCAGGAGCGGCGACCGGGTTGCCGGCGCCCGCGATCGCGCAGGGTGCCGCCCGCGTCCTCCGGTTCGTCCCCCAGGCAAACCTCGCCAACTTCGACCCGATCTGGGGCACGCAGTTCGTCGTCCGCAACGCCTCGATGCTGGTGTGGGACACGCTGTACGGCATCGACAACAGCTTCACCCCGCGCCGGCAGATGGTGGAGTCCGAGGAGGTTTCCGCCGATGGGCTGACCTGGACCTTCCGCCTCCGTCCTGGCCTGCGCTGGCACGACGGCGAACCGGTCCTGGCGCGCGACTGTGTGGCGAGCCTCGAGCGCTGGATGGTGCGCGATGGCATGGGGCAGATGATCCGCGCCCTGCGCCAGGAACTGGTGGCGGTGGATGATCGCACATTCCGGCTTCGCCTGTCGGCTCCGTATCCGAAACTCCTGTTCGCGCTCGGCAAGAACAACACGCCGATCGCCTTCATGATGCCGGAGCGGATTGCCAAGACCGACCCGTTCCAGCAGATCACGGAGTTCGTCGGCTCGGGCCCGATGCGCTTCAACCGTGCCGAATGGGTGCCCGGGGCGCGCGCCACCTGGAGCCGCTTTGAGCAGTATGTGCCGCGCGACGAACCGCCGAACTGGCTTTCGGGCGGCAAGCGCATGCTGGTCGATCGCATCGAGTGGATCATCCAGCCTGACCCCGCGACGGCTGCAGCGGCTCTGCAAGCCGGCGAGGTTGACTGGTGGGAAACACCGCTGACCGACCTCGTCCCCGTGCTGCGCCGGAACCGCAACATCCGCATCGACATCGCCGATCCCCTCGGCAATGTCGGCTGCCTTCGCTTCAACCATCTCCATCCGCCGTTCAACGACGTGCGCGCCCGTCAAGCCATCGCCTGGGTGGTGAATCAGGCTGACTTCATGCGCGCGGTGGTGGGAGGCGATGATGGCCTGTGGCGGCCGATGTTCAGCTACTTCACGCCGGAGACGCCCAACTACACCGAGGCCGGCTCCGAGATCCTGAAGAACACGCGCGATCCGGCCATGGCGCGTCGGCTCCTGCAGGAGGCAGGCTACAATGGCGAGCCGGTAGTGATGCTGGTGGCGCAGGACCTCGCACCACTTTCTGCCATGGGCCAGGTGGCAAACGCGCTTCTGCGCAGCATCGGGATGAACGTCGAGTACGTCGCCACGGACTGGGGCACGGTGGGCGCACGGCGGGCGAGCCGGGAACCGCGCGAGCGCGGCGGGTGGAACATCTTCTTCACCTGGTTCGCCGGTGCGGACTGCACCAATCCGGCGAGCTATCTTGGGCTTCGCGCGCACGGCGAAGGGGCCTGGTTCGGCTGGCCGAACGACCCGGCCATTGAGCGTGGGCGCGACAAGTGGTTCGTCGCCCGCAACGCGGAGGAAGAGCGCGCCGCGTGTGAGGAGATCAATCGGGCGGCGATGATCAGCCAGCCCTTCACGCCGACAGGCTTCTATCGCGCCTATCAGGCGTGACGGACGAACGTTTCGGGCATAGTGCCGGGGCCTCTGCCCTGGTTCTGGGGCGTGTCCAAGGCCTGAGGCAGAGCCTGTGATGAGGCGGCCAGACCTTCCTGACGCTGCGGTCGACGGTGCAGCAAGGTTCACCGCGTCTGGCGTGTTTGGTCAGGCATCGGCTGTGCGCGTCCTGCGCGGTGTTCCACAGGCCAACCTCACCAGACTCGATCCAATCCGGGCCACCGCCACCATCACCCGCACTCATGCCTACCTCGTGTACGACACGTTGCTGGGCCTGCATTCCTTGTTCCATCCGCTGCCACAGATGGCGCAAGGGTGGCCGATCGAGGACGACGGCAAGGTCAACACGTTTACCTTGCGCGACGGTTTGCGGTTCCACAACGGCGAAAAGGTGACCGCGCGCGATGTGGGAGCTCCCATCCAGAGATGGTTGGCGCGCAACGGGTTCGGGCAGGAGGTTGCTAAGCGCCATGCGGCCCACGTTGTTGCGGTCGACGATCGTCACCTGCGACTGACACTGCAGAAACCCTTCGCGCTCCCCATGAAGGCAAACGGCAAGGCGAACGCTTTGCCTTGTTTTGTGATGCCAGACAGTGTTGCCGGGACAGACACGCGTACACAGATCACCTCGGAGCTCGGATCGAGGCCGTATCGGTTCGTGCGCGAGGGGTGGAGCGCGGGCTTACGTCTCGTCTGTGCCCGGTTCGATGGATACGTGCCACGACGGGAACCCACAGATGGGACGGCGGGGGCGAAACTTGCCAAAGCCGGGCGGATGGAGCGGCACATCATTCCGGACCGGGCGACTGCGGGGGCAGCCCTGCAGTCGGGGCAAGTCGAATTCTCGGAAATTCCCTTGCACGACCTCCTTCCGGTGCTTCGTCGCAATTGCAACATCGAGCTTGTGGTGCGCGACCGGACCGATTCGGTCGGTATGCTGCGCTTCAACCACCTGGTTGCTTCCTTCGACAATCGGGCGCTGCGCCGCGCCCTGATGCTCACAGTCGATGAGGAGAATTTTCTTCTCGCCGTGGTTGGCGACGACCGCGGCATGTATGCGACGTCGCACAGTTTCCGGTCACGCAGCAGGCCGATGCAGACCAAGGAGGGTTCTGAGCCACTCCGCGTCAAAAGTCTCGACCGAGCGCGTGCAGCGTTGCGCGAGGCAGGGTATGCCGGGCAGCGCGTGGTGCAAATCACTGCCTCCGACTTTCCAGGCCTCGCCGGGCTTAGCCAGGTGACCGCAGACCTTTTGCACCGACTCGACCCCACGCTCGAGTTCGTCGCAACCGACTGGGGTACGGTGGTGCAGCAGCGTGCATGGCGCGAGCCGATCGAGCTCGGCGGGTGGAATATCTTCCACAAGATCTGGTCTGGGCCTGCTTGGGTGGAGCCCAACTCGACACCTGCGATGCGCGCGAATGGGACCGAGGCCTTGGTTCGCCGTGCCGACGAGCAAGCGCATGGAGGCCCAGCGCGAGCGATGGTTTGAAGCGCTGAACGAAGCCATGCAGAAACGGATCGTGACCGAGATCCAGCGCGAGGCGTTCTGCGTCGTTCCCGACATTCCGCTCGGGCAGTTGCCGAGCCCGTCAGCGCATCGGCGCAGCGTGATGGGCGTGATCAAGATCCCGATTATGCTTTCTCCAACATGAGCAAGAGCGCCAGAGGGGTGGTGTGGCCTCGTCAGATTCGGATGTTGTCAGGAGCCGGCTATCCAGCTGCTCGACGGGGATAGGCTGGGTCGAATGAGGTTGCGGCTAGGGTGAAGGGGAACAAGGATCGATGCTCGCTTACGTCGTCAGACGCATCCTTGCCACCATCCCGGTGATGCTCGTGGTCGCCTTCGTGGTGTTCTCGATGCTGATGCTGGCGCCTGGCGACCCAGCAGCGGTCATCGCCGGCGATCAGGCGACACCACAGGATGTCGAGCGCATTCGCCAGGCCCTTGGGCTCGATCGGCCTTTCTTCGTTCAGTTCGCCGACTTCCTCTGGCGCCTCCTACACCTCGATCTCGGCACGTCCATCTTCACCAATCTTCCCGTCACGCACATGATTGCGCAGCGGATCGAGCCCACGCTGGCGCTGATGGTATTGACCATCGTGCTCGCCGTTTCGGTCGCGGTGCCGCTTGGCGTGGTCGCCGCCTGGAAAGCCGGCTCGTGGATCGACCGCGGCGTGATGTTGTTTGCCGTCTTCGGCTTCTCCGTTCCGGTGTTTGTCGTCGGCTACCTGCTCGCTTATTTCTTCGCTCTCGAGTGGGAGCTCCTACCCGTTCAAGGCTATACACCGTTGAGCGAGGGCTTCCTGCCTTTTCTCGAGAACTTGATCCTGCCAGCGATCGCCCTCGGTACCGTCTACATCGCACTGATTGCGCGCATTACGCGGGCGAGCATGCTTGAGGTGCTGGCCCAGGACTACATCCGCACCGCAAAGGCGAAGGGGCTCGGCACGCTCCCGATCCTGTTTTTGCATGGGCTGAAGAACGCGGCCGTGCCGATCAGCACTGTCGTCGGCATCGGCATTGCCCTTCTGATCGGTGGTGCGGTGGTGACGGAGAGCGTGTTCGCGATCCCCGGGCTCGGACGGCTTACCGTCGATGCGATCCTCCGCCGCGACTATCCCGTGATCCAGGGCGTGGTTCTCCTGTTCAGCTTCGTCTACGTCCTGATCAACCTGTTGATCGACCTGCTCTACACCCTGTTCGATCCGAGGATCCGCTATTGAGCCCCGACACAGCCGTCGCTGCGGCCCCCGCTGCGGTCCAGGTTTTCGCGGAGGAACCACGGCGCGGGCGCATGCGCACCTTCCTCCGCCGGCACCCATCGATCGTGCTCGGCGGCACGATCCTCGCGCTGATGGTCGCAATCGCGCTCCTCGCCCCCTATCTCTGGACAACGGATCCTCAGGCTCTTGCGCCTCGGCTTCGCGTCCGCCCGCCATCGGCTGAATTTTGGTTCGGCACCGACATGCTGGGGCGCGACATCTACTCCCGGGTGCTCTACGGCACGCGGGTATCGCTGATCGTTGGGTTTTCGGTGGCGATCCTTGCCTCAGTTGCAGGTCTTGCCGTCGGCCTGATCTCGGGCTTCATTCGTCTCGCCGATGGCATCATCATGCGCGTGATGGATGGGCTGATGTCGATCCCGCCCATTCTGCTCGCCATCGCTCTGATGGCGGCCACGCGCGGTTCGGTCGAGAACGTGATCATCGCCATCACGATCGCCGAAATCCCGCGCGTCTCGCGCCTGGTGCGGGGCGTGGTGCTCTCCTTGCGCGAACAGCCCTATGTTGAGGCGGCAATCGCAGCCGGCACCACGACACCCCGAATCATCATCCGCCACATCCTGCCGAATACGCTCGCCCCGCTTACCGTGCAGGCAACCTATATCTGTGCTTCGGCAATGATCACTGAGGCGATCCTCTCCTTCATCGGCGCAGGCACGCCGCCGATCATTCCATCCTGGGGCAACATCATGGCCGAGGGGCGCGCCCTATGGCAGGTCGCGCCGTACATCGTCTTTTTCCCGGCAGTCTTCCTCTCCCTCACCGTGCTGTCGGTGAACCTGCTGGGGGACGGGCTGCGCGACGCGCTCGATCCGCGCATGGCGAAGCGCGTATGAGGCACCCGATGGCGGAACGCCTGCTCGAGGTTCGGGAGCTGCGCACCCATTTCCGCACGCCGGACGGGAGTGTGCGCGCGGTGGATGGCGTCTCGTTTCACATCGACGCAGGTGAGACACTTGCCATCGTCGGCGAATCCGGTTGCGGCAAGTCCGTCACCTCGATGTCGATCCTGCGGCTCATTCCGGAACCACCTGGCAAGGTGACAGGGCGGATCGCCTTTCGCGGTCGCGATTTGATGTTGCTCAGCGAGCGTGAGATGCGGCGCATTCGCGGTAACGAGATCAGCATGATCTTCCAGGAGCCGATGACGTCGCTGAACCCGGTGCTGACGGTGGGGCGGCAGATCCGTGAAACCTTGAAACTGCATCAGGGGCTTGACGACCGGGCGGCGGAGGCGCGTGCCATCGAGATGCTCGACCTTGTGCACATCCCGGAGGCGCGGCGGCGCGTTAGAGAGTATCCGCACCAGCTCTCGGGCGGCATGCGTCAGCGGGTGATGATCGCCATGGCGCTCGCCTGCAACCCGAAGCTGTTGATCGCTGACGAACCGACCACAGCGCTCGACGTCACCATCCAGGCCCAGATCCTCGACTTAATGCAGGAGTTGAAGGCGAAGGTCGGTGCTGCGATCCTCCTCATCACGCACGATCTGGGCGTGGTGGCGGAGATGGCGGAGCGCATTGTCGTCATGTACGCCGGCCGCAAGGTCGAGGAGGCGCGTGCGAGAGATCTGTTCCGCACGCCCCGCCACCCCTACACGCGCGGGCTTCTCGGTGCGGTGCCGAAACTCGGCTCCTCGCTCGCGACCGACGCCCCCTCTCGCCTGGCCGAAATTCCCGGCATCGTGCCGAATCTGACGAAGCCCATCATCGGCTGCGCCTTCGCTTCCCGCTGCGCGGAAGCGACCGACCTTTGCCGGCAGGTCGCTCCCGCCATCGAGGCAAAAGCGCCGGGACATTTTGTCGCCTGCCACCACGCTGCACGCGAGGCGGTCGCCGCATGAACGCTGCCGCACATGGTCGACCGCTTCTAGAAGTCAACGACCTAAAGAAACACTTTCCCATCCGCGCCGGCTTCTTCTCCGGCATCACCGGCTACGTCCGTGCGGTTGACGGTGTGTCGTTCACCATCTCGCGCGGCGAGACCCTCTCACTCGTGGGCGAGTCGGGTTGCGGAAAATCAACGGTGGGGCGCACGGTTCTGCGGCTTCTCAAGCCTACAGCAGGCCAGGTTCTGCTCGATGGAGTGCGCATCGACAACCTCTCGCCCGGCCGTCTGCGGCCTCTGCGGCGGCGGATGCAGGTCGTGTTCCAGGATCCGTTCTCCTCGCTCAACCCGCGGCTGAAGGTACGCGACATTCTGGCCGAGCCGATCACCAACTTCGGCCTCGCGAAGGCGCGCTCCGACCTCGACGACCGCATCGCCGACCTTCTGGACAAGGTTCGCCTGCCGCGCGATGCAATGAACCGTTTCCCGCACGAATTCTCCGGCGGCCAGCGGCAGCGGATTGGCATCGCCCGCGCTCTCGCCCCAGGCGCTGACCTGATCGTCTGCGACGAGGCTGTCTCCGCCCTCGACGTGTCGGTGAAGGCGCAGATCGTCAATCTCCTGTCCGATCTGCAGCGCGAGCTCAACCTATCGCTGCTGTTCATCAGCCACGACCTTGCCATCGTCGAGCATCTCACTCATCGGGTGGCGGTGATGTATTTGGGCAAGATTGTAGAGATCGCCGAAAAGCGAACTCTGTTCTCCGCCCCCAAGCATCCGTACACGGAGGCGCTGCTGTCGGCTGTTCCTGTGCCGGACCCGTCCGTGCGGCGCACCCGGATCATCCTGGCGGGAGACGTGCCGAGCCCCATTCGCCCGCCCTCCGGCTGCCGGTTCCACACGCGTTGCCCGCGCGCCTTCGACCGCTGCCGGGTCGAGGAGCCGGCGCTGAGGGCGGTCGGGCCAGGCCATGTCGCCGCCTGTCATCTGCACGATGCCCCCGCCAGCGCGCACGTCGCTTGACGCCGCTTGCCCCCGCTGGCGACACTCCGACCTCAAGTGACGGCGGCCGAAGCGCTGTGGCCGCGATTGCGACGAAGGGAGACGCCGCATGCCGAAGGTCTCGCTGACCGTGAACGGCAAGCCTGTGACCGTGGAGGTCGAGAACCGCACGCTGCTGGTCGAGATGCTGCGCGAGCAGCTCCGGCTCACCGGCACGCATGTCGGGTGCGACACCAGCCAGTGTGGCGCCTGCGTGGTGCACGTCAACGGAGCATCGGTGAAATCCTGCACCATCCTCGCCGTGCAGTGCGAGGGCACAGAGGTGCTGACCATCGAGGGGCTCGCGGCGCCCGATGGCACGCTGCACCCCATGCAGGAGGCATTTCGCGAATACCACGCTCTCCAGTGTGGCTTCTGCACCCCAGGGATGGTGATGAGTGCCATCGATCTCGTGCAGCGCAACCCGCAAGGGCTCTCTGATCGCGAGATCCGTGAAGGGCTCGAGGGCAATCTGTGCCGCTGCACCGGCTACCACAACATCGTCCGCGCCATCGCCGCCGCCCAGGTGGTGATGCACGGCAAGGCGAAGGAACTTCCTCGCGCAGTCGAGTGACCAGGCGGCCAGCGCGCCCGCGGGGCGCGCCAACAATGACGGAAGGCGGCGCGATCAGTCGCCGTCAGGCAAGGACCGAGGGAGATCGTCCATGGGTTACGAGGGTATTGGCGCAAGTGTGCGCAGGCGCGAGGACCTCCGCTTCCTTTCCGGTCGCGGCATCTACACGGACGACATCAACCGCCCGCATCAGGCATACGCGGTGATCGTGCGCAGCCCGCATGCGCATGCGCGGATCCGCGGCATCGACGCCAGCGCTGCGCGATCCGCGCCAGGGGTGATCGCGGTTTTCACCGGGGCGGACATGGCGGCCGAGAAGATCGGCGGGCTGCCGTGCGGCTGGCAGGTGAAGAACAAGGACGGAACGCCGATGGCGGAACCGCCTCACCCCGTGCTCGCCGTCGGCAAGGTGCGGCACGTCGGCGACCCTGTGGCGGTGGTGGTCGCGGAGACGAAGCCACAGGCGCGCGACGCGGCCGAGCGGATCGTCATCGACTGGGAGGTGCTGCCAGCGGCGGCCACCATTCAGGCGGCGCTCCAGCCCGGCGCGCCGTCGGTGCACGACGATGTTCCGGGCAACGTCTGCTTCGACTGGCACCTCGGCGACAAGACCGCGGTGGATGCAGCATTTGCCAGGGCACACAAGGTTGCCCGTCTCGAGCTCAGCAACAACCGTCTGATCCCGAACGCGATGGAGCCGCGCTGCGCTGTCGGCGAGTACGACCCTGCAACGGGCGACTACACGCTGTGGACGACCAGCCAGAACCCGCACGTGATCCGGCTCCTGATGGGCGCCTTCGTGCTCAACATCCCCGAGCACAAGCTGCGGGTGGTCGCTCCCGATGTCGGCGGCGGCTTCGGCTCAAAAATCCACCATTACGCCGAAGAGGCGATCGTCACCTGGGCGGCGGGCAAGCTGAAGCGACCAGTGAAGTGGACGGCGGACCGCACCGAGTCCTTCATGTCGGATGCGCATGGACGGGACCACGTCACCGAGGCCGAACTCGCCCTTGACGATGAGGGGCGGTTCCTGGCGCTGCGCGTGCGCACGCTCGCCAATTTGGGCGCCTATCTTTCCACTTTCGCGCCCTGCGTGCCAACCTATCTCTACGCCACCCTGCTCGCCGGGGTATACACCACGCCCGCGATCTACGCAGAGGTGAAAGCCGTCTTCACCAACACCGTTCCCGTCGATGCCTATCGCGGCGCGGGCAGGCCGGAGGCGACCTTCCTCATCGAGCGACTGGTCGATATCGCCGCTCTCGAGATGGGCATGGACCGCGTTGAGATCCGCCGGCGCAACTTCATCCCGAAGGATGCGTTTCCGTATCAGACGCCGGTTGCCCTGCAATACGACAGCGGCGACTATCACCGCACACTGGACGAGGCACTGAAGGCTGCCAAGTGGGACACCTTCGAACAGCGCCGGGCAGAGGCAGCCCGTCGCGGCAAGCTGCGCGGCATCGGCATTTCCACCTACATCGAGGCCTGCGGCATCGCGCCCTCGGCGGTGGTGGGCTCACTTGGCGCGCGCGCGGGCCTCTATGAAGTTGCGAACATCCGAGTCAACCCGACGGGCAGCATCACGGTGTTCACCGGCACGCACAGCCACGGCCAGGGCCATGAGACCACCTTCGCCCAGCTCATCGCCGATCGTTTCGGGGTGCCGATGAGCCAGGTCGAAATCGTGCATGGCGACACCGCCAAGGTTCCGTTCGGCATGGGCACCTACGGGTCGCGCTCGCTCGCCGTGGGTGGTTCAGCGATCGTCAGAGCCTCCGACAAGATCATCGCGAAGGCGAAGCGCATCGCCGCCCATCTGCTCGAGGCTTCCGTTGAGGACATTGAGTTCAAGAACGGCATGTTCCGAGTGGCCGGAACGGACAGGGCGAAGTCGTTTGCCGAGGTGAGTCTCGCCGCCTATGTGCCGCACAATTACCCGATCGAGGAGCTGGAGCCGGGCCTAGAGGAGACTGCGTTCTACGACCCGAAGAACTTCACCTTTCCCGCCGGCTGCCACATTTGCGAGGTGGAGATCGACCCGGAGACGGGCGAGGTGGAGGTGGTGAACTTCACCGCCGTTGACGATGTGGGACGGGTGATCAACCCGATGATCGTCGAAGGCCAGGTGCAGGGCGGGGTGGCGCAGGGCATCGGCCAGGCGCTGTTCGAGACGTGCGTGTATGACGAGGCCGGGCAGCTCCTCTCCGGCAGCATGATGGACTACACCATGCCGCGGGCGGATGATGTCCCGTACATTCAGGTCGGCACCGCGGTGACGCTGTGCACGCACAATCCGCTCGGCGTGAAAGGCTGCGGCGAGGTGGGCGCGATCGGCGCGCCGCCGGCGGTGATCGGCGCGGTGGTCGATGCGTTGCGCGACTACGGCGTGCGTCACATCGACATGCCGGCGACCTCGCACAAGATCTGGCGCATCCTCGACGCGGGCCGGCAGCGCCTCGCGGCTGAGTGAGGGAAGGGGAGAGCACGCGATGTATGAGTTCGCCTACCACCGGCCGGCTAGTGTGGCGGAAGCGGTGAAGTTGCTGGCTGCTGACCCGGAGGCCAAGCTCATCTCCGGCGGCATGAGCCTGATCCCCGTGCTGAAGCAGAGGCTGGCGCGGCCATCGGCGCTGATCGATCTCGGTGCGATCCCGGACCTGGTGGGCATTTCCGTCAGCGCAACGACGGTGACGGTGAAGGGACGCACCACGCATGCGGCCGTCGCCGCCTCAGCGGAGGTGAGGCGGGCGATCCCCGCACTCGCCGAGCTTGCCTCGCATATCGGGGATGCGCAGGTGCGCAACCGCGGCACGATTGGCGGGTCGATCGCCCATAACGATCCAACCGCCGACTACCCCTCCGCCGTGTTGGCCCTCGGCGCGACCGTGCACACTTCGAGGCGCACGATTGCGGCGGATGATTTCTTCACCGGTCTGTTCACCACCGCCCTCGAGCCCGACGAGATCGTCACCGCGGTCGAGTTCCCGATCCCCGACAAGGCGGCTTATGTGAAGTTTCCGAACCCTGCCTCGCGCTACGCCATGGTGGGCGTTTTCGTTGCCAAGGGGCCGATGGGGGTGCGCGTGGCGGTCACGGGCGCCGGTGCGAAAGGCGTGTTCCGCCATGCGGCGATGGAGGAGGCGCTGGCCAAGTCGTGGTCGCCCGAGGCTTTGGAGGGAATCACCACGCCGGCGGAGAATCTCACCACCGACATCCACGCCTCGCGCGAATATCGTGCGCACCTGATCGGCGTGATGGCGAAGCGGGCGGTGGCCAAGGCGGGCTGAGCACGGCAGCGCGGCGGCGGCGAGCTCGTCACGAATCGCCGAAGCAAATTCCCAAAGCGCGCGCCACGCGGACGAGATCGCCTTGCGGGTCGACCGGGCGGGCGGGCTGGGCAGCGGTTTCCACGGGCGCATCTCCCACCCGGCCCTCGCGCCAGACCACGATGCGCCCGAACTGCCCGCTCATTGCAAGATCGACCGCATGCACGCCCATCGAGGAGGCGATCAGGCGGTCGAGCGTGCCTGGAGAGCCGCCGCGCTGCACATGGCCGAGCACCGTGACGCGCGCCTCCGCCCCCGTGGCGCGCTCGAGCGCGGCGGCGATTCTCGCCCCCACACCGCCGAGCCGCGGCATCGCCCCCGCCGCAGAGGGGCCGGCGAGCACCGTCTCACCCTCGGGTGAGGGGACGGCCTCGGCGACCACGACGAGGGCGAAGTTCCGCCCCCGCGCGCGCAGATCGAGGATGGCGCGGGCCACCACCTCGAGCCGCCACGGAATCTCGGGGATCAGGATTACGTCTGCCCCACCCGCCACACCGGCGGAGAGGGCGATGTGGCCGGCATCCCGGCCCATCACCTCCAGCTCCATGATGCGGGTGTGGCTGGCCGCGGTCGGCTGCAGCCGATCGAGCGCTTCCATCGCCACCTCGACCGCCGTGTGGTGGCCGATCGCATATTCGGTGGCGGCGAGGTCATTGTCGATCGTCTTCGGGATGCCGACGAACGGAAACCGTCCAACCTGCATCAGCCGATGCATGATGCGCATCGACCCGTCGCCGCCGATGCCGATGATGGCGTCGAGCCCGAGCCGTTCCACCCCACGCAGCACCAAGGCGGAGCGGTCCTCTTCCCCGCCGCCTTCGATTGGGAAGCGGAACGGGTTGCCGCGATTGACGCTGCCTAGGATGGTGCCGCCCGCGCGCAGCAGTGCGGTGTCATTCGTCTGCCCATTGAGCGGGATGGCGCGCGGCGGGTCTTCCATCAGCCCGAGCGTGCCCTGCAGGATGCCGAAGACTTCCGCTCCGTAGCCGCGCGTCGCGCGGATGGTGACGGCGCGGATGGCAGCGTTGAGGCCGGCGCAGTCCCCGCCGGTGGTGAGAACGCCGATCCGCGTGATTCTGCTCATGACCTGAACATGCCGTTCTGTGGGGCGTTCGTTGCAACCTCGCTGCCGGCTGCCGCCGCCATCCTCCGCTGGGTCGCGGAGTTGCGCTGCCGCCCGGCATCCGCTAATCGGCCCACTTCGCGCGGCGGTCGGCATCGCCGCAGCTTACCGTGCAAAGGGCGCAGCTGATGAAGAAGGATATTCATCCCGACTACCACGAAATCACTGTTGTGATGACGGACGGCTCTTCCTTCGTTACCCGCTCGACCTGGGGCAAGCCCGGCGACACTCTGCGCCTTGACATCGACCCGAAGTCTCACCCGGCCTGGACCGGGCAGCAGCGCGTGGTGGTGGAGACAGGCGGTCAGGTGTCGAAGTTCAACAAGCGATTTGCGGTCGATCTTTCGAAGGTGAACATCAAGGCGGCCGCGACTGTCAACAAGGGCGGCAAGGCACCGGCTGCCGCAGCCGCACCCGCCAAGGGCCAGCCTGCGAAGAAGAAGAAGTGAGTCTGGTCCTGTCTGGGACCGCGTCGGGGGTTGAACAGATCGCATCTGTTGCCTAGCTCATCGTTAGTCGAGGTGCCTGCGGGGCCTCGACGGTTCGGCCGGGCTTGGGCTCACCGATGCGCATCGCGTACAGGTGCACGCTCAGGTCGGCCGGGCGGACCTTGCTTCGTAGAAGGAGGACCGACCATGAACACGCTTGACCTAACCCCTCTGTTCCGCGCCACCATCGGCTTTGACCGCCTTTCCCGACTGATGGAGGGAGCGTTGGCGGCTGATGGTGGGTACCCGCCCTACAACATCGAGAAGCTGGGCGAAGACCAGTATCGCCTGACTATGGCGGTCGCTGGGTTCAGCGAGAACGATCTCGAGGTGACGGTAAAGGACAATGCCCTCGTCGTTACTGGCCGGGCGCCGAAAGACGCGGAGCCGCGGCAGTTCCTGCATCGCGGCATTGCCCGTCGCGCCTTCGAACGCCGCTTCGAGCTCGCCGACCACATGGTGGTTGAGGGCGCTACCCTCGAGAACGGGCTCCTACACATCGCGCTGAAGCGCGTCGTGCCGGAGAGCCTGCGCCCGCGGCAGATCCCGATCAGCCGGGCTGCGCCCCAGGTGATCGAGACTGAGGCCAAAGCGGCTGCCTGAACAGAGAGTGAACCTCAGTCAGAAGATGTGACGGAGCCTGTGGCAGCGGCCGCAGGCTCCTCTGTTCTCCGGTTTGTGCTTGCCCGAACTCGACCCAGCCGGGTGGCCAGGATGAAGGCGAATGGGTTTAGCGCGATCGAGATCAACACCGCAGCAACCGCAAGATCGCGCCCTGCCGCGGGCATGAGGCCGAGCCGCAACGCCTGATCCGCCATCACCAGTGTGAGCTCCCCGACCTGGGCGAGAGCGGCGGCAACCGTCCAGATCACGGCGGGCGGCTGGCGGAAGGCCACCATCAGCGCAATCGCCGCCGCTGATTTGCCGAGCACGACGATGGCAACCGTCGCCGCGACCGCGAGGGGGTTCTCAACCAGGGTCGCCGGGTCGAACATCATCCCCACCGCCACGAAAAACAGCACGGCGAAGGCATCGCGAAACGGAAGGGATTGTTCCGCTGCACGCGTGGCCATCCCCGAGCCGTGCATCACCATGCCAGCGAAGAAGGCCCCCAGCGCGAAGCTCACGCCGAACACCTTGGCTGAGAGGAAGGCGATGCCGATCGCCATGCTGAGCGCGGCAAGCGTGAACAGCTCGCGCGACTTCAGGTGCGCGACCATCACCAAAAGCCAAGGCACAGCACGGCGGCCGAACGGCACCATCAGCGCGACGAAGAGAGCGAGCTTGCCGATGGTCAGGCCGAGCGCCCACACCACATCCTCGGTCTTCGCCGCAGCGAGGCCAGCCGGCATGCCGCCAAGGAACCCCGCCGCAGCCGGCAACAGCACGAGCGCGACGACGACGACGATGTCCTCGACGACCAGCCAGCCGACCGCGATGCGCCCCTCTGGCGAGGCGAGCGTGCCGCGCTCGGTCAGCGCGCGCAGAAGCACCACCGTGGACGCGACGGAGAGGCTTAGGCCGAACACCACGGCGGCGGGCCAGGGCCAGCCCCACTGCCGCGCCACCACGGCGCCGAGCGCGGTGGCGGTCGCCATCTGCACGACCGCGCCCGGCAGGGCGACGCGGCGTACTGCAAGAAGCTCGGCGGGAGAGAAATGCAGCCCGACCCCGAACATCAGTAGGATAACGCCAAGTTCGGCAAGTTCGAGCGCCGTCGCCTGGTCGCCGACGAAGCCCGGCGTATGCGGCCCGAGCATGATCCCGGCAGCAAGGTAGCCAACAATTGGCGGCAGCCGCGCCAGCGCGGCGAGCGTGCCGCCGGCGAGCGCGTAGACGAGACCAAGGCCGATCGTTGCGATGAGAGGATGGGCGGCGTCCATGCGCAGCGTATGCCGGAGGGGAGGCCGGCGGCGCAACGCCGATCCCGCCCGCATGCCTCTCCCGGCCCCGGCGGCCGCATGCTAGAGCGCCGCATCTGCCACCGAGGAGCCCGTGAGCCGCAAGTTCTATACCGTCACCTGGGACCAGTTACATCGCGACGGCAAGGCGCTCGCCTGGAAGCTCCTCCCGCTCGGCCTCTGGCGCGGCATCGTCGCCATCACGCGCGGGGGCCTTATCCCCGCCGCCATCGTTGCCCGCGAACTCGACTGCCGCCTGATCGAATCGGTGAGCGTCGTCACCTACGAGGAGATGGATCGCGGCCAGCCGCGCGTCACCAAGCCACCGGCAGCGGCGGGAGACGGCGCGGGCTGGTTGATTATCGACGATCTGGTCGATACCGGCACCACCGCGCGCGCCGTACGCGAGCTGCTGCCGAAGGCGCATCTCGCTACCGTCTACGCTAAGCCCGCCGGCAAACCGATGGTGGACACCTACGTCACCGAAGTGAGCCAGGACACCTGGATCCTGTTCCCCTGGGATACCGAGCCGCAGTTCGTGCAGCCCATCGCCAAGGCGAACGGGGTGCGCTAATGCCAGGCCTCTGGTTCGAGGAGTTCCGGGAGGGGATGGTGATCGAGCATCCCATCCGCCGTACGGTGACGGATGCCGACAACGTTCTGTTCTGCGCGCTGACCATGAATCCGGCCGCGCTGCATCTCGACGCCGAAGCGATGAAGGCTTCTCCCTTCGGCCGGCCGATCGTGAACTCGCTTTACACGCTCGGGCTGATGGTGGGGATTTCGGTGCACGACACCACACTCGGCACCGCGGTGGCCAATCTCGGCTTCGACGAGGTGGCCTTCCCCGCGCCTCTTTTCCCCGGCGACACGATCCGCGTGCGCACCACGGTCGTTGGCCGGCGGGAGAGCCGCTCCCGCCCAAGCGAGGGCATCGTCACCTTCCTGCACGAGGCGATGAAGCAGGACGAGACCGTTGTAGCGCGATGCCGGCGTGTGGCCCTGATGCGCAAGCGCCCGCCTGAGCCATCATCCGCATGATCGCGCGCTCCTGGCTGTTCGTCCCTGCCGATTCGGAACGCAAGCTCGCGCGGGCGGGGGAGAGCGGGGCGGGAGCGGTGATCCTCGATCTCGAGGACTCGGTCGGTCCCGACCGCAAGCCTCTGGCGCGCGAGATGGCAGCGGCCTGGCTGCGCACGCGCGGCGCTTCACCTTCCGCCTGGGTGCGGGTCAATGCGTGGGAGACGGGTCTGACAATGGCCGATCTCGCCGCCATCGTCTCCGCCCGCCCCGCGGGGATTGTGCTGCCGAAATGTTCCGGTCGCGAAGACCTCGTGCGGCTTGATGCCGCCCTCTCTGCGCTCGAGGCACGTGAGGGGCTGAGCGAGGGGTCGATCGCAGTGCTGCCGATCGTGACTGAAACGCCAGCGGCGCTCTTCGCGTTGCGCGAGTATGCGGGCGCACCACGCCTCGCCGCCCTGACCTGGGGGGGAGAGGATCTCGCCGCTGCCTTGGGCGCGAAAGCGAACCGGCGCGAGGATGGCAGCTGGGATGAGCCCTATCGCCTCGCCCGGTCTCTCACCCTCATCGCCGCTGCGGCCGCCGGCGTGCCCGCCCTCGACACCGTGCACGCCGCTGCCCGCGATCTCGAGGGATTGCGCCGCGACTGCGCTGAGGGGCGGCGGCTCGGTTTTGCCGGTCGGCTCGCCATCCACCCGGCGCAGGTAGCCGTCATCGAGGAGGCCTATGCTCCGACGGCCGAGGAGAGGGCCTGGGCGGAAGCCGTGATCGCTGCCTTCGACGCCGCGCCGACTGCGGGGGTCGTGTCGCTAAACGGGCGGATGATCGACCGCCCGCACCTGGTGCAGGCACGACGGATCCTCGGTCTCTAAGGTTTCCGAGCGCTGCGTCTCAGTCGACCCGCGCGCCGGCGCGGCGAACCACCTCGGCCCAGGTGACGAGGTCCTTTGCCAGCAGGGCGCGCGCCTCTGCCGGACCTTGGCCCATGGGTGTGAGGCCGAGCTCCTCCACCCAGGCGACGAAATCGGGTGCTGAAATCACCTCGCGCACCGCGCGTTCCAGCCGCGCAATGATGACCTCGGGCGTGCGCGCCGGCACGGCGAGCAGATACCAGGTGGTGGAGGCGAAGCCGGGCAGGCTGCAGGCGTCGGCCATGGTGGGCACCCCAGGAAAGGCCTTCAGCGGCTCGCGGCTGGTCACGCCAAGCAGCTGCACCTGGCCCTGCCGGAAGGGGCCAACCAGGGCAGGGGTCTGGTGCAGGAAGACGTCGACATCGCCCGCAAGCAGGGCCTGCATGGCGAAGGGGCCGCCGCGATAGGGCACGTGCACGATCTCAAGCCCTGCAGCAGCGGCGAACTGCGCGCCGGCGAGGTGGGTCGAGGTGCCGTTGCCCGTCGAGGCGTAGTTCAGTGCACCGGGGCGTGCTCTGGCCGCCGCGATCACTGCCCTGCAGTCGGTGAAGTGCGGCCGCTTCTCGGGCGAGACGGTGAGCGCGTTTGGCACCTCGGCAAGCGCGATCACAGGGGCGAGATCGCGCATCGTATCGATCGGCATCCGTGCATAGAGGGCGGGGTTGATCGCCAGCATGGCCGAGGTGGCGAAGAGAATGGTGTGGCCATCCGCCTCGGCCTTCGCCACCTGGTCCATGGCGATGTTGCCGCCGGCCCCGACGCGGTTGTCGACGATGACGCTCGCCCCGAGCGCGCGGCCGAGGGGGTCGGCGAGGCGTCGCGCATAGATGTCGGTGCCGGATCCGTTCGGAAAGCCGCCGACGATGGTGATGGGTTTGCCGGCCTGCGGGAAGGCTTGCGCCGCTGCCGGTTGGCAGAGCAGTCCCGCCAGGGCGATCAGGGCGAGAGCGAAACGAATAGGCCGCATCGAGACCTCCCGCGTCTCGGTTTCAGCCCCTATTCTGCCCCTAATGGCAACGCACGCAACGATGACCCGATGAACCTCTGGACCACCCCCGCCGTGCCGGTGGCGCGCGGCGGCAAGAGCGTCTACGGCTGTCCAGTCGGTATCCTGATGCTGGACGCGCGGTTTCCGCGCATCCCGGGCGACATGGGCAACGGCCTGACCTGGCCGTTCCCGGTGCTGTTCCGGGTTGTGCGCGGGGCAAGCCCGGAACGCGTGGTGCTGGAGGGGGCGCGCGGCCTGTTCGAGGACTTCGCCCGTGCAGCGGAAGAGCTCGTCGCGCTCGGCTGCGAGGGCATCACCACCAATTGCGGCTTCCTCAGCCTGTTCCAGGCTGAGCTCGCCGCCCGGGTCAACGTTCCTGTCGCCGCGTCGAGTCTGATGCAGGTGCCGCTCGTGCAGGCGCTGCTGCCGCCGGGGCAGCGTGTGGGGGTGATCACCATCTGTGCGACGAGCCTGACGGAGGCGCATCTTCGCGCTGCAGGCTGCCCGCCGGATACGCCTGTGGTGGGGGTCGAGACCGGGCGCGAACTGTTCCGCGTGCTCATCAAGGCCGAGGCCGAGGATCTCGACATCGCCCTCGCGCGCGAGGATATGCTGGAGGCAGGGCGCACGCTGCTGCGCAGGCACCCCGACGTCGGCGCGGTGGTGCTCGAGTGCACCAATATGCCGCCCTATGCGGCCGACTTACAAGAGGCGCTCGGCGTGCCCGTGTTCGACATCGTGAGCTTCGTCACCTGGTTCCAGGCGGGGCTTCGCCCGCGGCGCTTCCCGCCGCCATGACGAAGACCTCAGCGGCTGCAGGCACCACCGCCGAGGACGCAGAACTTCGCCCAGTACGGGTGGTTCAGTTGCACAGGCCGTGATGCAGAGGCGAGGGTGGCGTCAAGTTCGAACTGCGGGTCGGAGGGGTGGAGGGGGCAGGCGACCACGGCCCGGCGCTCCGCCCTTTGCCTTTCACCACCATGCGCGAGGTGGCGCACATCACGCTCGCCGGGCTCTTGCCGAGGATGCTTCAGCAGGCTTGCGTGATCTCCGGTACGTCGATGGTCGGGTCCATCTCGGGGAACAGGGTGAGCGCGATGGGACCCTCTGCATCAATCGGGATCGCGCGTTCGGTGAACAAGCGGGCGAAGCCCTCGCTTAGCGCGTCCTAGGTTTCCTCGGTGAAGCCTGCCCGGCCCGCGACATGGACAGTGAAGCCCTCGCGGGCGAGCCAGGCGAGCCCCTCCATCGCGTTGACAAAACTGCCCGGGCCCCGTTCGAGGTCGTGGCGATCGGCGCGTAAGTGGTCGAGCGACACGCGCAGGATCAGCCGTTCCGGCCCGAAACGATCGCGTCGGGCAAGCAGGGTGGCGCGCTTCTGCCCGAGCGGCGCCATGGCGTTGGTGCGCACGATGGCGGTGAGGCGACAGGGCCGGGCGAGCACGTCGACAAGCATGGCGGGGAGGGCGCGGTTCATGAACGGCTCGCCACCGGTGAAGCCGACCGTCTCAACCGGCGCGCCCAGCGCCTCGGCCTCGTCGAGAAAGGCGGCCACCTCCGCGGCGCTCAGATACACGAGCCAATCGTTGCGCGGGCTCGATTCGATGTAGCAATGTGCGCAGTGTTGCACAGCGTGCCGGTGTTGAACCACAGCGTGCGCAGCGCTTCGAGGGCGACAGAGGCGCGGGGTTCGCCCTTCGCAGTGAGACACGGGTCGCGGACCTTCAGGGGATCGAGCGGCCTGGGCATGGGGCGCGAACGGATGGACATCGGGCACTCCTCGCCGATGAGTGTGACGCGCGGTCGGTGCGGCGCGAAGTGACGGCTCCGTCAGCGGAAACGCGCTGGGCTATAGAGTGCGAGGTCGATGCAGGGAGGGCGATGGGCGAGAAGGTCGGCAATCAGCGCGGCTGTTTTCGGCGCGGCGGCGAGCCCGACATGGCCATGGCCGAAGGCGAGGAGGATGTCGGGGGAGGCGCGCGAGCCGCCGATCACCGGCAGCCCATCGGCGACGGAGGGGCGATGACCCATCCAGACCGTGACGCGTTCGCGCGGCAGCGGCCGCGGCAGGCCGGGCAAGAGGCTCGCCGCCGCCCGCTCCAGGATGGCTGCGCGACGCCAGTCCGGCGGATCATCGATCGCTGCGAGCTCGACCTGGCCGGCGACGCGCAATCCTCCCGTCATCGGCGTCAGCGGCGCCTTCACATCCGCCGCCATCACCGGAGTGCGGACGGAAACCTCGGGGTCGCGGATCATCACGTGATAGCCGCGTTCCGAGGCGAGAGGGATGCGGTCTCCAGCGGCGCGCGCGAGGGCACCTGAGCGGATACCGGCTGCGATGACAGCGGCATCCGCGTCGATCGCCCCGCGCTCCGTCTCCACCGCGCGCAGCCGACCATGTTCGAGCCGAAAGCCGGTGGCTCGCGTGCAGACGTGCTCGGCGCCGAGCCTTCTCGCCGCCTCGACATATGCCTTCACCAGGGCCGACGGATCGCACACCTGCCCGCCTGTTTCGACCAGCACGCCGAAGCGCCAAGCGCGGGAGAGGGCGGGTTCCTCCTGCGCCAACTCCTCTGCCGAGAGGTCGCGCCAAACCACGCCGGCAGCACGCCGCAGTGCCCAGCCGAAGCGGTCAGTCTCAAAGGCGGCGCGGTCGCGCCAGATGTAGAGGTGCCCCGACCGCACCACGAGGTCGGGGCAGCCCGCCTCGGCGGCGAGCGCCTGGTGGCGGTCGACCGCATCGTGCAGGAGGGCGGCAAGCGCACGGGACGTGCGCGTTGCGCGCTCGGCGGTGGCGTTGGCAGTGAGGAAGCGCCAGAGCCAGGGCAGAAGGCCGGGCAGGGCAAGGGGGCGGACCGTCAGCGGCCCCTCGGGGTCAGAGAGGAGGCGGGGGACCTTTCGCCACAGGCCAGGGGTGGCGATGGGCACCACGCTTTCCGGGCTGATCCAGCCCGCGTTGCCATGGGAAGCTGCCTGCGCGCCGCCCGGCGGCCCCGGCTCGACCAGCACAACGCGATGGCCTTCGCGGGCGAGGACGAAGGCACACGCCGCGCCGACCGCGCCTGCGCCGATGACGACGACCCGACGCGACATCCGCGCTCCTCAGCGCTCGATCGCCGTGCCGGGCGGCGTGAGCGAGACGTGGGCGGAGACGATGCGCCAGCCGAGCCCCGGCAGGGGGGCGAGAATTTTCGTCTCCCTCCCGATCGTGCCGTCGGCGAGGCGGCGGAAGACGATGTTGGTGACGGCGAGATCACGCCCGAAGGCGGTGATCAGCGTTTCCAGCCGCTCCCGCTGCGGGTAGCCGGTGCCGGCGCGGGACTGGCGGAAGCATTGAATGGCGTCGGCATCCGGCAAGATTTCACCGACCCCGAAACGGACGCCGCGCGGATCATCCCAACAGAGTTGGTCGAGCACGGCGACGTCGTTCGCTATCAGCGCCGCCTCGTAGCGGTCGAGCACGGTGCGGGCTTCTGCGAGCGTGTCGGGGTCGTCGACGTCCATGGGCGAAATCTCCGGTTCGCAGGTCCGGAGTGCGCCTGGGCGAAGCGCCGCGCAAGGGGGGGGAGCGCGCGCCCATCGCGCTCCGCCTTACGGCCGCTACTCCGCTGCGGCGGGCAGTTGCGCCAGCTTGGCGCGCCTGCGCCCCTCCTCGTCCACAGCACGCAGGGCGGCGACGACTCGGCGGGGGCTCACCTCGTGCGGCATGTTCCAGATCGTCTCGCCTTCGGCACAGGCGCGTTCTGCCACGCGCATCAGTGCCGTCTCTTCGGCGTCGCCGAGCCCGATCTGGGCAAGCGTGGTGGGCAGCCCCACTTGCTCGCAGAAGCCGAACACTTCGTCGATCAGGGCGGGCGAACGATCGGCGAGCATGAGCAGGGCAAGCGTGCCGATCGCCACCTTCTCGCCGTGCCAGGAGGCGTGGGTCTCGTGCAGCGCTGTCAGTCCGTTGTGGATGGCATGTGCGGCCGACAGACCGCCCGACTCGAAGCCAAGCCCCGAGAGCAGCGTGTTGGCTTCGACAATGTGCTCGAGGGCGGGGGTGACCACCTTGCGCGCGCAGGCTGCCTTGGCCAGTACGCCATACTTCAGGAGCGTGTCGTAGCAGAGTCGGGCGAGCGCATAGGCGGTCATCGGCCCAAGCCGGCCGGTCATGTTCGTCCCCCGCTTTACCCGGCAATCCTCGGCCTCGAACCAGGTGGAGAGCGCGTCGCCCATGCCGGCGACCAGGAAACGCACCGGGGCGCGTGCGATCACACCGGTGTCGACCAGCACGAGGTCGGGGTTGCGCGGCAGGAAGAGGTAGCGTTTGAACGCGCCGTCGGGCGTGTAGATGACAGACAGAGCGGAGCAGGGCGCATCGGTGGAGGCGATGGTCGGCACGATGGCGACCGGGAGGCGAAGGGCGTGCGCGACCGCCTTCGCGGTATCCAGCGTCTTGCCGCCTCCGATGCCGACGATGACATGCGGGGTGACGGCCTGGGCCTCGTCTGCCAGCCGCCCGATCTCCTCGTCGCTGCACTCGCCGGCGAAGCGCTCCGCTGAAAGGCGCACGTGGGTGCCGATTCCCGCCTCAATCTCCTCGCGCAGCGAGGCCATAGCGAAGGGGTCCATGACGGCGAAGGCGCGCTCTCCGAAGCGGGCGAGCTCCTCGCCGAGCACAGACAACGCGCCGTCGCCCTGCACGTAACGGCCGGGGAAGATGGCTGTTGTGAGCATCGGGTCCCTCCTCATGATGGTTCGTGTTGGGCCGGGCCACGCACCTGTGGCACGTGGGGTTGCTTGGCTCCGGTCTCAAGCCGCGGGGCGGCCAGCGGCGCAAGGACGCTGCAGCTGAAAAAAAGGCGCGACCGGGGTCGCGCCCAAGTGGCAGCGTGATGTTGGCTGCCGCGCCGATCGCGGTGGGGAGAAACCGGATCGTGCGCCCAGGACCGTGGTGGGTCCGTTGCATTCCCTTATGGAGAAAAAGGGTTTCGAAAGCGTTGCGCTGGATCAATATCGCCTCCCGTCGGTTGGCTTCACGCATCTGTGACACAAAGCCGCGGCCGCACTCCGACCGCCGGCCCCGGCCGTCGCCGACTCGCAGATCCGGCGACGCCGCCCCACACCCATGCTATGAGACAATGTACGAGGCGGGGCGATTGCGCGACCGAGTGTTGCATCCCCGGCAGGCAGAGGTGACAGAGGCCGGCATGGACAAGAACAGGGCGCTGGATCAGGCGCTGGCCCAAATTGAGAGGGCCTTCGGCAAGGGCTCAGTGATGCGCATGGGTGCGCGCGAAGCGGCCGAGGCGATCGAAACCATTCCCACGGGCTCGTTGGGGCTCGACCTCGCGCTCGGCATCGGCGGCTTGCCGCGCGGGCGAATCATCGAGATCTACGGCCCGGAAAGTTCGGGCAAGACCACGCTCGCGCTCCACTGCATCGCGGAGGCGCAGAAGCGCGGCGGCACTTGCGCCTTCATCGACGCCGAGCACGCGCTCGATCCGGTCTATGCCCGCAAGCTCGGGGTTGATGTCGACAACCTGATCATCAGCCAGCCCGATTCGGGCGAACAAGCGCTGGAGATCGCCGACACGCTCGTCCGTTCCGGTGCGATCGACGTGCTGGTGGTGGACAGTGTCGCTGCGCTTGTGCCGCGCGCCGAACTCGAGGGCGAGATGGGCGACTCGCACGTCGGCCTGCATGCGCGGCTGATGAGCCAGGCCTTGCGCAAGCTCACCGGTTCCGTCTCGCGGTCGCGCACGATCCTGATCTTCCTCAACCAGATCCGACTGAAGATCGGCGTGATGTTCGGCAATCCGGAAACGACGACGGGCGGCAACGCGCTAAAGTTCTACGCCTCCATCCGGCTCGAGATCCGCCGCATCGGCGCGATCAAGGACCGCGATGAGGTGGTCGGCAACCAGACGCGGGTCAAGGTGGTGAAGAACAAGCTCGCACCTCCGTTCCGTCAGGTCGAGTTCGATATCACCTACGGTGAAGGCATCTCGAAGGTTGGCGAGCTGATCGACCTCGGGGTGAAGGCTGGCGTGGTCGAGAAATCGGGCGCGTGGTTCAGCTTTGACAGCCAGCGCATCGGCCAGGGGCGGGAGAACGCCAAGGCCTTTCTGCGCGAACACCCCGAGGTGGCGGCGAAGATCGAGGAGCGGATCCGCGCCCAGGCCGGCCAAGTTGCGGGCGCCCTGATGAGCGCTGGCGGCGAGGAGGCGGACGCCGCAGACTGAGCGGCTTCCGTCTCTTTCGGCTGCAGCGGCCGTGAAGGCCGAAGGTTCTCTCGCGCCTCTCCTCTGAGCGGCCGACCGGGCGCTCGTGGAAGCGGCTGTGGATGCCGTACGCCAGCGCTATCGCTATGGCCGCCACACTGGGGGGCGCGGCGCCACGGGGCGCATCTACGCGGCGGTCAATCTCGATGCGACTGTCGGCAGGGCGGCGGTCTGCGCCGAGGTGGTGGCAGTCGGCGCGGCGGTCATGGGCGGAGAGAGCACCATTGAGGCAGTGGTCGCGGTGCGCCACCGGAGGCCCGACGAACAAGGCCGGATCGCCGTCGTTTCACCCTGCGGGCTCTGCTGCCAACACCTGTTCGACCATGCGGCGGACTGTGATCCTGCGCGGGCGCGGGCGGCTGGCGATAGCCTCGCTGCTTCCCGCCCCCTATCACCGTTGACGAACACCCCTTCTAACCTGTCTCCCGAAGGCCTTTCGGCGGCGATGGCACGGGACTATTTTCGTCGCATGCCTTCCTCGAACGACATCCGCGCCGCTTTCCTCGACTTCTTCCGTCGCCACGGCCACACGGTGGTGGAGAGTTCCCCGCTCGTCCCGCGCAACGACCCGACCTTGATGTTCACCAATGCGGGGATGGTGCAGTTCAAGAACGTATTCACCGGGCTCGAACACCGCCCCTACACGCGCGCGGTGACGGCGCAAAAATGCGTCCGCGCGGGCGGAAAGCACAACGATCTCGACAATGTCGGCTACACGGCTCGTCATCACACCTTCTTCGAAATGCTGGGCAATTTCAGTTTCGGCGACTATTTCAAGGATGTCGCGATCGAACTCGCCTGGACCCTTGTCAGGCGAGAGTTCGGCCTGCCGAAGGAGCGGCTCCTCGTCACCATCTACCACGACGATGACGAGGCGGCGGAAGCCTGGCGCAAGGTTTCGGGGCTGCCGGACGAGCGTATCATCCGCATCGCCACCGCCGACAATTTCTGGGCGATGGGCGACACCGGCCCCTGCGGGCCATGTTCCGAGATCTTCTACGACCACGGGCCCGAAATCCCGGGCGGGCCGCCGGGCAGCGCGGATGCCGATGGCGATCGGTTCATCGAAATCTGGAACCTCGTCTTCATGCAGTACGAACAGCTGCCGGACGGGCGGCGCGTTCGGCTGCCCAAGCCCTCGATCGACACTGGCATGGGGCTTGAGCGGACGGCGGCGATCCTGCAGGGCAAGCACGACAATTACGATACCGATACGCTGCGCGCCCTCATCCTCGCCTCCGCCGAGGCCTCGGGCACCGACCCGGACGGGCCGCACCGAATCAGCCATCGCGTGGTGGCGGATCATCTCCGCGCCTCCTGTTTCCTGATCGCGGACGGGGTGCTTCCCTCCAACGAGGGGCGGGGCTACGTGCTGCGCCGAATCATGCGGCGTGCCATGCGCCATGCGCATCTGATGGGCGTGCGCGAACCCCTGATGTGGCGCCTCGTGCCGGCCCTGATCCGCCAGATGGGCGTCGCTTACCCCGAACTCGGCCGGGCGGAGGCTCTGATCACCGAAACCCTGCGCACGGAGGAGACGCGGTTCCGTGCAATGCTGGAGCGCGGACTGCATCTCCTCGCCGAGGAGACAGCGAAATTGCCGCGCGGCGTGCCGCTGCCGGGTGAGGTCGCCTTCCGCTTGTATGACACTTACGGTTTTCCCCTGGATCTCACCCAGGATGCGCTGAAGGCGGAAGGCCGCGGGGTCGATGTCGAGGGCTTCGAACGCGCGATGGCGGAGCAGCGCGCGCGTGCCCGCGCGGCCTGGGTGGGTTCCGGCGAGGCAGCGACGGAGGCTGTGTGGTTTGACCTCAAGGAGAAACTCGGCGCCACCGAGTTCCTCGGCTACACGGCGGAGATGGCAGAAGCCGAGATTCGTGCCATCGTTGCCAATGGCCAGCCGGTCAACGAGGCGCGGGGCGGCGATGAGGTCGCCATCCTGCTCAATCAGACACCGTTCTATGGCGAGTCAGGCGGGCAGGTGGGTGATACCGGAACGATCCGCACGCAGGACGGCTTGGTCATTGAGATCACGGACACGCAGAAAAAACTTGGCGATCTGTTCGTGCACCAGGGGCGCGTGAAGCAGGGGATCGCCCGCGTCGGTCAGGCCGTGGTGGCGGAAATCGACCATGCGCGACGCACAGCAATCCGCGCCCATCACTCCGCCACGCATCTTCTGCACGAGGCGCTTCGGCGCCGCTTGGGGCTTCACGTGGCTCAGAAGGGGTCGCTCGTCGCGCCAGATCGGCTGCGGTTCGACATCAGCCACCCGAAGCCGATCACGTTTGAGGAGCTCGCCTGGGTGGAGGCGGAGGTGAACGCGCGCGTGCGCGAGAATGCTCCCGTCGTCACCCGGCTGATGACGCCAGACGAGGCGGTGAAGCAGGGTGCTCTCGCGCTGTTCGGCGAGAAGTACGGCGAGGAGGTGCGGGTTGTCTCGATGGGCTCGGATCCCGAGGCGACGGCGCGCGGTGGGCTCTATTCGGTCGAACTCTGCGGCGGGACGCATGTGCGCGCGACTGGCGATATCGGGCTGTTCAAGATTGTGTCCGAAGGTGCGGTGTCGGCGGGTGTGCGTCGCATCGAGGCGGTCGCTGGCGAGGCGGCGCTGGCGCATGTCGCGGCAATGGAACGCGCATTGCTGTTGGTCGCGGTTGCTCTTCGCGCCCCACCGTCCGAGGTGCCGGCACGTGTGGAGGCGCTCATCGACGAAAAGCGCCGGCTCGAGAGCGAGGTCACCGACCTGCGTCGCAAGCTTGCCACAAGTGCCGTAGGTGTAGCGGCAGGGCTGGAACGAATCGGCTCCATTTCGTTCCTTGGACGTATCGTTGAGGTGGCGCCGAAGGATCTGAAGGGCCTCGCGGACGAGCTGCGCCGGAGCCTCGGCTCCGGTGTGGTCGCACTCGTCTCGCCGATGGACGGCAAGGCCTCGATCGTGGTCGCGGTGTCGCCTGACCTGACGCCACGCTTCTCTGCAGTCGAACTCGTGCGCGCGGCGGCCGCCGCAGTCGGCGGCAAGGGCGGTGGCGGCCGTCCCGACATGGCACAGTCGGGCGGGCCTGAGGGCGACAAGGCGGAGGCGGCGCTCGAGGCCGTGCGCGCCACACTCGCCGCGGCACCCGCCTTTGCCGGCTAAGGAGAGGCGACCGCGATGGGGGAGAATGAGGTTCTGCTCGTCTACGTCACTGCGGCGACCGCGGAAGAGGCAAAGCGCATCGGCCGCACGCTCGTCGAGCAACGGCTCGCCGCGTGCGTCAACGTGCTCGCTTCCCACACGGCGATCTACCGCTGGCAGGGCAGGCTCGAGGAAAGCGCGGAGAGCGCGTTGATCGCCAAAACCACGCGGTCGCGCCTTTCCGCCGTCACGGCATGCGTTCGCGCTCTGTCGTCGTACTCGCTTCCTGCCATCCTTGCCCTGCCCGCAGCAGGCGGGGATGCCGAGTTCCTCGCCTGGGTCAGGGCAGAGACGGCCGAGCCTGTGGCGTAGGCAGGTTTTGATCCTTCGACGCCGCTCTGACGATTCCGCTTCACCATGCGCCGCGCAGCCGTTCCTCCTCGCGGAAGCGGGTGACGAAGGCGCCGAACCGTTCCGAAGGCGGATCGGTGAACAGCGTGCCGGGCGGCCCATCGCACTCCATCCGCCCCTGGTGCAGGAAGACGATGCGATCCGCCACCTCGCGTGCGAAGCCTATCTCGTGCGTCACAAGACGCATCGTTCGCCCTTCGTCTGCGAGCTCTCTGATGACGCGCAGGACCTCGCCCACGAGTTCGGGGTCGAGCGCGGAGGTCGGCTCGTCGAACAGCAGGACGCGCGGACGCATGGCGAGCGCGCGGGCGATCGCTGCACGCTGCTGCTGTCTCCCCGAGAAATGCGCTGGGCGAGGCCAAACGAGATCAGGAACAGTTGTATTCGAGCTGTTGGTCAGTGACGTTCATGCTGGCCACGATCGCATCATAGCGACCTGCGGCGAGCCCTGGGATGATGCCGTCCCAGTCCTGCGCCACGATGGTACAGCGCGCGTTCATCCGCCGGCAGAGATCGTTGGCGAGGTCGATCTCGAAGCCAAGGAGCTGGCGGCCAGGGCCGGTGAAGTTCCACGGCGCGTAGGCGCCCTCGGTGGCGATGCGAACGGTGCGTTGCTGCGCCAGGGCAAGCGTGCGGCCGGCGGCTAGGAGGGCCGCCCCCGCTGCGGTCAGGTGCAGGAACGAACGACGAAACAGCATCCCTGCTTTCCCTGCAGACCCCGTGCGCCGCGCGATGGCCGCGTTCTCCGCGACGATTTAAGCCCAGCGCGTTGCCGTCGCCGCGCAAGCGCGCATCAGGTACGCGGGCGGAACGAGGGGGCCTTCACCATCAGGCAGAGGATCTGGAACAGGAGCTGCGCTGCGGCCTGTGCGGTGACGGTGGTGGGGTCGTATTGCGGGGCCACTTCGACCACGTCGCCCGCAAGGATGTCGAGCCCCGCCAGGCCCCTCAGGAGCGCGATTGCCTCGCGCGTCGTGAACCCACCGACCTCCGGCGTGCCGGTCCCCGGAGCGAAGGCGGGGTCGAGCGCGTCGATGTCGAAGGAGAGATAGCAGGGGCCGTCGCCGACCACGGCGCGCGCGCGCGCAATCACGCCGGCGATGCCCAGCGTCTCGACCTCGTGCATCGGCACGACGGTCATGCCCGACTCATGCGAATATTCCCACAGCCACGTCGCGCCGCCGCGAATGCCGATCTGGATCGTGCGTTTCGGATCAAGAACGCCAGCGACGGCGGCTTCACGGAAGGGCGCGCCATGGTGCCCGCCCGTGCCTTCAAGGGGGCCAGCGGTGTCGGCATGGGCGTCGATCTGGATCAGGCCCAAGGGGCGGCCGCGGCCGAGCGCCTTCAGAATGGGCCCTGTGATGGAATGGTCCCCGCCGACGACGAGTGGTCGGATGCCGGCCGCCGCGAGACGACCGATGAAGGCCTCGATCGCCTCGTGACAGCGTTCGAGCCCGTAGCGTGAGGGGAGGGGGATGTCTCCGATGTCGGCAACGCGCGCGAGGGCAAGGGGGACGAGATCGAGCACGGGTTCGTACGGACCGATCCGTTCGACCGAGCGCACCGTCCGCGGCCCGAGGCGTGCGCCGGGGCGATTGGTGACGCCGAGATCGAACGGCACGCCAAGGAGGGCGATGTCGAGCGAGGAGGCTGCGGGATTCTTTGCTGCCGCCTCGTCGAGCGGAGCGTCGAGCAGGGTTGCAACCCCCTCGAACGGCCAGCGCCGACGCCCGTCTTCAGTGTAGTGTACGCGGGCGATCTGTTCCGCGCGCGTCTCTGCCTTGGAAGTGCTGGCGGGTGGCGGGTCGGTCATGGGGCTGGTTCTGTCCTCTCCTGGTCTCTTGCGATGCAGCGTTCCTCGGGATCGTGACCGGATATATCGTGACCGGCGAAATTGGCCGCGGCAAGCCGACGCAACGTGCGGACCATCGGGTGTTCGGTTGCTCCTGGACAGGGGCGGTCGCGTTCGCTTCTCTGCTTCGCAGGAGAGTGCAGTTGCGATGCCACGCGATCAGCCGCCCCTCATGCTTTCGGTGTTTCCGACGTTCACCGTCGGAGGGGCGCAGGTGCGCTTCGTTCGCCTCGCTGCCGCGTTCGGGCCTGCGTGGCGCCATGCGATTGTCGCCATGGACGGGGTGCGGGACTGTGCGGAGCGTCTGCCGCGCGAGCTCGTTGTCACCTTTCCGGAGGCCGCCGTGGCGAAGGGCGACACGATCGGCAATCTCCGCCGGTTTCGCCAACTGCTGCGGACGCTGCGGCCCGACCTCCTCGTCACCCACAACTGGGGCTCGATCGAGTGGGCGATGGCGAACCTCGTCCCGCTCGCCCGTCATGTGCACATCGAGGACGGGTTCGGGCCCGAGGAGCGCACGCGGCAGTTGGCGAGGCGTGTATGGACGCGACGTCTCGTCCTGCGTCGTGCCACTGTCGTGCTGCCTTCGCGAACTCTAGAGCGAATTGCACGTGAAGTTTGGCGCTTGCCAGGCGAGCGTGTACGCTATTTGCCGAACGGCATTGATCTGGCGCGCTTCGCCCCGCGCGTTCCCTCGCCGCTGCCGCCGGAGCCGGTGGTCGGGACGGTAGCGGTGCTGCGGGCCGAGAAGAAACTTGAACGTCTTTTGCGCGCGGTCGCGATTGTACGGGCGAGGCGGCCGGTGCGGCTCGAGATCGTCGGTGAGGGGCCGGAACGACCTCGACTGGAGCGACTCGCGCAGGAGCTCGGCATTGCCGAAGCGGTCATCTTCCACGGGCGACAGGCCGATCCCGCTCCGTTCTATCGCCGCTTCGATCTGGTCGCCCTTTCCTCTGACACCGAACAGATGCCGATGTGCGTTCTCGAGGGCATGGCGTCGCGGCTGCCAGTGGTCGCGACCGATGTCGGCGACATCCGTGCCATGGTGGCGGCTGAGAACGCGCCGCTGATCGTGCCTAAGGACGAGGGCGCTCTCGCCGAGGCGATGTTGCGCGTACTCAACGACGAAGCCCTGTGGCGCAGTGTCGGCGAGGCGAACCGTGCGAGGGCTGAAGCGGAGTTCGATGAGCGGGTGATGATTGAACGCTACCAGCGGCTGTTCGCGGGGGGAGGGTGAGTGGCTTTTCCTCGCACCCTAGCGGCAGCAAGAGCTGATTGCAGGGAGAGACGTTCATGGTTCATCGAGGGCACGCGGCACCGTCGGCAGCCAGGATTGGATGAAGGTCGCGCTTGTTGCACGCGCGGCCGGTGTCGACCCGCGTCGGCTTCGTTACGCGAGCTTCGAGGGCGGCGGCCAGGCGATGGCGGCCTTGCTCGGCGGCCACATCCAAGTCTTCCCGGGCGATGCGTCCGAGGTGAAGGGCCAGCTGGAGGCCGGCGGGATCAGGCTGCTTGCCGTTCTGGCACCGGAACGTCTTCCGGGCCCGTTCGCGTCCGTGCCGACGGCGCGGGAACAGGGTGTTGCGGTGGAATGGCCGATCGTGCGCGTGCTTTACATGCCGCCTGCAGCTCCTGACGAAGCCTATCGATTCTGGGTCGAGGCGATGGCGCGCCTCACCGCAGACTCGCGCTTCGTCGAGGAACGGGTGAAGGCGGGCCTGTTCGCCTTCCCCTCGACAGGGGACGCCTTCACCGCGCTGGCGATCCAGAGGGTCAGCGAAATGCGCTTGCTCCTCCGTGAGATTGGCTTGGTGCAGTAGCCTCGGCTCGTCGGGCCACCGGGCGTGACGGATCGAGTCGTCGGCGCACTGCTTGTTCTGGTCGGAGGCGCCGCGGTTTTCCTGGCGGTTTCGTGGGAGGTGCGGTTCGCCGGCGACCCCGTGGGCCCGCGCGCCTTCCCCGCTTTTGCGGGGAGTGCACCCGTCCTCTGCGGAGCGGCGATTGGCTTTGCTCCGCGCGAGGGCGCGCGCTGGCCGGGTCTGAGGTGCCTCCTTCTCCTGGTGGCGGCTGTCGCGTGGCTGGCCGCTTACGCCGCCACGCTTCGCCTGCTCGGTTTCCTCCCCACGACCGCGGCAGTCCTTGCGGGCGGGGCTCTGCTCTTTGGCGCTCGCCTCATCGCGGCTGCAGCCTATGGGATCCTCGGCTCCGTCGCACTCTGGGCTCTCATCGACCGGGGGCGCGATATCCCACTGCCGCGGGGCGTGATCGGATGAGCGGAACGCTCAATTCCCTCAGTGCCGGTTTCGCGGTGGCGCTCACCCCCCTGAACCTCGCCCTTGCCGCGATCGGGGCCTTTGTCGGCACTGCTGTCGGCGCACTGCCGGGAATCGGGCCCCTGAACGCGGTCGCCCTCCTGCTTCCTCTCGTCTATGCGCTAAAACTGCCGCCGGAGAGCGCGTTGATCGTTCTTGCCGCGGTCTATTACGGTGGCGGATATGGTGGGCGGATCGCCGCCATCCTGCTCAACGTGCCGGGCGATCCCTCGTCCGTGATGACAACGTTGGATGGTTACCCGATGGCAAGACGCGGCGAGGGTGGCCTCGCGCTGTCGATCACTGCAATCGGTTCGTTCATCGGTGGGGTGGGGGCGACGGTGTTGATGATCCTCGCTGCTCCGGCGATCGCGCGCGCGGCCCTCGCCTTTGGTCCGGCGGAATATGTTGCTCTCATGGTCTTCGCCTTCGCCCTTCTCGCAGGCGTCGGCGGTGCACGCCCTGCGAAGTCCATCGCGGCGGCAGCCTTCGGGCTGTTGCTTTCCGCGGTCGGCACCGACAGCGGAACCGGCATCGAGCGCTTCACATTCGGCGAACTCGAACTTCTCGATGGGGTGGACTTCACGGTCGTGGTCATCGGCCTCTTCGCCGTTGTGGAGGTTCTGACGCTCATCGAGGAGCGAGCAGCGATGGTTTCGCTCGTTTCGACACCGCTCGGACGCTCCTTTCCCGCCATCGGAGAGATTCTGCATACCCTGCCGACGATGCTGCGCGCGGCTCTGGTCGGCTTTGTCGTCGGCGTGTTGCCGGGAACCGGGGCTTCAATCGCGGCGACACTGTCCTGGACGCTCGAGCGTCGCCTCGTCGATCGCACGGGCACGTTCGGCACTGGTGACATCCGGGGAGTCGCCGCGCCGGAGACCGCCGACAACGCGGCGCAGACAGGCGCGATGGTGCCCATGCTGGCGCTAGGCATTCCAGGGTCGGGAACCACCGCCGTTCTGCTCGGTGCCCTGATGCTCTACAACATCACGCCAGGACCGCTTCTCTTCATTCAGCGGCCTGAGATTGTGTGGGGACTGATCGCCTCCTTCGTTGTCGGCAACGTCGTTCTGCTCGTACTCAATCTTCCGCTTGTTGGGCTGTTCATCCGGATTCTCGCGCTGCCGCCCTGGGCGCTCTCTCCAACCGTCGTCGCCTGCGCCTTCTCCGGGGTGTGGGCGGTGAACAACTCCGTGCGCGATCTTTTCCTCGCCATCGCCTTCGGTGTGCTCGGCTGGGCCGGCAGAAAGGCCGGAGTACCGCTTCTTCCGATGCTTCTTGGTCTCGTGCTCGGCCGCCTGATCGAAGACAACATCCGTCGCGCGCTCGCTCTCTCCGGGGGCGAGGTGTTGGTGCTTTTTGCAAGTCCCATTGCCCTCGGCCTCTGGCTTGTCGCCGCCGGCATTCTCTTCGCGCCGCGATTGCTGCAGCGAGTGCGCTAGAACGAGCCGAACAGACTGCCGAGACCGACCAGCACCACGAGGGAGAGGAGAGGGCCGACCATCCCGGTCATGGCGATGTCGCCGTAGGCCTCGCCGTGCTTGAGGCGGCAGATGGCGAGCAGGGTGATGACGGCGCCATTGTGCGGCAGCGTGTCCAGCACGCCGGTTGCAACTGTGGTTACGCGATGCAAAAGGTCGGGCGCGATGCCGGCCGCCTGACCCATCTCGAGATAGGTCGCACCGAGCGCGTGCAGCGCGATGGTCATGCCGCCTGAAGCGGAGCCGGTCATGCCGGCCAGGACCGAGGCGGCAAAGGCGAGGCTGATCAGCACGCTGCCGCCACCGACGCCGAGCACCAGATCGCGGAGAGTGGCGAAGGCGCCGAGCGAGGCGATGACCGCCCCGAACCCGACCAGAGACGCGGTGTTGAAGATCGGCAGGGCGGAGGCGTTGGCGCCGTCGTCCAGTGTGCGGGAGAGCGAAGCGAGGCGCGAACGATTGACAAGGATGAGGAAGAGGATCGCGACCAGAAGCCCCGCGATGATTGCCCAGATGCCGCGCACGGCCGCGATGTCGGTGGCACCGAAGCGCGCTTCGGCAAGATAGGCCGTGTCGAGGCGGGGGATGACGAAGGCGGTGACGATCAGATTGACCGCGACCACCAGCACCACCGGCAGGCCGGCAAGCCAGGCGCGCGGAAGGGGCGTGCCGGCAGGGGCGGGGTGGTCGCCGATCTCCATCAGGTCGAACCCCTCATCCTGCGCGGCTTCGCGCAGGCGTTTGTCTGGCTTGACCCGCTCGCCATCGGCCGCGCCGTACCCTTCGCCCTTCGCCTTCAGGCTGCGTTCGCGCCAAGTCAGCCACGCGAGGCCGAAGGCGAGCATCACCAACGCGGTGATGATACCGAGCCCCGGGGCAGCGAAGGCGGTGGTGCCAAAAAACGGCATCGGGATCGCATTCTGGATCGCCGGCGTGCCGGGAAGGGCCGACATGGTGAAGGTGAAGGAGCCGAGCGCGATGGCGGCGGGCATGAGCCGTTTCGGGATGTCGGCTTGGCGGAAGAGGGCGGCGGCGATCGGGTAGACGGCGAAGGCGACGACGAACAGCGACACGCCGCCATAGGTGAGCACGGCACAAGCGAGCACGACGGCGAGCATGGAGCGCTCCGCCCCCAGTTTCGCCACCAGGCCGCGGGCCAGAGCCTCAGCGCTGCCCGTGTCCTCCATCAGCTTGCCGAACACGGCACCGAGCAGAAAGAGCGGAAAGAACTGCGCGATGAAGTCGGCCGCCGCGCGCATGAAGATCTGCGTGTAGGTGGCAAGCAGCGGCATGCCGCCGTCAAAGGCGGCAGCGAGCACCGCCATGGCTGGAGCGACCAGAAGGACGGTCAAGCCGCGGAAAGCGAGAAGGATGAGCAGGCCCAGCGACAGAACGATGCCGAGGATGCCGATCATCGCACCCCTGACTGATCGGTCGTCTCGTCCTCAGCCGTGCAGGCGGCTTCAGCCGCGGCGCGCATGACGCGATCGACACCCCACAGCACATGCTCGAGCGGATAGGTCGAGCGCACGCCGAGATCGTCGCGGTGTTCGGCGAGGAAACGGTCGGCGGCACGCCAGCCGACATCGTGCAGGTGTTGGAGGAAGGGCCACTCCGCGTTCAACTTCGACGATACGCCGAGTTCGGCCATCTCCTCCTCGGCATGGATGCGATGGAGCATCAGGTGGGAGAGGCGTTCATCGGCAAAGCCCGCCTCTCCGGCCAGTTCCTTCAGAAGCAGGATGGTGCGGATGCTGTTTAGCAGGGCCGAGTTGAAACTGATCTCGTTGACGCGATTGAGGATGTCGCGTGCCGTCTTCGGCGTGCCGGGGCGGAGGAGCGGGTTGATCTGCACCACGATGAGGTCGCGCGCATCGGTGCGTTCAACGAGCGGATGCAGCACCGGGTTGCCCATGAAGCCGCCGTCCCAGTAGGGCTCGCCGTCGATTTCGACGGCGTGGAACAGAAAGGGAAGGCAAGCCGAGGCCATCACCGCCTCGAGCGTGATCTCCGGCCCCGCGAAGGTGCGCGGCCGTCCTGTTGGCACGTGCGTGGCGGTGACGAAGACCTGCACCGCCTCGCACGAACGCACGCGGTCGAAATCGACCACCTCGGCGACGATGTCGCGCAGAGGGTTGAATCCGAGCGGGTTGAACTCGTAGGGTGAAACGAGCCGGCTCATCAGGTCGAGGGCGAGGAAGCCCGGCGAGGCGTCGAGGGTCCAGCGGCCGAGCAGATGATCGAGCGGCGTGCGTTGGATGGGGGAGAAGCGGGCGGCGTCGCTCACGCGCCGCCAGAACAGGGCGAGGCGTTCGCGCGCGCCCTCGCGCCCGCCGCGCGCGAGCCCGTCCGCCAGCACGACGGCGTTCATCGCCCCCGCCGACGTGCCGCTGATGCCGTCGATCTCGATACCGTCATCGACCAGCAGTCGGTCCAGCACCCCCCAAGTGAAGGCGCCGTGCGCGCCTCCGCCCTGCAGGCCGAGATCGATCAGCTTGCGGTCTGACGGAAGTCGACGGGTGCGACGGGTCATAATTCTCGCGCTTTACAGGCCTCCCATGCTGCAGCGCAACAAAAAAACCGGTTTATCGCCCGGACCGCTGGACCTCCGGATTGACCAGGAAGCCGGGATCGATCCGGCCCGCCAGGACATCGAGGATGTTGTGCGCGGCACGCGCCGCCATCCTGGCCAAAGTCTCCTGCGCCGAGGCGGCTGAGTGCGGGGTGCGGATGACGTTGTCCATGCCGAGCACGGGGTTGTCGGGCAGGGCGGGCTTCACGCTCAACACATCGAGCCCGACTGCGGCGACCTTTCCCGACCAAAGCGCGTCGAGGAGCGCTGCCTCTTCCACCACCGGCCCGCGGGCCGTGTTGATCAGCCACACCCCGGGCGTCATGCGGGCGAAGGCGTCGGCGTCGATCAGGTGGCGCGTGCTGTCGTTCAGAGGGCAGTGCAGTGTCACGACGTCGGCCTCGGCCAACGCGGCGCGCCAGTGCGGGGCGGGGAGGTGGCCGTCGGCGGCGATGCGCGGAGTGGGGAAGGCGGGGTCGTGCACCATCCCCCGCATGCCGAAGGCCGCGCAGAGCCGAGCAACGCGCGCGCCACTGCGGCCGTAGCCGATCGCGAGCACGGTGCGGCCGGCGAGTTCGCCGATGCGAGGGCCGTCGAGCGAACGCCACTCGCTGCGGCGCACCATGGCGTCGTACTGGGTGAGCCGGCGGGCGAAGCCGAGCAAAAGCGGCATGGTGTGCTTGGCGACACCGAGGTCGTTGGCGCCGTTCGTCACTGCCACGGGCAGCCCGCGCTCCGTGCAGGCGGTGATGTCCACCGTGTCGAACCCGACCCCATAGCGGGCAACCACCTTCAGCCGCCGGCAGGAGTCGAGACAGGCGCGATCGACCCTGGTCAGCCAGAGCAGGATCGCCTCCGCCTCACGGGCGCGGGAGGCGAAATCGGCCGCGTCGGTGGCGACCGCGACCGTCACGTCGGGCGCGGCGTCCAGGATGGCGCGCCCGGCCGGATGCAGCGGCCGTTCGAGCACGATCTAGGCATCGGGGTCCTTTCGTGAGGAGTTGCGGTCGCGTCATGGTCCTCCGACCATGCACCGGCGGAAAGACAATGTTCTGGACGGTGGCGCGCGATTTCGCTATTCGCTTGTAGTGATGGTTCAGATGCGCGCCTTGGCCTTGTTAGTGACGCGCCGCCCCGGCGCGGAGTTCGGCGCGCGTCCGCTGCGACTTAGCCGCCCCTGGGCGTGATTGGGCCGGGCGAGGGTTCGCCCGCTCCGCCGCTCAGGGGTCGTGCTCAGGCCAGTCGCAACCGCGGACCGAAACAGAACAGCCCCATGTCCAGCATCACCCACCCTTCCTTCGGCACCCTCGCTCCCGATCGCGTCATCGTCTTCGACACCACACTGCGCGACGGCGAACAGTCTCCCGGCTTCTCCATGAATCTCGAGGAGAAGCTGCGCATGGCGGAAGCCCTTGAGGACCTCGGCGTCGATGTGATCGAGGCCGGATTCGCCATCGCCTCGCCTGGTGACTTCGAGGCCGTGCGCGCGATCGCGGAGAAGATCCAGGGTGCTGTGGTGTGCAGCCTCGCACGGGCGGCAAGAAACGACATCCTCGCCGCTGCCGAGGCGCTGAAGCCCGCCAGGCGCAAGCGCATCCACACCTTCATCAGCACCTCGCCGCTGCACATGAAGTACAAGCTTCAGCTGGAGCCCGAGCAGGTGCTGGAAAGAGTGACGGAAAGTGTCGCTCTCGCGCGAAACTATGCCGACGACGTCGAATGGTCTGCCGAGGACGGCAGCCGGACGGACCCTGATTTCCTATGCCGCTGCGTCGAGGCGGCCATCAAGGCCGGCGCCACCACCATCAACATCCCCGACACGGTGGGCTATGCGGTGCCGGATGAGTTCGGGGCGATCTTCACCATGCTGCGCGAGCGTGTGCCGGGGGCCGATCGCGTCATCCTCTCCGCCCATTGCCACAACGATCTCGGGCTTGCGGTGGCGAACACGCTCGCTGCGATCCGCGCCGGCGTGCGCCAGGTCGAGTGCACCATCAACGGCATCGGGGAGCGCGCGGGCAACGCTGCACTCGAGGAGATCGTGATGGCTCTGAAGACGCGCCCTCACGCGTTTGGCGTGGATACGGGTGTGGTCACGCGCAACATCGTGCGCACCTCGAAGCTCTTGTCCACCATCACCGGCTTTGACGTGCAGCCGAACAAGGCCATCGTCGGCCGCAACGCCTTCGCCCACGAATCGGGCATCCATCAGGACGGCATGCTGAAGCACGCCGGCACTTACGAGATCATGACTCCTGAAAGTGTGGGCTGGGCGAAATCGAGCCTTGTGCTCGGCAAGCATTCGGGCCGCGCCGCCTTCCGCGACAAGCTGAGGCAACTGGGCTACGGCAACATCGGTGAGAACGCGTTGAACGACGCTTTCCAGCGGTTCAAGAAGCTCGCCGACGCGAAAAAGGTGGTGTTTGACGAGGACATCATCGCCCTCGTCGACGACGAGGTGGTGCGCGCGCATGACCATATCCGCTTCGTCTCGCTCGAGGTCTGGGCGGGGTCGAAGGGGCCGCAGCGCGCGGTGCTCGAACTCGACATTGACGGCGAGGTGAGGCGGGCGGAAGCGACCGGGGACGGGCCGGTGGACGCAACCTTTAAGGCGATTCGCACCCTCTTCCCGCACGAGGCCGTTCTCAAGCTGTTTCAGGTGCACGCGGTGACGGAAGGCACCGACGCGCAGGCGAAGGTGACGGTTCGGCTCGAGGAAAAGGGCAAGCTGGTCGATGGCCAGGGGGCGGATACCGACACCTTAGTGGCATCGGCACGCGCCTACATCCACGCGTTGAACAAGCTGATGGTCAAGCGGTTGCGTACGGCTCCGGAGCCCGAGCTGACGGATGCGGCGGCGCGGGTGGTGGTGGTGTAACGGTTGGCTGAGGGGCAGCCGAGCCGCCCCTCGCGCCGAGGTCAGCGCCGCCAGAGCGGCCGCCCCAGGTTGACGTCCCTTTCTGAGGTCAGGGCACCGGCCGCGGCGCCTACCGCGCCGCCGACCACGGCGCCCCCCAACACGCTGCCGCCCGTCACCGCCGACACGCCGGCACCAGCGGCGCCACCAAGTGCCGCGCCTGACAGGGCGCGGTCCGTGGTCGAACTGCCGCAGCCCGCGAGAGTCAGTGCCAAAGGGGCGGCCAGGATCAGCATGGCCTTGCGCATGGTCGATCTCCTCATCAGCGAATCGCTGGCAGAGCCAACATAGGATCGAGCGAACGCGGCGATGCCAAGGCACGATCCTGTCCTCACCTAGGCGTGATCACCCCAGCCCCCTGCCCATGCGCAGCTACGCGGACGCAAACCTGGTTGAGCCGGCGAGGCTTGCGCCGTAAACCCCGCTTTTAGCCGCGCCTGTGACGTACCGATGAAACGGCACCGGCCGGCCGCGCAGAAAGGTTGCCTACTGATGATGTCGCGACTGCTCGGGATCCTGTCGGCCGACATGGCCATCGATCTCGGCACGGCCAACACGCTGGTCTACGTCAAGGGACGAGGCATTGTGCTTGATGAGCCCTCCGTCGTCGCCATCGCCGAAGTGCGCGGCAAGAAGCAGGTGCTGGCGGTGGGCGAGGAAGCGAAGCAGATGCTCGGCCGCACTCCGGGCAACATCCAGGCCATCCGGCCTTTGCGGGACGGCGTGATCGCCGACTTCGAAGTGGCCGAGGAGATGATCAAGCACTTCATCCGCAAGGTGCACAACCGGCGCAGCTTCGCTTCGCCGATGATCATCGTCTGCGTGCCCTCGGGCTCGACCGCGGTGGAACGTCGCGCCATCCAGGAAAGCGCGGAATCCGCTGGCGCGCGCAAGGTCTACCTCATCGAGGAGCCGATGGCGGCTGCCATCGGGGCCGGGCTTCCCGTCACCGAACCTTCCGGGTCGATGGTGGTCGACATCGGCGGTGGCACGACCGAGGTCGCCGTGATCTCCTTGGGCGGTATCGTCTATTCGCGCTCCGTCCGGGTGGGGGGCGACAAGATGGACGAGGCCATCATCTCCTACATCCGCCGCAACCATAACCTGCTGATCGGCGAGGCCTCCGCCGAGCGCATCAAGATCGAGATTGGCGCGGCCTGCCCTCCCGACGACATGGAGGACGGGCCAGTGAAGGAAGTGAAAGGTCGTGACCTGATGAACGGCGTGCCGCGCGAGGTCGTCGTCTCGCAGCGCCAGATCAGCGAAAGCCTGGCTGAACCCGTCGCCGCCATCGTCGAGGCGGTGAAGGTGGCGCTGGAGAACACGCCGCCCGAACTCGCCGCTGACATCGTCGACAAGGGCATTGTGCTGACGGGAGGTGGGGCGCTTCTGCATCGCCTTGACCATGTGATCCGGATGGCAACTGGGCTCCCCGTGCTGGTGGCCGAGGACCCGCTCTCCTGTGTTGCCCTCGGCACGGGGCGGGCGCTTGAGGAGATGAAGAAGCTGCGCAACGTGTTGTCCTCCATGTACTGATCGCAGAGGGCTGCCGACTCGCGGGCGGCACGGCTGAGGCAGGGCAGGAGAGGAATCGGAGCACAATGCGGGCGGCGAGATGATTCGGCTCAGCGTGCCGCTACGGCAGGCGCTGGCGCGGCTCATGCTGCCGGCGCTGATCGCTGCCTCCTTCGGCCTGATGCTCATCGGCAAAGCGGATACGGTGCTGGTCGAGCGCGTGCGGACGCGGCTCGCCGACGTGGTGGTGCCGCTCTACGCCGTGCTCAGCCGCCCGATCGGCACCGTGACAGACGCGATCGTCGAGCTGCGGGGGCTGATCCTGCTCCGCTCCGAGAATGCCCGCTTGCGCGAGGAGAACGACCGGCTTCGGCGCTGGTACGACCGGGCCTTGGCGCTTGAGGCTGAGAACCGCGCCCTGCGCCGCGTGCTGAACGCACCAGCCGACCCGACACCGATTTTTACCACGGCGCGCGTGGTTGCCGATGTCGGCGGTGCCTATGCCCGGTCAGCGCTGCTTGTTCTTGAGCCGAACCATGC
Source organism: uncultured Elioraea sp. (assembly GCA_937928775.1). GTDB lineage: Bacteria > Pseudomonadota > Alphaproteobacteria > Acetobacterales > Acetobacteraceae > Elioraea. The sequence goes on along the minus strand of CALFVI010000038.1, from coordinate 5,132 downwards.
CGTGCGCAAGGGCCAGGTCGCGGTCGATGCTGCCGGTTTGGTGGGCAGGGTGAGCGAGGTCGGCAATCGCTCGGCCCGGCTCCTGCTTCTCACCGATATCAACTCCCGCATCCCGGTGCTGGTCGAGCGCACGGGCACGCGGGCCATCCTAGCCGGCACCAACGCGCCGCGGCCACGGATTCAGTATTGGACAGGGCCGGAGCAGCCGCAGCCGGGAGACCGTATCATCACCTCCTCCGAGGCAGGTGCGATGCCGGCTGGGCTACCGGTTGGCATCGTGCGCGAGGGCCGCACTGGACTCGAAGTTGAACTCTTCGCTGATCTCGACCGGCTCGACTTCGTCCGAGTACACGATTTCGGGCTTAGTGGCATCCTTTCAGCCGATCAGTCGGTGCGGCCAGCGCAACGCCAGAGGCGCACGGGTGGCTAGTCCGGTAGCCCGCCCGCCACAGCCGCGCGGGTTTTGGGCGCGCCTCGATCAACTGGCGCGCGCCTCCGCCCCGGCCGCGCTTGCCGTCCTTTTGCTGCTTGCCACAGGTCTGCCGCTAGGTTCCGCAGCGCGCGAAGGCGGCATGCCAATGACACCGCTCGCTTCTGTCTTTTTCTGGACCCTATATCGCCCGGGCCTGATGCCGCCCTGGGTCGTGTTTGGCCTTGGCGTGCTGGCCGACTTGCTCACCGCCGCTCCGCTCGGGGTCAACCCGTTGCTTCTGCTTCTCTTGCATGTTGGCGTGATGACGCAACGGCGCGCTCTCGCGAAACAGTCTTTCCTCATTGTCTGGATCGGTTTTGCGGTGTTCGCCTCTGTCCTGCTCGCCTTGAACTGGGGGATAAGGACGCTGCTTTCGCTGACAATTCAACCGGTTGCACCAGGTTTATTCGAGTGTTGTGTGACGATCGCCGCTTATCCTATCCTTGCTTACATATTTGTGAGTCTCGAACGATCTCTCGAACCGGTCTGAGGGCGCGATGAAGCGAGAGAGGACGCGCCGGTCGCTGTTCACGCGCCGCGTGCTGCTCATCGGTGCCGGCCAGATCGTGCTGACCGGCGCACTCGGCGTGCGGCTTTACCAGCTCCAGGTCGTGGAAAGCGACCGCTACACGCTGCTTGCGGAGGAGAACCGCATCAGCGTGCGCCTGATCCCTCCGCCGCGCGGACGCATTCTTGATCGCTTCGGTGAACCTATTGCTGCGAACCAGCAGAACTGGCGCGCGCTGCTGGTCGCCGAGCGCACCGACGACATCGCTGCCACCCTCGCCAATGTCGCAAAAATCTTGCCGATCTCGGAGGCCGAGCGCGGGCGGATCGAACGCGAGATCCGCCGCCGCCGTCGCTTCGTACCGGTGCTGGTGCGCGATTTCCTCTCCTGGGACGAGATGGTGCGGCTCGAGGTGAATGCTCCGGATCTGCCCGGCATCCTGACCGATGTCGGGTCGCACCGCATCTACCCGGGTGGTGAGGCTTTCGCCCATGTTGTCGGCTACGTCGCCCCGCCCGCGCAGGCCGATCTCGACGGCGAACCGATGCTCGCTCTGCCTGGCATCCGCGTCGGCCGGACCGGGCTTGAACGTGCGCATGATCGGGTGCTGCGCGGGCGGGCCGGCACCGTACAGCTCGAGGTCAACGTGGTTGGCCGCGTCATCCGCGAGCTCGGCCGCGAGGAGGGATCTCCCGGCCAGGACGTGACGACGACGCTGGACGCCGGGCTGCAGAGGGCGGTGTTCAAGCGGATCGCGACTGAGTCGGCGGCCGCCGTGGTGCTGGATGTGCGCAATGGCGAGGTGCTGGCGATGGCCTCCTCGCCCTCCTTCGATCCCTCTTTGTTTGACTCCGGAGTCAGCGCCGCGCAGTGGCGGGAATGGACCACCAACCGCCGCGCGCCGCTGACCAACAAGGCGATCGCCGGGCTCTATGCCCCAGGCTCGACCTTCAAGATGGTGGTGGCCCTGGCCGCGCTGGAGGCAGGGGTAGTGACGCCCGGCGAGCGCATCGTCTGCACCGGCGTCACCGAACTGGGCGATGCCAAGTTCCACTGCTGGAAACGCGGTGGCCACGGCGCTCTGGATATGCGGGAAGCCATTAAGCAGTCCTGCGACTGCTACTTCTACGAGGTCGCGAGGCGGACGGGGATCGACCGCATCGCGGCGATGGCCAACCGGTTCGGGCTCGGCGTGCCGCTCGCAATCGAACTGCCTGGGGCGCGGCCGGGTCTGATCCCAACCCGCGCCTGGAAGCAGGCGACGACAGGCAAGCCTTGGGTGCTTGGTGATACTCTCGTGCATGGCATCGGCCAGGGCTACATCCAGACGACGCCCCTCTCGCTCGCTGTGATGACGGCACGGATGGTGAACGGCGGGCGGGCGGTCGAGCCACACCTGACGCGCGCCATCGGCGGCCAACTGCTGCGCGGGCATCGCGCTGAGGACTGGCCAAGCCTGGGCATTCCCGAGGCGCATCTTCGCATCATGCGCGAGTCGATGGACGGGGTGGTGAACGAGCGGCAGGGGACGGCCTGGGCCTCACGCCTGCCGCCTGAAGCAGGCGGCCGCATGGGGGGCAAAACGGGCACCACCCAGGTGCGGCGCATCACGCTCGCTGAGCGCGAACGGGGCCTCAAGCGACAGCAGGACCTGCCCTACGAGTGGCGTCACCATGCTCTGTTCGTTGGCTACGCCCCGGCCGACCAGCCCCTGTACGCCTGCGCGGTGATCATCGAGCACGGGGGAGGGGGGGCCTCTGCCGCCGCACCGGTTGCGCGCGACATCCTCACCGAGGCGCTGATCCGCGACCCGGCCCGCCGGCGCACGCCGCCGGCACCAGCGCTGCAGGTGGCGGACGTCGGCTCTCCGGAAAAGGAGAGACGCCGATGATCGAGCGGCGGCTCGCACGCGAACGCGGCTTGCGCCTAACCGAAAAACTCGCCGCCGTCTCCTGGCCTTTCGTCGGCTTGCTCTGCGCTCTGGCTGCGGTCGGCTACGCGATGCTCTATTCCGCCGCCGGTGGGTCGGCGGAGCCATGGGCGTTTCGCCATGGGTTGAGGTTCGGCTTCGGTCTGTTGTTGTTGATCTGCATCGCGCTGGTCGACGTCCGTTGGATCCTCAAGCTTGCTTGGCCGCTCTATGCCGGCGGCCTAGGGCTGCTTGTCCTGGTCGCGCTGCATGGCGAGGTCGGCAAGGGGGCGCAGCGCTGGCTCGATCTCGGCGCTTTCCAGCTTCAGCCGTCCGAGCTGATGAAGATCTTGCTCGTCATCGCGTTGGCAGCCTGGTTCCACCGCGCAAGCCTGGAGCGGGTGGGCAACCCGCTATTCCTGATCCCCCCCGTGATCGCGACCGCAATTCCGGTGGTTCTGGTGCTGAAGCAGCCGAACCTCGGCACGGCTCTCATCACACTCATGGTGGCAGGATCGGTGTTCTTCGCCGCCGGCGTGCGGTGGTGGATGTTCGCCCTCGTGCTGGCGGCGGTGGCGATCGCAGCACCAGTGGCCTACGAGAGCCTGCACGACTATCAGCGCCAACGGATCCTCACCTTCCTCGACCCCTGGAGCGACCCGCTGGGGTCGGGCTACCACATCATCCAATCGAAGATCGCGCTCGGGTCGGGCGGGCTGTTTGGCCGCGGTTGGCTGCAGGGCACGCAGGGGCAGCTGAACTTTCTGCCAGAAAAGCAGACCGACTTCATCTTCACCATGTTGGCGGAGGAGTGGGGCTTCGTTGGCGCCATTTCGGTGATGGGGCTCAATCTGATCGTCGTACTCTACGGCTTGGCGATCGCGCTTGCGTGCAATCATCAATTCGGGCGGCTTGTTGCAACCGGGATTTCTGTGAACTTTTTTCTCTATATGTTCGTCAACATTGCGATGGTGATGGGGATGATCCCGGTCGGTGGGGTGCCGCTGCCGCTGATCAGCCATGGAGGGTCAGCGATGCTGACGGTGCTGCTGGGGTTCGGCGTGCTGATGAGTGTGCATGTGCATCGTGCGGTGGAGGTGGAGGCCAAGGAGGAACGATGAGCACCGCACGACGTCGCCAACGGCGGCACAGGAGGGCGTCTGCTGGACTCTCTGTGCAGTCCGGTGACGGCGCTGACCTTCGAGGGAATGCAGGACGGATGTGCGCCGCTCGAGTGGGGCCGACTATCGACAGGTCGGGCGTGCTTTGCTATCGCCTCATTGCAGGGTCGGGCGCATAGCTCAGTTGGTAGAGCAGCTGACTCTTAATCAGCGGGTCCAAGGTTCGAATCCTTGTGCGCCCACCAATCAAAGCGGTTGGCTCACAAATTCATCCACAAAAACACACTTAAACGAAGTTGTAGGCTGACAGTCTAATGGGAGACTGTTCGCAGATTGTCTTCGCTTCGGAGCGTGCAACTCAGCTTGAAGACGCGCGCCAAGACACAGCTCGCCCGCGACAAGCCCATTCTTGACGCAATCGCCACGGCCGTAGCTAGCAAGGAGCTCTTCTACTCCTGCGGCCGTTTAGAACCTAGAGGGTAGGTGCAACCGTGACACGTCCGCCGGCGTGGCTGGTCGGCACCGCATACACCCGGGGCTGCCACTGGAGACCTCGTGCGAATGAGGCTCGTTTGGGGGATCGCTGCGAGGGGTAGTTGCAATGGGGTAAGCCTCGCGGTGCTAGGCGCTTCGCTGTGCTGGGACGTCGTCTCCAGACGCACCTCTCCTGTCAGGCTAAGAGCCGTTGGGCGCGGCGGAGGTTCAGCGCGGTGCAGAGCAGAGGGGCAGGTGGGCGCGGGTGCAAGCGACGCTGCGAGAGCGCACCCGCTGCCCGCCATCGCTGCGTTTGAGGGTTCCGAAGCAGCGCTCAACGAGGGCGCGGGTCGGTGTGCGCGTGCGGTTCGTCCAGCGCTGCCAGGCGGTGAGCGGGCGGCGAGCATGGGCGCAAGGCATGATGCCGTCGGTGATGCCCGCCTCGCCCTCGCTGGCCGGCGGGCGTGCCACCGCCGCCTCAACCAATGCAGCGTCGATCATCGTCCCCGCCTACAGCCTCAGGCCACCCGCATCGAGCGGGCCAGCTCGCCTCCGCGAACACCGCCTCGGCAAGCCCGCGCTCCGCCGGGCGCTGCGCAACCAGCACACCGTCGTCTCGTCCGGCGTGCCGTCATCGAGCCCGAACCC
>CALFVI010000037.1 GCA_937928775.1 uncultured Elioraea sp. | reverse complement strand
TGCGCGGCGAAGAAGACGATCAGGCCGACAATCAGCACAGCCATGGCGGTCTCCGGAGGCGTATGCCGCCTTGTCCCTGCCAGCTGAGGCGCCCTCGCGCAACCGCCACGCTCACTCCCACTCGATCGTGCCGGGCGGCTTTGAGGTGATGTCGTAGGTGACACGGTTCACCCCGCGCACCTCGTTGACGATGCGGTTTGCCACGCGCTGAAGGAACCCCATGTCGAAGGGGTAGATGTCGGCTGTCATGCCGTCGGTGCTGGTCACCGCGCGCAGCGCCACTGCATGGTCGTAGGTGCGCCCATCTCCCATCACACCCACCGTGCGCACCGGCAGCAGCACGGCGAAGGCCTGCCAGATGGCGTCATAAAGCCCGGCGGCGCGGATCTCCTCGAGGAAGATCGCATCCACCTTGCGCAGGATGGCGAGCTTCTCGCGCGTGACTTCGCCGGGGATGCGGATGGCAAGCCCAGGCCCGGGAAACGGGTGGCGGCCGACGATGCTCTCAGGCAGCCCCAACTCTCGGCCCAGGGCGCGCACCTCGTCCTTGAACAGGTCGCGCAGCGGCTCAAGCAGGCGAAGCTTCATCCGCTCCGGCAGGCCCCCCACATTGTGATGGCTCTTGATGGTGACGGAGGGGCCTCCGGTGGCGGATAGGCTCTCGATCACGTCCGGATAGAGCGTGCCCTGGGCGAGAAACTCGGCCCCGCCGAGCTGCGCGGCCTCCTCTTCGAACACCTCGACGAACAGCCGACCGATGGTCTTGCGCTTTTCCTCCGGGCCCGTCACCCCAGCGAGGGCGGCGAGGAACAGATCGGACGCGTCGCGGTGGATGAGGCGAATGTTGAATCGGTCGCGGAAGGTGCGCACCACCTCTTCCGCCTCGCCCGCGCGCATCAGGCCGTGATCGACGAAGATGCACGTGAGCGCGTCGCCCACCGCCTCGTGGATCAGCACCGCGGCGACGGAGGAATCGACTCCGCCGGAAAGCCCGCACACCACGCGCCCCTGGCCGACTTCGCGTCGGATGCGCTCGATTGCGCTTGCGCGGAAATTCGCCATGGTCCAGTCGCCCCGACAGCCGGCGACCGTATGGGTGAAATTACGCAACAGCGCAGCACCATGTGGGGTATGCACCACCTCGGGGTGGAATTGCAGGCCGTAGAAGCGGCGATGGTCGTCCGCAATCGCAGCAAAGGGCGCCCCTTCGCTCACTCCCACCACGCGAAACCCGGGAGGGAGGCGGGTGACGCGGTCGCCATGGCTCATCCACACTTGTTCGCGCGCCCCCCTCTCCCACACGCCGTGGAACAGGGCGCAATCATCCACCACGTCGAGCCAGGCGCGGCCGAACTCGCGATGCTCAGAGGTCGCGACCTCGCCGCCGAGTTGCGCGACCATCGTCTGCTGGCCGTAGCAGATGCCGAGCACGGGGATGTCGAGTTCGAACACGATGGCGGGCGCGCGCGGGCTTTCGCCTTCGGTGACCGAAGCGGGGCCCCCGGAGAGAATGATGGCGCGGGGCGCGAAGGAGGCGATACGTTCTGACGGGGCGTGGTAGGGCCAGATCTCGCAATAGACGCCACTTTCGCGCACGCGGCGGGCGATCAGCTGCGTGACCTGGCTGCCGAAGTCGAGGATGAGGACGCGCTCCGTCATGCGCGAGGGATAGCGGATCGCGGCTGGCGCGTCAGGGGCGCCTCGGCTGGCCCTTCCTCGCCCGCCCGCTCAGCGCTCTGGGGTCGGTTCGGTGGCAGCGAGCAAGGCGCCGATCGGTTCCCAGAGAAAGGCCGTCTGCACAACGGCCCTCCCGCCGACAGTGATGGTCTGCTCCGCCACCGCCCGCCCGCCTAGGCGGCGGTAGAACCAGCGCGACGGGTTCTCCTTCAGCACCCAGAGCACCACGGAACGGCAGCCGACCACGTTGAGATGGGCGGCCAGCGCCCGCATCAGGCGGCGCCCCACCCCGCGGTCGCGCCAGTCGTCCGCCACATAGAGGGTCTCGATCTCGCCCGCATCGCGGCGGGACCCGTCGCGCAGGCGCCCGCCTGAGGCGAAGCCGACCACGGTGGGGGAGAGCGGGTCGGGCGAATCAGAACCGGTGGCGACGGCGACGAAGGTGGCGTGCCCCGGCGGAGGGGCGATCAGATTGCGGCGCCACAGAAGGCTCTGACGGTCGACCGAGAGCCCGGCGAGGTAGGCGTCGGGCAGAATGCCAGGATAGGCGCTGCGCCAGGTGTCGACATGCACCGCCGCAATCGCCTCAGCATCGGCGGGGCGGGCACGGCGGATCGCGATCACGGCGCCTGCTCCGCGCGGAGAAGAGCGGCGGCGAAAAAACCGTCCGTGCCGTGCCGGGCAGGGGTGAGGGCGAGGAAAGGGCCATCTCCGGGCAGAACCCCGAGGCCCGCGCGTGTGCGCAGCGCATCGAGCGGCAGCAGCCGGAAGCTTGGATTTCGCTCGAGGAACACCCTCACCTGCGCCTCGTTCTCCTCCTCCAGCACTGAACACGTAGCGTAGACCAGAATGCCGCCCGGTTTCACCAGGGTCGATGCACGGTCGAGGATCTCCCGCTGGCGAAGGAGGAGTTCGTCGAGATCCTGGCGCGTGAGGCGAAGCCGCGCATCGGGCTTGCGCCGCCAGGTGCCGGTGCCGGTGCAGGGCGCGTCCACGAGCACGCGGTCGAAGGAGCCTCGCGCGCGTTTGATCCACTTTTCGCCGGGCGCGATCAGGCGGCGTTCGACATTGCTCACGCCCCCGCGGCGAAGCCGACGCACCGCCGCCTGGAGGCGATGGGCGGAGACGTCGGCGGCGACGATCGTCCCGCGGTTCGCCATCATCGCCGCCAGCGCCAGTGTCTTGCCGCCGGCACCGGCGCAGAAGTCGCACACGCGCATGCCCGGCCGCGCATCGACCATGGCGGCAACAAGCTGGCTTCCTTCATCCTGGACCTCAACCAGCCCGTCCCGGAAAGCGCGCGTGGCGGTGATGGGGGCACGGGATGGGGCACGCAGCCCCCACGGCGAGAAGTGGGTGGGTTCGGTGGTGATCCCCTCCGCGGCGAGCATCTCGCGCGCGGCCTCGCGTGTGGTCTTCAGCGTGTTGACGCGAAGGTCGGTAGGGGCGGGGCGATCCAGCGCAGCGAGCTCCGCAGCGAGGCGGGGGCCGAAGCGCGCGGCAAGCGAGGGGAGAAGCCAGTCGGGCACGCCGAGGCGAACGGCCTCGGGCATAGCTGGGTCATCAAGACGGCGAGCGGCGAGACGGCGCAAGGCAAGGCGTTCCTCGTCGGATAGCGGCTCGGGCCCGTGGCGCGCGCCAGCAAACAGCCCAGCCGCGGCATCGGCGTCCATCGCTTCCGTCAGCGTCAGCGCGGCGAGCATCATCAGCCGCGGGGTGGCGGGCGCGCTGATTGCGCCGAGGTGCCAGGCAAGGCGCGGGGCGGCGCGCAGCATCGCCCAGAGCCGTTCGGCGATGGCGCGACGATCGCCGGCACCGATGAAGCGGCGGGACTTGAAGAAGCTGTCGGCGACGCGATCGGCCGGGACGTTCGGCTGCGCCTCGACCTCGGCCCAGAGGTCGATTCCCGCCTGGATCCGCGCAGCCGGAGTCACGCTACGGAAGGGGTCGCTGCCGTCACGGCTCGAGCCGGTAGTTCGGCGCCTCGCGGGTGATGGCGACGTCGTGCACGTGGCTTTCGCGCAAGCCCGCGTTGGTGACGCGGCGGAAGCGCGCATGACGTCTCAAATCGTCGATGGTGGCCGCGCCCACATAGCCCATGCCGGCGCGAAGCCCCCCGACGAGCTGGTGGATCACGCCGGCCACCGGCCCCTTGTACGCGACGCGGCCCTCAATGCCTTCGGGCACAAGCTTATCGCGCGCCGCCTCCTCCTGGAAGTAGCGATCGGCCGAACCGCGTGCCATGGCGCCAATCGAGCCCATGCCGCGATAGGCCTTGTAGCTTCGGCCCTGGTAGAGGAAGACCTCGCCGGGGCTCTCATCGGTGCCGGCGAACAGCGAGCCGATCATCACGCAGTCCGCCCCCGCCGCGATCGCCTTCACGATGTCGCCGGAGGTGCGGATGCCGCCATCCGCGATCGCCGGCACGCCGCGCGCCGCGCACACCGAAGCCGTCTCCAGAATGGCGCTGAACTGCGGCACGCCCACTCCGGCAACGACGCGCGTGGTGCAAATCGACCCCGGCCCGATCCCGATCTTCACCGCATCCGCCCCAGCATCGATCAGCGCCTCGGCCGCTTCCGGTGTGGCTACATTGCCGGCCACCACCTCGACCGCATTGGAGAGGCGCTTGATGGCGGAGACCGCCTCGAGCACGCCGGCGGAATGGCCATGCGCGGTGTCCACCACCAGCACATCGACCTCGGCTGCGATCAGCGCCTCGGCCCGCCGGAGCCCATCAGCGCCGACGCCGACCGCCGCCGCCACGCGCAGACGACCGAGCTCATCTTTCACCGCATTCGGGTGCGCCCGCGCCTTTTCCATGTCCTTGACCGTGATGAGACCCACACAGCGATACTGCTCGTCCACCACGAGCAGCTTCTCGATGCGGTGCTTGTGCAAAAGCCGCTTGGCCTCCTCGGCATCGACGTGCTCGCGCACGGTGACGAGGTTCTCGCGCGTCATTAGCTCATACACCTTCACCTCGGGGTCGGAGGCGAAGCGCACGTCGCGGTTGGTAAGGATGCCGACGAGCCTGCCGGTGCCGCGCTCGACCACGGGGATGCCGCTGATCCTGTGTTGGCTCATCAGCGCGCGCGCCTCGGCGAGACTCTGATCCGGGTGGATGGTGACCGGGTTCACCACCATCCCCGATTCGAACTTCTTCACCTGTCGCACTTGCTGCGCCTGTTCCTCGGGTTCGAGATTTTTGTGGATGACACCGATGCCGCCCGCTTGCGCCATGGCGATCGCCATCTGCGCCTCTGTCACCGTGTCCATGGCGGCGGCGACGAGCGGGATGTTCAGCCCGATTCGGCGCGTGAGGCGGGTGGAGACGTCGGTGCGCGAGGGCAGTACAGCGGAGTAGGCGGGAACGAGAAGCACATCATCGAAGGCGAGCGCCTCCTCGATGACGGGGTTGGGGCGCGGTGCGCGTGTCTCGCGCGCGGAGAGAGGAGCGGTGTCGGGAGCCATGGCGCAACCTTTCGCAGCCTTGGCAGCCCCCCTTACGCCGCGAAGGGGGCGGGGGGCAAGCATGGAAGGGTTGCGCCGCGCGGGGGCATCAGCAGGGGGGTAGATCGGTAAGCCGGGGCGGTGGCCCGGTCGCTTCGCCGAGCCCCGGGATCGGCGGCACACCGGGCAGTGGCTCAAGCAGGCCGGCATCGTTCTCCCGCGTCCGGTTGACGCGGGCGGACACGGGCCACACCGCGAAGGCCTCGGCCGGGTAGGGCCTGAGCAGGCGGGCCGGGTCTCCCTCCTCCTCGCCGAGCCAAAGCGGCCAGTCTTCGGCTGCCACCACAACAGGCATGCGGTCGTGCAGCAGCGCAAGCCGTGGGTTGGCATCGGTGGTGACGACGGTGAAGCTGCGCAGGATGGTGCCATCCGGCGCCCGCCAGCCCTCCCACAGCCCCGCGAGCGCCATGGGTTCGCCGGAGGCAAGCGCGACCGCATAGGGTTGTTTCGTGCGCGAACCGGGCGGCGTGGACCATTCGTAGAAGGCGTCGATCGGCACCAGGCAACGACGCTTGCGGTACGCATCGCGGAAAGCGGGCTTGGTGGCGAGAGTCTCGGCACGGGCGTTGATCAGACGCGACCCGATTGAGGGATCCTCAGCCCAGCGCGGCACCAGGCCCCAGCGCAGCGGGTCGAGGTGGCGCGCGCGCGTCTCGGGGTTGAAGCGGACGACGAGCCCGTCCTGGGTCGGCGCGACGTTCCAGGAGGGGGGGTGGTTCGGCACGGGGTTGGCGGTGCGAAACAGCCGCGCAAGTGCTGCGGGGGGCGTGGTCTGGACGTAGCGGCCGCACATGGGCCTGAGGATAGGCTGGGCAGGCCGGCCGCGTCAGGGCGGGGGAAGCCGCGACGTTTCGAGCTTACGCGCGCACGTCCATCGCCTGCCTGAGCCCGTCCGAGAGCAGGTTGAAGCAGAGCGAGGTGGCGAAGATGCATGCTCCGGGCAGCATGGCCACACCAGGGTTGACGTAGATTGCCGTGCGCAGCGTGTTCAGCATCAGCCCCCATTCGGGTTCGGGCGGGGTGACGCCCAAGCCCAGGAAGGACAGGCCCGAGGCGAGGATCATCGACACCGAAATGAGGCTGGTCGCGTAGACGAAGATCGGGCCCAGCACGTTGCCGAGGATGTGCACGCGGATGATGGCGAACGGTCCCGCCCCCGAGGCGCGCGCCGCTTCGACGAAGTCGAGGGTGCGCACGCCTGTGGTGACACTCTCCGCCACACGGATGATGGGCGGGATGAACACGAGGGTGAGGGAGAGGATGGCGTTCATCGTTCCCGCGCCCAGTGCCCCCGAGATCGCGATCGCGAGCAGGACGGAGGGGAAGGCGTAGAACACGTCGGTTGCGCGCATGATCAGCATGTTCACGCCGCCGCCGACGAAGCCCGCGAGCAAGCCGAGCAGTGTGCCGATGACGAAGGCGAGCACCACGGGCGTGATGCCCATGAACCAAGACAGACGCCCGCCATAGAGCAGGCGTGTAAGCATGTCGCGCCCGAGCTCGTCGGTGCCGAGCAAGTAGCCCGGCGTGCCAATCGGGCGCAGGCGGCGCAGCATGGAGCCCGCATAGGGGTCGTGCGGCGCGAGCAGGGGCGCGAACACGATCGCCGCCAGCATAGCGAGCAGGATCACGCCGCAAGCGATGGTGACGGGATCGCGCGCGAGACGCTTGCGCACCCCCGCCCAGTACCCTTCCCGGCGTGTCGCCGCGTCGCGGGCCTGAACGGCGAGTTCGGCGGCGGCCGATGCGGAAGGCGGCGCGGCTTTCACGCCTCAGCCCCGGCGGATGCGCGGGTCGATCGCCGTCTGCACGAGATCGACCACGAGATTGAGCACGACGAAGAACATCGCGAGCACCAGGATGGTCGCCTGCAGGACGGGCAGATCGCGCTGGAAGATCGCGTTGTTCAGCAGAAGCCCCGTCCCCGGCCAGGAGAACACCGTCTCGACCAGGATCGAGCCGCCCAGCAGGTAGCCAAGCTGCAGCCCCATGACCGCGATGCTGTTAGGAGCAGCGTTTTTTACCACGTGGAAACACACGCGCCGCCCGGAGAGGCCCTTGGCGCGCAGGGTCTGCACAAAGTCCTGATTGAGGATCTCGGCGACGATGCCGCGCACGGTGCGCGTCACGATCCCCATCGGGATCACGGAAAGAGTGACAGCAGGCAGGATGAGGTGGCGGATGTGTTCGGCATCCCACGCCCAGTCCGACGACCCGCCGGGCCCCGCCCCCATGGCGGGAAGCCAGTTCAGCTGCACCGAGAAGATCACGACCAGAACCATGCCGAGCCAGTAGTGCGGCACGGACACGCCGGCCACCGCCAGCGCCACCGCCGCCTTGTCGATCCAGCTGCCCTGGAAGACACCGGCGAGACCGCCCAGTGCTGTTCCGAGCAGGAAACCAATGAGCGCGGCGACGAGAGCGAGCCTCAGCGTGTTGCCGATGGCCACCGAAAGGTCGGCCCAGACCGGGCGGCCGGTGGCAAGCGAGTTGCCGAAATCGCCTCCCGCCACCTTGCCGAGCCAGACCGCGAACTGGATCGGCAGCGGGCGATCGAGCCCGTAGTCGCGCCGGATCTGCTCGACGAGCTCCTGCGGTGCATCCGCCGGCACGATGGCGTTGATCGGATCGCCGGGCGCGATGTGCACGAGAAGGAAGCAGACAAGCCCAACCGAGAGCGCGATCGGCACGGTGTAGAGCAGGCGGCGGAGGAGGTAGAGCAGCATCGGGGCCTGCGCGGATGGGGGGCGGGGCTTGCCCGCCCCCACGGCCTTCACACTCTCGCCGTCACTGGATGAACGGCAGGCGCAGATCGACGAACCACGACTGCGGCTGCACGAAGCCGCGCACGCGCGGGCTCATCGCGCGCGGCCCCACGTCGTGCGCGATCCAGATGAACAGCGCCTCATCCACCCCGGCCGCGTGTAGGCGAGCCAGCGCCGCGTCACGCTCGGCAGGGTCGAAGGCGTTGCGCGCCGCCGCAACCATCGCGTCGAAGCGTGGGTCTGAGAAGTGACCCCAGTTGTTGGAGACGGGCGGGGCCATCTTGCTGTCCCAGAACCGCACCATGGCAAAGAAAGGGTCCATCGTGGCGAAGGAGACGTTGATTGCGTGCGCGCCGCGGGCGGAGGCATCCTTGCAGCCGCGCCGCCAGTTGGTGAACAGCGTGTTCCACTCAAGCACGTCGAACTCGACGTTCACCCCGATCGCGCGCAGGTTCTGCTGGATGAACTCGTTCATCGGCAGAGGCTGCATCTGCCCCGACCCGGAGGCGGAGATCTGCACCTTCAGGGTCAGTGGGCGCTGCGGCCCGTAGCCGGCTTCGGCGAGCAGCTGGCGGGCTGCGGCGGGATCGTACTTGATCTGGAACGAGGGGTTGCCCCACCAGGGGTGGCCCGGCTGCACCGTGCCCGCCGCCGGCACCATCATGCCACCGAGGAGAGTTTTCAGCCCCTCGCGGTCGATGCCGAGGTTGATCGCCTTGCGCACCCGCACGTCGGCGAGCGGGGAGCCCTCGACGAAGCAGGGCTGCCACGGCCAGACATGCGGCTGAACGTTGGAGTGGATCTGCATGCCGCGTGCACGCAGCTGGGGCAGGGCGTCCGGGGCTGGGGCCTCGATCCAGTCCACCTGGCCCGAAAGCAGGGCCGCGGTGCGCGCATTCGCCTCAGGGATGGGCAGGAGGATGATCCGATCGGCCTTCGCCTTGATCTCGCCCCAGTAATTTTCGTTGCGCACATACTCCACCCGCTCGCGCGGCACGAAGCGCACGAGGCGAAAGGGCCCGGTGCCCGAGGGGTCGGCGGCGAAGGCGTTCCAGGCGGCCTCGGCGCTGGGGGCGGCTGCACGCTTCCTTTCCCAGTGCGTGGGGCTCGCCATGAACAGGTTGGTGAGATTGATCGGCAGAAGCGAGTCGGGTTCGGCCGTGATCAGCGCCACCGTGTAGTCGTCGATCTTCTCCGCCCGACGCAGGGTCGGCATGCGGGTGGCGGTCACGCCGACCTGGCGCGGGTCGAAGTGCGGCGCGTCGCGATCGAGCACCTTGCGCACGTTCCACACCACGGCATCGGCGTTGAACTCCGACCCGTCATGGAACTTCACGCCGCGGCGGAGGCGGAACACCCAGCGCGTCTTGTCGTTCGGATCGACAGACCACTCGGTGGCGAGGGAGGGCACGAGCGGGGTCGGCCGGTCTGCCCGGGTGAGGTCCCAGGCGGTGAGGCTGTCGTAGAGCGGGATGCCGGTGAAGCGGTTGCCCTCGAAGCCCTGGTCGGGCTGGCCATGGGTGAGCGGGATGTCGGCCGCCGTCATGCCGATGCGGATGGTGCCTTGGGCGGCAGCGTCGGTGGCAGCGAGTACAGGGATAAGCCCGAGGGCGGCGGCAAGCAGCAGGCGGCGAAGGGTCATCGCGGTCTCCCCATCATTGCAGTGAACCTCCGGAAGGAGCGTCCCAGACCGCACCTGGTCAGGCAAGGGCCGTGCCGAGCCATGCGACCGGCGGGGAGCAGCTCAGGCGGCGAGGAGTGTCATCAGTTTGTACGCGGTCATCAACACGATCAGCCCACCGAAGCCCTGCTTGAGCTGCCGATCCGGCACGTAGAGGCTGGTCGCCCGAGCGCCGAGAAAAGAGGCAACCGAGCCCGCAACGAGCAGCAGGGCAGCGGTGCCGGGGTCGATGCGCGCTGTCGAGAGGTGCGGCAGGAGGGCGGAGAAGGACGGTGGCGTGACAGCGAAGGCGTTGATGGCGGCGGCACGCTTGGGCGCGAAGCCGCTCAGGATCAGAGTCGGCATCAGCAGGAAACCGGGACCGACGCCGAGCAGGCCGGCGAGCACGGCGATCGGAGCGGCCAGAGCAAGCGCAAGCGGCAGGCGGGGCGTGGTTGCTTCCGCGCGGCCCTCTTCTTCGGGCCGGAACAGTCGCCAAGCGAGGAACAGGACGGCCCCGAAATAGGCAAGCCAGAGCCACGCCGGCGAAACCACTTGGGCGAGCAGGGCGCCCAAGGGAGCGAGGAGGGTCAAGACGAGCGCGAGCAGGAGTGCGGGCCGCCAGGAGACGAGGCCGCTCGCGGCGAAGCCGAACAGGGAGAACAACGCCGTGACACCATTCAAAAGCAGCGAGAGCGGCTGCACCTGGTGCACGAGGTCATCGAGGAACAGGCTGAGAAAGGGAATGGCGGCGAAGGCCACGCCGAGCCCGAGCATGCCGGAGGCGAAGGCCAGGACGGCGAGGCCCAGGGTCATCAGCGCAAGGTCGCTCATCCTTCTGCGTCTTCCCTCCGCCGCTCGTCCCTTGCCTCCGTCTGGCCTGCCGCAGCCTGCCGCCACCTCCTTTGCACGGCGCAGTCGGGGCGCCAAGCTGGTGCGGGGCCCGCCTGGGCCTGCGCAACGGGATGGGCCCTCGGCAGGTGCGTCTTCTTCTTCTCAACGGCAACACGGATGCGGCGCTGACCGCCCGCCTGGTCGGGCTCGCGCGCGGAGTGGGGGGCGGGGCGGTCGAGGTGATCGGCGCGACCGCGCGCTTCGGCGCGCGCTACATCGCCAGCCGTGCTGCAGCCGCGATCGCAGCCCATGCCGTGCTCGATGCCTATGCTGAGGCGGTGGTTCGGGGCGGGGAACCGGATGCCGTCCTGATCGCCTG
>CALFVI010000036.1 GCA_937928775.1 uncultured Elioraea sp. | reverse complement strand
TGCCGCACATCCTGATGCGCTATTTCACCACGCCCTCCGTGCGCGAAGCGCGCCAGAGCGTGGCCTGGTCGCTATTCTTCATCTTCCTGCTCTACTTCACCGCCCCTGCCTACGCGGCCTTCGCCAAGCTCGAGATCTACTCGAACGTCATCGGCCAGCGCATCGACCAGCTGCCGCAGTGGCTGAAGAACTGGCAGCTGATGTCACCCTACGGCGTGAACTGGGTGAACATCGTCGACGTCAACCGTGACGGCATCCTGCAGTGGAACGAGTTCCGCATCCACCCGGACGTCGTCGTCCTCGCAACACCGGAAATTGCCGGCCTGCCGTATGTGATCGCGGGACTGGTTGCCGCGGGCGGTCTGGCTGCTGCACTCTCCACGGCCGACGGGCTTCTGCTCGCGCTGGCCAATGCGCTGAGCCACGACATCTACTACCGGATGATCGACCGGCATGCGCCAACCAAGCGTCGCTTGATCGTCGCCCGGGTGCTTCTGATCTCGGTGGCAGTGGTGGCGGCCTATACGGCAGGGCACCTTGGCGCCGACATCCTGTTCCTCGTCGCCTGGGCCTTCTCCATTGCCGCCTCTGGTTTGTTCGCCGCGCTGGTGATGGGCGTATGGTACAAGCGTACGACCAATGCCGGTGCAATCGCTGGCATGCTGGTCGGCTATATCGTTACCTTCGGCTACCTGATCTGGTCGGAGTTCTATGGCCTCAGTCTGATCGAGCTTGTCGGCTCGAAGGAGGCGATCATCGCTGCCTACCGCCAGTTCGTCGGCATCGCCACCATTTCGGCGGAAGCGAAGGCGCCCATTCAGGCCTTGCTCAACAACCCGGGCGCGATCAGCGACGGGCCGCTGCACGGCGTCATCTTCTGGGCCAACAGCGTTGTGCTGCGCAACCGCGTGGTGGTGCAGCTCTGGGGCATCAACAATATCGCGGGCGGAATTTTCGGTGTGCCCCTGGCCTTTCTCGTCACCTACCTGGTGAGCCAGATCACGCCCGCGCCCTCGAAAGCGATGCAGGACTTTGTCGAATCGATCCGCATCCCGAAGGGAGGTGTGAAGCTGCTCGACAAGGAGCAGGCCGTCGACTGACGAGGCTCGCTCGTGGCACAGTGCGGGGCGAGGCGGGCAACCGTCTCGCCCCTTCGCGTTCACTCCGCATGGATCACCCGCACTTCATCTGGTCGTTCCTGCCTTTCTGGGTCGTGGTGTACGGCTTCGCCGTGCTCGCCTGGACGTGCATGGGCCGCTTCGCCTTGCAGGTCTTTTTCCCGCCCGACCATCCGAACTACATCTGGCGTGGCTTTCGCTTTCTCACCGACGGCTGGCTCAGGCTGATCCGCGGCATAACCCCGGCCTATGTTAGCCCCGTCTTCGTGCCGCTCCTCGGCGCGTTGTGGGCCTTCCTGCTCCGTTTCGTGATTGCGGCTGTGATGTTTGCAGCCGGCCTTGCGCCGCGCCTCTCTCAGATGCAGCAGGGCTGAAGGCGATGACGCCGCAGACCCTGTTCGTGCTGACCATGGGTATTTGCCTTGCAGGCTCCCTCCTGCACATGATCGGAGGATCGCTGATGTTCCGCATCATTCTCGCTGCAGCGCCGCTGTGGTGGCCGGAAATCTTCGGTTATTACCTCTCCGTTCTGGTCTACGCCTCTTCGCTCCTGATCGCGACCGTGACTCTCATGCTGTCCGGCGTTCCGGCTGCTCTGTACGAGCGGCTCAGCGGAACCCGTCAGGCCACGATAACGTCGATGACGATTTGGCTCGTCTCCGCTGTCCTCCTCACGGTCGCGGGATTGGCGATCGGCTTCGCGTGAGCGTACACTTGAGCTCGTTCTCGGGTGGGGGTGAGCATGGAGCGCATCCGAGAGGTTGCTGACCAGACGATCCGGCGCGCGTGCGGCTTCGCGAGCCTTGGCATCGGTACGACCATGCTTGCCCTTTCGTTCGATATGGTGCTTGCCTTCCGTGTCGGCGCGGTGCTGACCACGTTCGTGCTCGTGGGGCTGCTTTATCTCGGGTATCGCGCGCCCCGCTACGATGTGCGGCGGACGGAACTCTGGTCGGTGGTCGGGCGGTCCATGCCCTTCTCGCGCGAGCGCACCCAGGCGCTCTTGAGTGGCGTGCTGCGCGAGCGCTACCTGTGGCACGCCGATCGCGCAGCCGGCTTCGCGCTGCTGTTCTGGAGCGTTGCTTTCCTGCTCTGGCTTTCCAGGATGCTGCGCGGCGCCCTCGCTCCGGCCTGAGGCCTCACGCAAGGTCGCGCTGCACCCCCCCCAAGCGTCTGATCCGAGCCTTGATCGCCACATCGGGCAGCGGGGGTGAGAGGCCGGCGACGATCATGACCGCGCCTGCGGGCAGCCCGCCCGCCCGCCGTGCCTCATCGGCAACCGCGAGTAGCGCCCGCCCGGCCTCGATCTGGCCCCGCCAAAGCTCCCTCTCCTCCGTCCGGATGGCGGCGGCAAGCGGCGCTGATATCACGTCACCCCACCCCGCCCGGGCCGGTCTACCAAACACAACGAAGCCAAGCCCAGCAAGATCTGCGAGATGCGACGGAAGGTCCGGTGGCCCTTGCGTGAACCGCGTATCGCCGAGATCGAGCCCCACGTGCAGGGATGCGAGGCGCCCGAGAACGAAACGGCGGGTGTAGGGCCTGTCGCGAGCTGGCAACTCTCGATCGAGCTGGGCGGCGAGAGCGAGGGTGATGGTGCGGCGGCCGGCGCGCGGCACGCCGACGGGGCTCGGCAGCAGCCGCGGTGCCAGCACCGGCCCGATGGCCTGTCCCCCCAGCTGCGGAACCGGCGCGAGACGCACACCGACGATCGGAACGCCGAGCTCCGCGATCACGACGGCGGCAATCCGTCGTCCCTGCGCGACTGTCTTCGGCGCGCACGCAGCGGGAAACGGTGGTAGGGTGCCACCGTCCTGCACCGCTTCCAGCACAAGCTCTGCTGCTGCACGAACCTCTGCGGCGGAAAGTCTCGGCACGGCAACCCATCAGTCGAGCGGAGGCAGTTGTGGCACGAGGTCGTCGAGCGCACGGAACCCGCCCTCGGGTATAGCCATCGGGTCTTCGCCTGCTGGTAGAGGCGGCGTGGCGTAAAGCGTTTCAGGCAGCCAGAGCACGACCTCGGGGAATACGTAGATCAACACCATGCAGACGATGACGAGGGCGACGAATGGCAGGCAGCCGGCGAAGATCTCCTGGATCCGCACCGCAGGTGGGGCCACGCCCTTCAGGTAGTAGGCCGCCATCGCGACGGGAGGCGTCATGAACGAGGTCTGCAGGTTGAGCCCAACCAGGACGCCGAAGAAGATCGGATCGATGCCGAAATTGTCTAGGATCGGAAGGAAGATCGGCACGAAGATCAGTACGATCTCTGACCACTCGAGCGGCCAGCCCAGCAGGAAGATGATGACTTGGGTGAGAACCAGGAATCCCACGGCCGAGAGGTCGAGATAGTCGACGATGAAGGTTTCGACCACGTGGTGGCCGCCAAGCCAGCCGAAGACGCTGGTGAAAATGTAAGCGCCGACAAACAGCCAACACACCATGGCGGAGGTGCGGGCGGTAAGGAACACGCTCTCCTTCAGCCTCTCCCAAGACAAGCCCCGGTATGCCGCGGCGAGCAGGAGGGAGCCGAGACTGCCCATGGCGGCTGCCTCCGAGGGTGTTGCGAGACCGAACAGGATCGCACCGAGCACGGAGGCGATGAGGACCGCAAGCGGAACGAACGAGGTCAGCAGCGCGACGATCACCTCCTGCACCGATCCAGCGGCCATGTGCGCCGGCAGCCGGGGCGCGAGTGACGGGCGAAGGACGGCGAGGATGATGACGTAGACGGCATAGAGGCCTGCGAGGAGAAGCCCAGGTAGGAAGGCCGCCGCATAGAGGCGCGCGACCGACACGCCTGCAGTCGCCCCGTAGAGGATGAACATGATCGAGGGCGGAATGAGGATGCCGAGGCAGCCACCGGCGCAGGTAATTCCCGACGCAAGCCGCGTGTCGTAACCGGCCCTAAGCATCGCTGGATAGGCAAGAAGCCCCATCAGCGTCACCACGGCACCGACAATGCCGGTGGCGGTGGCGAACATCGCACAGGTGACGAGCGTGGCGACGGCAAGAGCGCCGGGCAGAGCCCGCGAGGCGAGCTGCAGCGCGTGGAATAGACGATCGAGAATGTTGGCCCGCTCAATGATGTAGCCCATGAAGATGAAGAGCGGCACGCTGATCAGGACGTCGTTCGCCATCAACGAATAGGTGCGCTGCACCAGCAGGTCGAACACGCGATCGCCAAGGCTGATGTAGCCGAAGCCGATACCCATCGCCATCAGTGTGAAGGCGACGGGAAAGCCGAACAGCACCACCAGGATGAAGCTGCCCAGCATGACCATGCCGAGGACAGGATCGCTCATCGCCCTGCCTCACCGAGGCCCTTAGCCTGAGCCGCAGCTGCCGCACGCTGGGCCTCTGCCAAAGCAAGGGCCTTGGTTTCGGTCTCTTCCGCGTCCGCAAGCTTTTCCGGCCACGCACCAGTGCGGATCGCGATCACGCAGCGGATCATTTCGGCAATGCCTTGAATAAGCATCAGAACGCCGCAGAACGGAATCAGGAACTTGTAGGGCCAGATCAGCGGTCCGGTGGGACTAACCGAGGAGCGCTCGTTCTGCACGAAGGAAAGCTCAAAGAACCTCCAGCCGAACCAAATCAGCGCGAGCATCCCCGGCACAAAGAACAGGAGGTAGAGCGGCAGGTCCAGCATCGCCTGCCGGCGAGGGCTCAGGCTGCGGTAGAGGAAGTCGGCTCGCACATGGCCGTTGCGGCTGAGCGTATACGCGCCGGCGAGCATGAACAGCGTGCCGTACAGCATGTAGGAGATGTCGTAGGCCCAGGTCGTCGGCGCGCGGAATAGGTAGCGCGCGAACACCTCGTAGCAGATGGCGAAGGTGAGCGCGACGATCGCCCAGCCGCCGGCCTTACCGGCGAACGCGCTGAGGCGATCGATGGCGAGCAGGACGCGCTGCATTGTCGGCGCAAGCCCCCTCTTTACAGAAAACGCCCGCCCTGGCGTTCCCAGAGCGGGCGCTTTCGGCTCGCAGCGTTTAGCCGCGAGCGAAGAAATGGTTGAAGGCGAGCACCGAAGGCGCCTCGTTGCGCAGGAAATAGGTGCCTGTTGTGCGGCACCAGGCGCGCTGGCTGTCGCAGACCTTCTTGAAGAAAGGACCCGCCGCCGGCGAGGACTGATCGCCCTCGAGGCGCGCGACCACGCGGTCCCAGGCCTGCAGCTGGGCTTCGAGGATCGGACGCGGTGTGGTGATCGCGCGCACGCCCTGCTGCTGCGTCATCGCGATCAGGTCCTTGGGGTAGCGATCCTGCAGCTTCCACGACATGTCGGCCGACGCCGCCTCCGCCGCATGACGGATGATCGCTTTCAGCTCGTCTGCAAGGGCGTCGAACTTCGACTTGTTGAAGAGAATCTCGAAGGTCTCGGTGTGCTGGTGGAACGACTGCAGCATGTAGACCTTCGACACGTCAGGGAAGCCGAGCGCCCGATCGGACGAGGGGTTGTTGAACTCCGCCCCATCGATCACGCCGCGCTCGAGAGCGGGCACGATCTCGCCTCCGGGCAGGGCAACGACGGCAGCGCCGAGTTCGTTGAACAGGTCGGTGGCAAGCCCGACGGTGCGGTACTTCAGCCCGCGCAGCTGCTCGACGCGCTCGACCGGGTTCTTAAACCAGCCGAGCGGTTGACATGGCATCGGCCCCGATTGGAAGCCGATCACGTTGAGCTTGAGGATATCCTGAATCAGCTCGTCATACAGCTCGCGCCCGCCGCCGTAGTAGAACCAGCCGAGGAAGTTGTTGGCATCGCGGAACCACGGGGGGGCCGTGCCAAACAGACTGAACGCCTTGTTACGCCCGAACCAATAGGCGGAGACGCCGTGGCCGCCGTCGAGCGTCCCGGCATGCACCGCGTCGATCAGCTGGAAGGCGGGCACCACGGCGCCGGCCGGAAGCAGCTCGAGCCGCAGCCGACCTCCAGCCATGTCGTTGACGCGCTTGACGAAGTCGGCGGCGAATTCGTGGAAGATGTCACGCGAGGGCCAGGTGGACTGGAATCGCCACGTCACCGTCTGGGCGCGGCTGACTTGTGGTGCAGCCAAACTGCCAGCCGCCACCACCGCACCACCAAGTGCTGCGCTCTTGAGGAACCCGCGTCGCTTCGCACGGGGCAATGTGGTTTCGGTCATCTCGTCTCCCTCCCTGGGTCTGTCCGGAATGTCGCCTTGGTGCGCACCTTCCGACGAGCCGGATGACCTGGGTCAAACCACAGCGCCCCGTCGCCTGCAAGACTCTCGTTGTGTCCGAACAGTTCGGAAAACCAGCCCTCACCCATCCGATGCACGCCGAAATAGCCTTTGACAACTCCGGGTGTTTGCGCGATCGTTTGTATACGAATGAACGCCAGGCTCGTCCCCGTCGTGAGCAGCTTCGCCACCAAGAGAGAGGACATCGGTCAGGAGCGGTCGCCGCAAGACGAAGACTACACGCTGGAACGACAGGTCGGGCACCTGCTGCGTCGCGCCCATCAGCGGCACGCCGCCCTATTTCAGGAACGGATCGGGTCGGCTGCCCTTACGCCAATGCAGTGGGCAGCGCTGTTCTCTCTCGTCAGGCACGGACCGACCACGCAAAACAAGTTGGGGCGCCTGACCGCGATGGACCCGGCAACCACCCAGGGCGTGGTGCGCCGCCTCGTCGCCCGCGGCCTGGTCGCCCGCTCCGCCGACCCGACCGACCGGCGAACCCGTTTGCTGTCTGCCACCGAGGGCGGGCGCGCGCTCGTGGCGGCAACGCTGCCGATCGCGCGCGCCATCAGCGACGCCACCCTGGCCCCGCTCGATGAAGCGGAACGCGCGATCTTCCTCAAACTCCTCTCCCGGATGGCCTTCGCATGACCACGGACACTTTGCAGACCCGCCTGCAACCCACCGGCACGCTCTTTGTCGAGACGGTCACCTCCGTCCACCACTGGACCGAGAGCCTGTTTTCCTTCACCACCACGCGCAACAGCGCGTTCCGCTTCGAGAACGGCGAGTTCACCATGATCGGCATCCAGGTCGAGGGCAAGCCTCTGCTGCGCGCCTACTCCATGGTCTCCGCGAACTGGGAGGATCAGCTCGAGTTCCTCTCCATTAAGGTGCCGAATGGGCCGCTCACCTCCCGGCTGCAGCACATCCGGCCCGGTGACCAAGTCTACATCGGACGCAAGCCGACGGGCACGCTCGTCATCTCCTACCTACTGCCAGGGCGCACCCTGTTCCTGTTCGCCACCGGAACGGGTCTCGCCCCCTTTATGTCCATCATCAAGGATCCCGAAACCTACGCCCGCTTCGACCGCGTGGTGCTCACCCACACCTGCCGTTTCGAGCGCGAGCTTGCCTACCGCGACTGGATCACCAACGAACTGCCGAACCACGATTTCCTCGGCGAGGAGGTGAGGGCAAAACTCGTCTACTACCCGACTGTCACGCGCGAGCCGTTCCACCGCCAGGGCCGCATCACCACCTTGATCGAGGATGGCACGCTGTTCCGCGACCTGGACAGGGGCGGCTTCGACCCAGCCCAGGATCGCATTATGATCTGCGGCGGGCCCGACATGCTCGCCGAACTCCGCGCCATTGCCGAACGCGAGGGCTTCGACGAAGGCTCGTCCGGCCGGCCCGGCACCTACGTCATCGAGAAGGCGTTCGTCGAGAAGTAGACCGATCGGCGCAACGGCGCACTGCAGAGGAGCCCCTTCAGCCGCGGCGCGGTTCCGCTATGGTCCGCGCCATGCCCTCATCCGTCATTCCCATTCGCCGTGCCCTCCTCTCCGTCTCCGACAAGTCCGGGCTCGTCGATTTCGCCCGCGCGCTCGCTGAGCACGGCGCCGAACTGATCTCCACCGGCGGTACGGCGCGCGCCTTGCGCGAGGCGGGGCTCACCGTCACCGACGTCTCCGCCGTCACCGGATTTGCCGAAATCCTGGACGGGCGAGTGAAAACCCTCGCGCCGCAGATCCATGGCGGCATCCTTGCGCGCCGCGACAGGGCCGACCATCTGGCCGACCTCGCTCGCCACGGCATCGCACCGATCGACCTCGTCGCCGTCACCCTCTATCCGTTCGAGGAGACTGTGCGCGCCCGCGCGCCATACGCCGACTGCATCGAGCAGATCGACATCGGCGGCCCGGCGATGATCCGCGCTGCGGCGAAGAATCACGACTCGGTCGCGATCGCCACCGACCCGTCGCAGTACGCACTGATCGAGGAGGAGCTCGTGCAGCACGGCGGCATCACCCTCGCCACGCGACGGCAGCTCGCTGCGGAGGCCTTCGCCCGGACGGCATCCTACGACGCAGCCATCGCCTCCTGGTTCGCCGGCGAGGAGGGCGATCCCTTTCCGCCTCGGCTGGTGCTCGCCGGCGTCCGCGCGCAGAGGCTCCGTTACGGTGAAAACCCGCACCAGCAGGCCGCGTTCTACGTCACCGATGCCTGCCCGGGAGCCGCCACCGCAGAGCAGGTGCAGGGCAAGGAGCTCTCCTACAACAACATTGCCGACACCGATGCCGCCTATGAATGCGTGGCCGAGTTCGACGACCCCGCGATCGTCATCGTCAAGCATGCCAACCCGTGCGGGGTGGCCGTCGCGCCCACCCTGGCAGAGGCATGGGACAAGGCACTGCGTTGCGATCCCGTCTCGGCCTTCGGCGGCATCGTCGCCGCCAACCGCACGCTCGATCGCGCCGTGGCCGAGAGGATCGCGTCCATTTTCACCGAGGTGGTGATCGCGCCAGATGCAACCGAGGACGCCAAGGCGGTGTTTGCCGCGAAAAAAAACCTGCGTCTGTTGCTCGCAGGAGGTGTGCCCGATCCCGCTGCCCAGGGTCTCGTCGTGCGCACAGTTCGGGGCGGCTTCCTCGCCCAAACGCGCGATGCCGCCCGCATCGATCGCGCCAGCCTGCGCGTTGTGACCAAGCGTGCACCGACGGAACGAGAACTGGTCGATCTCATCTTCGCCTTCCGCGTCGCCAAGCACGTCAAGTCGAATGCCATCGTCTACGCGAAGGACGGAGCCACCGTCGGCATCGGGGCGGGGCAGATGAGCCGTGTCGACGCAGCCCGTATCGCGGCCTGGAAGGCAGCCGAGGTTGCGAAGTCGGCGGGCCGTGGCGAAAGCTTGGCGCACGGGTCCGTCGTCGCCTCGGATGCGTTCTTCCCCTTCGCCGACGGGCTGATCGCGGCGGCCGAGGCGGGGGCCACTGCCGTCATCCAGCCCGGCGGCAGCGTGCGCGACGCCGAGGTGATTGCCGCCGCCGACGAACGGGGCTTGGCGATGGTGTTCACCGGGACTCGGCACTTCCGCCACTGATCGGTGTGGCAGCTGGCGGCGAGGTCACGGCGCGACTCGCATCGGCGGCTGGGTCCTCCTTGTCGCCGTCGCCTGTGGGCTCGAGGCCGGTCTCCACGCCGCGCTGGGCCGCGCTGCCTTGGGGCAAGTCTTGGCTTCGGACTTGCGCTGCAGATCCGGCTTGCCGCGCTCGTTCTCTCCGTGCCGCCTGTGCGCTTCCCGCTCGGCGCGATCGGGAGCGCCATCGACTCCCTACAGCGCGCCACCGAAGCCGGCACCTCCTTCGTCTTCGGCTAGCTCAGCGCAGGCCCCCTCCCCTTCGCAGAAACCGCGCCGGGTGCTGTCTTCCTTCTCGTCTTCCCGACCCTGACGCTGATCCTGGTCACGAGCGTGATCAGCGCGCCCGCCGCGATGCTGGTGACGCGACTGATGCTGCCAGTCGAGACCGCGGTCGATCGCCGGCCGGAGGCTGCCCCACCGCAGCCTTATGCGAGCTCAATGGAGGCGGTTGCGTGCGGCACGGCGGAGGGGCTCGCCATCATGCTTTGTATGATCGCCTCGCTGATCGTCTTCGTCGCCCTGGTCGCGCTCGCGAAGGAGGCGATCGTGCCGCTGACGGGGAACGGCCTGCTGCAGTGGGCGGGGCTTGCCATGCGCCCTATGCCCTTCTCCCTCGGCATCCCGTGCGCGGAGTGCGCGGAGGTCGGCCGAATTTTCGCGATCAAAACGATCGTCAACAAGTTCATCGCTTATCTCGACTTCGCGCGTATCAGCGAAGCGATGTCGGAACGAAGCTCGATCATCCTCGCTTACGCGCTCTGTGGCCTCACCAATCCGGGCAGCCTCGGCATTATGCTGGGTGGGCTGATCGCGCTCGTGCCCGACCTTCGCGAGGACATCGCGCGTCTCTGCGTGCCGGCCGTGGTAGCGGGAAGGATGGCCTGCCTGCTGACGAGGGCCGCCGTCGGTGTGCTGACGCAGGGCTGAGGGATCAAAGTGGACGGCGCGCGCGCAAAGCCGCGGCGAGCGTGCCATCGTCGAGCGCGCCCAATTCGCCGCCGATGGGCACACCATGCGCGAGGCGTGTGATCGTGACGGGAAAGGCGGCGAGACGGTCTGCCACCCAGTGTGCTGTCGCCTGCCCGTCCACCGTCGCTGAAGTGGCGAGGATGACCTCGGTTACGTTGCCGGAGGCTACGCGTTTCAGAAGCGGATCGATGCGCAGATCGTCCGGACCACGGCCGGCCAGCGCGGAAAGCGTGCCACCAAGCACGTGATAGAGCCCGCGATGCGCTCGCGCTCGCTCGACCGCCCACAGATCGCCCACCGTCTCGACGACGCAGATCACTCGCTCATCACGCGACGGATCGCTGCAAATCGAGCAAGGGTCGATGCTATCGAGATTGCCGCAGAGGGAACAGGGCCGAATCGTGGCCGCCGCCGCCTCCAAGGCCAACACCAGCGGCCTGAGCAGGGTTTCGCGCTTCTCGATCAGAGCCAGCGCCGCACGCCGCGCGCTGCGGGGCCCCAAGCCGGGCAGCCGGGCCAGAGCGGCGATCAGGCGCTCGAGTTCCGCCCCCATGCCCCAACGAGCCATCTCAACATCAACCCAGCCGGTGGTCAGCGCACCGGCAGGGTGCCGAGCGTGCCAGAGGCCGGAGCGAGCCCGCTCGGTGCGAGCTGCGAGGCAGGCTGCGTTGCCGAAGGCGATGGCAGGGGCTGCTGCTCAATACCGCCTCCAGGCGGCGCCCGGACCGCGTCTTCGGGGGCGAGCATGGCGCGCAGGGCCCGCCGAACCTGGAACTCGAACTCAACGTTCAGACCCTGGGGGTCGTCCATGGCACTGACCAGCATCTCGTGCCAGACGGCTTCCCGCGCCGCGAGCGAGGTGCCTTCCGCCACGGTGCGCGTGCGCATCACCATCGCTTGCGCCGAACCTGATCCGCCCGGCGCGCCCTCGACCTCGAGCCTGACGGACAGGGTGAGCGTATAGCGCTCGCTGTGCTGCGTGGTGAACAGGGCGCCCAGCCCGCCCTCGCGTGGCAGGCGCTGTTCGATCAGCGAGGCGTCGAGGATGACGGCGCGCGCCCTGCCCTGCCGGCCCCAGGCCTGCACGCGGTCTTCGAGCATCCGACGCACCGCGACGCGGGGCTCGATCGGCGCACGGTGGTCGACGTGCGGGGGTGCGCGAGGCGGAACCCATGCCTCGACGATCTCGACCTCGGCGACATCAAGCCGGATGGGAAGGAGGTGCGAATAGTCGAAGGGGCGCAGCACGGGCCTCGGCGGGTCGACCGGAGCGGCGCACCCCGCCAAGACGGCGCAGAGGGCAGCAAAGACAGTGCGACGGGGGGACGGCATCAGCGACGGTTCGCTCGTTCCAGCTCAGGCCGAGCCGCTCACCGCTGCCACATCGTCGCGGGCGAAGCGGTAGTCAACGTTGCAGAACTCGCAGGTGACGGTGATGGTGCCGTCCTCGGCCATGTCGTCGAGCTCGGCCGCGTTAAACCCCGCAAGGACCCGACCAATGCGCTCGCGCGAACAGCGGCAGCCGAAGGAGAGCGGCTTCGGTGCCTGGGCGCGCGGGGCGAGCTCGTGGAACAGGCGCCACAGCAGGTGTTCGGCCGGTAGGCTTTCATCAAGGAGCTCCTCCAGCGTGACCGAAGCGGCCAACATCGCCGCCAGACGCCAGGCCTCGTCGTCCTCCTCGGGCGTGCGGCGACGCCCCTCGCCGCCAGCGAAGGCAATCCGTTCGCACAGCAGCGCCGCAGCGCGCCAGCCCGCTGCGGTGGGTGCTGCGGCCAGCACCACCGCCGCCTCCAGCTGCTGGCTGACCGAGAACCAGGTGAGCGCCAGGTCCGCCAGCGTTTCGCCCTCGAGCGGCACGATGCCCTGGTACCGATCCATCCCCGGCCCCTGGTCGAGGGTGATGGCAAGATGTCCGCGACCAAGCAGTGCGGCCGCCGTCGGCAGGGGGCCGAGCGCCTCGACAGCGGCGTGGGCGGCGCGCGCGTAACCCCGCAAGGCGCCCTGGCCGGTGCAGTCGGCGAGCAGCATGTCGACGGGGCCTGACCCGCGCGCCTGCAGCGAAAACGAGCCCTCGAACTTCAGCGCCGCAGCGAGCCCTGCGGTCAGCGCCAACGCCTCACCGAGCAGCCGCGCCACCGGCTCGCTGAGGTCATGGCGCGTGAGCAGAGCGTCCGCGAGGGGGCCGAGACGAACGAGCTGCCCGCGCACCGGAGCACCTTCAAGGTAGAAGGGACGAACCGCAGACGGAACGGTCAAGATCGGCGGCGGCGTGCGGGCGCGGGGGGAGGAGGCGATCCTGCTCACCGTCGTGCCGAGCAAGGTTCAAGACACCACGCCAATACGCCGGCCTGGGCGTGCAGACGGTTCTCCGCCTCATCCAGCACGACCGACTGCGCCCCGTCGAGCACGCCGTCGGTCACCTCCTCGCCGCGATGCGCCGGCAGGCAATGGAGGAAGATGGCGCCTGGCGCGTGGCTCATCAGTGCCTCGTTCACCTGGAAGGGACGAAGTAGCTCGTGCCGGTTCGTCCCGGGCGCGTCACTCATGCTGACCCAGGCATCGGTCACCACTGCATCCGCTCCGCGCACCGCAGCGACCGGGTCCTCGGTCAGTTCGATCGTTGCCCCCTCGTTGCGCGCCCAGGCGATGAGTTCGGCCGGCGGGCGCAAACTCGCAGGCGTTGCCAGACGCAGCGTGAAGCCGAAGCGGGCGGCGGCATGGATCCAACTGCGCGCAACATTGTTGCCGTCTCCGCACCAGGCGACCACCCGGCCGGAGATCGGGCCCTTGTGCTCCTCGAACGTCATCACGTCGGCCATGATTTGGCACGGGTGGGACTGGTCGGTCAGACCGTTGATCACTGGCACGGTGGCGGCGGCGGCGAGTTCGGCAAGCTTCGCCGCACTGTCCGTGCGCAGCATGATGGCGTCCACATAGCGGGAAAGAACACGGGCGGTATCGGCCACCGTCTCGCCGCGACCGAGCTGCATCTCCTTCGCGCTCAGCACCACCACGTCGCCGCCGAGGCGGCGCATGGCGACCTCGAAACTGACGCGTGTGCGCGTGGAGGGCTTCTCGAAGATCAAGGCGAGGGTACGGCCGGTAAGTGGGCGGCTGGCGGCCGGCCCCTCGCCGCGTTTGAACGCCGCACCGAGCTCGAGGATGCGACGCAAAGTCACGCGGTCGAGCGCGGAGACGTCGAGGAAGTGACGCGGCGGGGTCGCCGTCGTGGCCAGCGTGGAGGAACGGAGGGCGGGCTTCGGAGTCATCGCCCTCATGCGGCGGCCACCGCCTCGGGTAGCGAAGCGCGCAGCCGGGTGAGCGCGCGATCCAAAAGATCGACCGCCTCGTCGGCCTCCGCCTCAGTGATGATCAGAGGCGGAGCGAGCCTCAGCACGTTCTGCCCGGCGGCGACGGTCAGCAGGCCCTCGGCGAGGGCACGCGCTTGCAGGTCGGTGTTGGTGGCAGGCCCGCGTAGCTTTAGGCCGAGCAGGAGCCCCGCGCCGCGAACCTCCTCGATCAGGTCGGCGTGGCGGTCCTTAAGCGCGAGCAAGGCGCGCCAGAGGTGGCGCGCGACGCGATCGACGCGGGCGAGGAACCCGGGGGCGAGAATGATGTCGAGCACCGCGTTTCCCGCCGCGCAGGCGAGCGGGTTGCCGCCGAAGGTTGTGCCGTGGCTGCCCGGCTTGAGGTGCTTCGCCACATGCTCCTTGGCCAAGATGGCGCCGAGGGGAAAGCCGCCGCCGATGCCTTTGGCGGAGGACAGCACATCGGGCTCGATGCCCGCCCATTCATGCGCCCACAGCCTGCCCGAACGCCCCATGCCGATCTGCACCTCATCAAGTCCGAGCAGCAGGCCGAACTCATCGCAGGTCGCGCGAAGATCGCGCAGGAACTGGAGCGTAGCCGGCCGCACGCCACCCTCGCCTTGGACGGGTTCGACGATGATGCCGGCGGTGGCGGGCGTGATCGCATCGCGCACCGCGTTCAAGTCGCCGAACGGCACCTGGTCGAACCCATCCACCTTCGGCCCAAAGCCTTCCAGGTATTTCGGGTTGCCGGTTGCAGCCAGCATGGCAAGCGTGCGGCCGTGGAACGCGCCTTCGAAGGTGATGATCCGCCAGCGTTCCGGCCGGCCGGTTTCGGCCATGGTCTTGCGCATCGCCTTGACCATGCCCTCGTTTGCCTCCGCCCCCGAGTTGCAGAAGAACACGCTGTCGGCGAAGGAGGCCTCGACGTGCCGGGCGGCAAGCCGTTCCGCCTCGGGGATGCGGTAGAGGTTGGAGACGTGCATCACCCTCCAGGCTTGTTCGCAGATCGCCTGCACGAGGTGCGGGTGGGCGTGGCCAAGAGCGCTGGTCGCGATGCCGGAGCCGAAGTCGAGGAAGCGTCGCCCGTCCGTCGCCCACAGGCGCGCGCCCTCGCCCCGCTCGAAGGCGAGGTCGGCGCGGGCGTAGGTGGGCATTAGGGGCGGAATCACGGGCCGTCCACCATCCTCCTCTTGGTTTGCCCCGTGAAGCTGCGGGGAAACTGTGACTTTGGGTCGCCAGGGGAGCGAAGTCAAATGACGGCAGGGTGGACCCGAAGCGCAGCGGGCGCGGGGCGGCTTCCGACGGAGGCGCCATTTACCTTTGGTTGAAGGGCGGGTGCGAAACTCGCGCTGATCAGCCAGAAGGGGACACCACCTGCCCATGACCGCACTCGAACGCCTCCGCAACGCCATCGCCTCCGGCCAGGCCGGCACGGTTCCCATGGCCGCGCTCACCGAGCGCGGGGGCGAAACTGACGGCGGCCTTGGAGTATTTCTTGATGCTCTGGCGCAGGGCTCGTACAGCGCCGCGGCGCCGGCCGGGCCGTGGGGGGAAGCCTGCGCTCGCCTCGCCTCCGCACTGGCTCGGGAGGCGGCGGAGAATGCAGCGGAAATCGTGGAAACCGCCATCTCCGCCAACGAGATCGGCATCGTCGCCGCCCGCCTGGTCGCTCCGGCGAAGGGCGTCAGCGAGAGTGCCGCTGCGATGGCCGCCGCCACCCAGGAGATGGTGGCAACCGTCGGCAGCATCGATCAGTCGGCCCGTTCGGCAGCACAGTCCGCCGCGGAGGCAGAGGCCTCCATGCGCGCGAGCGTGGATCAGACTCGTGCGACCATCGAAGCGATCGACCAGCTCGCCCGCTTGGTGCAGACGAACGCCGCCGAGGTGCGCGAGCTTGGCAAGGCATCGGAAGAGATCGGCGGCATCGTTGGCGCGATCGAGCGCATTGCAGCGCAGACGCGGCTTCTGGCGTTGAACGCGACCATCGAAGCGGCGCGGGCCGGGGAGGCAGGGCGCGGTTTCGCCGTGGTGGCAAAGGAGGTGAAGACGCTGGCGCAACAGGTCGCGCAGGCGACCGAGGACATCCGTCGCCGCATTGATGGCCTCCTGTCCCGCGTGGTTGCGGTGGTCGAGAGCATGAGCCGCTGCGATGAACACGCACGCGATGGGCGAGCGCGGATGGAACGGCTTGGAGACGAGGTTTTGGCTGGCAGCGAGCGGATCGTCGCCGCCACGCGCAGCATTCGCGAGATTGCGGTTGCCGTCTCGCAGCAGTCGCAGGCGACGAACGAGATCGCGCAAAGCATTGGCAAGGTGGCAGCGATGGCGCGCGAAACCGCAGCCTCGGTCGAGGACATGGCGAACTCCTTCGATCGGCTCGACGCCGCGATCGGCCGTCAGCTGAAGCGTGCCGCCTCGGCCGACTTCCCAGAGAAGGTGATCATCCTCGCCAAGGCCGACCACGTGATGTGGAAGCGGCGTCTGATCGCCATGGCGACGGGGCGGATGAAACTGCGGGCAGACGAGCTTTCCGACCACCGCTCCTGTCGACTGGGCAAATGGTATTATGGCGAGGGGTCCAAGCCGTTTCGCTGCGAACCGGCGTTTATCGAACTGGAGGAGCCGCACCGAAAGGTGCACGAGTGCGGCAAGGCAGCGGCACGGTTGTTCGCCGAGGGTCGTACCGATGAAGCGTTGGCTGAGATCGCTCGGGTGGAGGCGGCCTCCGCTGACGTGCTGCGGCTGCTCGAAAGCTTGCGCCTGCGCAGCCGGGCCCTCGTTGGAGCGAGCTGACGCTCCGAGGCAGAACCGCGAACGCTTTCCGTCGGCGCGATCGCGCGCACCGGACTTCACCTTCTCCTCTGGCCGCGCAGCGGGCCCATAGCAGGGTCTGTCTGCTGCCCCACAGTGCCCCCGCTGCAGGGACTGCTCGTCTGATCCCGCCGAACACCTCGGCCAGCCTCCCGGGACGGACGAAGCCGTCATCCTAGGGCGGCTGGGGGGGCCGCCGGCGGCATGCCGTAGAACTTATCCCCGTTATCCCCTCGCCTGGCCATGGCACCTCGCGTAAACACGGGGGATGATCCTCTCGGGGTCGGCAAAGCTCGCTGGTGTGCTCGGCTGGCCGGTGGCGCATTCGCGCAGCCCGCGCCTGCACGGCTTCTGGCTAGAACGGCATGGCATCGACGGCGCCTATCTTCCGCTGCCCGTCCGCCCAGACCGGTTCGCCGACGCGGTACGCGCGCTGCGCGATCTTGGCTTCCGCGGTGGGAATGTCACCATTCCGCACAAGGAAGCCGCTTTCGCAGTCTGTGACCGGGTCAGCCGCCGCGCTGAGCGCGCTGGTGCGGTCAACACGCTCATCTTCGACGCCGACGGCGCGATCATCGGCGACAACACCGATGGCTGGGGCTTCCTCGAGTCGCTCCGTGCTGCGCTGCCCGACTTCACCTTCGTCGGCCGCACGGCGGTGTTGCTTGGCGCAGGGGGGGCGGCGCGCGCGATCGCCGCTGCGCTGCTCGACGAGGGCGCGCAGGTTGCCCTCGTCAACCGAACGCCCGAGCGGGCCGAGGCGCTGGCCAAGGCGCTCGGCGGCACGATCACGGCGCATGCCTGCGACGCGGCGGGCGCTCTCTTTCCCGCTGCCGATCTGCTGATCAACGCCACCGCCTTGGGCATGATGGGTAGGCCGTCTCCACCGCTGCCACTCGAGCGGCTGCCCGAGAGGGCGATCGTCGCCGACATCGTCTACGTGCCGCGCCGAACTGGTCTTTTGCGGGCAGCGGAAGGGCGCGGCCTGCGCACGGTGGGCGGGCTTGGCATGCTGCTGCACCAGGCCAGGCCAGGCTTCGCCGCCTGGTTCGGCATCGACCCCGTCGTCGATGGCGAACTCGAAGCCTTTGTCTCCGCCGACATCCCCGAGATGGACGAGGGCGCGTGATCGTCATCGGGCTCACGGGCGGAATTGGGATGGGCAAGTCGACGGCAGCCAAGGTATTCCGTCGCCTGCGCATACCGGTGCACGACGCAGATGCCGCGGTGCATCGCCTCTACGCGAAAGGCGGGGCAGGCGTGGCGGCCGTTGCCCGCTTGGTGCCAGAGGCGGTAGTGGGCGGCGCGGTGTCGCGCGAGGTGCTGCGCGCGCGCGCTCTGGCCGACTCGTCTCTCCTGGATCGGCTTGAGGCGGCGGTCCACCCCTTGCTGCGGCGTGAGGAGGCGCGGTTTCTCGCCCGCTGCCGCCGCGCGGGCCGCCCCCTCTGCGTGCTCGACATTCCTCTGTTGTTCGAAACCGGCGCCGACGCCAGGGTCGATTTCGTCGTCGTCGTCACCGCCCCGCCGTCGGTGCAGAGGGCACGGGTACTCGCGCGTTGTGGCATGACGGAGGATCGGCTTCGCGTCATCCTTGCGCGCCAGATGCCGGATAGGGCGAAACAACGGCGTGCCGACATGGTGCTGCGCACCGGACTCTCGCGCCATTTTGCTCAGGCGCGAATCAGGCGACTGGTGGCGCAGTTGCGGGCGAGCGGCGCGGTCCCGGCGCGGCGGCAGAGGAGCAAGCGCTGATGAGCGGGCGCGAGGTTCTGCTGGATACGGAAACAACCGGGCTTGACCCTCTGGGCGGGCACCGCATCCTCGAGATCTGCTGCCTCGAACTGCGCAACCATGTGCCAACGGGGCGGGTGCTGCATCGGCTGATCGACCCGGGTCGCGACATTGACCCCGAGGCGGAACGGATCCATGGCTTCACCCGCGCGGCCCTGATCGGCAAACCCGCCTTCGCCGAGATCGTCGACGAGCTGCTGGACTTTCTTGGCGACGACCCGATCGTGGCGCACAACGCGCCCTTCGATCTCGCCTTCCTCAACGCGGAGCTGGCTCGGCTCGAGCAGCCGCCGATCGCCGCCTCCCGTGCGATCGACACCGTGACGCTCGCCCGCGAGCGTTTTCCCGGGCTTCCCGTCAGCCTCGACGCCCTATGTCGACGTTTCGGTATCGATACGTCGATGCGCACCACACACAACGCGCTGCTCGACTGCCAGCTCCTGGCCGAGGTCTATCTCCAGCTGCGCGGCGGACGGCAGCCGGAGCTCGGCCTTGCCACACTACCTCGGCTTCGGCTGCGCGCGATGCCCACCGCACCGACCGAGCAGCGGAGCCCGCGTCGGATCGTGCCTAGCGAAGCGGAACGCGCCGCCCATCGCGCCTTCATCGCAACCATTCCGAATGCCCTGTGGGCGCGCGTTCTGCCCCAGCTCTACGGCCCGGAAGCGGAGCGCTGATGGCTTCAGCAGCGCTCCGGCGGCACAGGCTCAGTGGCGAAGGCAAGCAGGCAGGCGCCGAAACGGTCGGCGAAACGCCACCCCTCCCCTGCACCATGTCCTACCAAACCCTCGGGCCGATCGATCAGCAGCACCGCGCCAAGCCGGGGTGCGAAGCGTTCGCGCACGATCCGGGCCCGCCCATCCGGGTCGAGAACGAACGGATCGTTTGTGAACTGGACGAAGGCGAGGCGTGCAGCGGGCGCATTCGTCCGCGCCGCGATAGTGCGGAGCTGATCGTTCTGCGCCAGGAGGTGTGTGGAACCGCCCTGGCCGTGCGCCGCCGGCGCGATCGCGATCGCGACATCGACGAGGCCAGGTTGATCCAGCATCTGAAGCGCATTCCAGCCGCCGCGCGACTGGCCGGCCACAACTACGTGGCGATAGCCCTGCGCCCGCAAACGCCTGAGCCCCTCGCGCAACCAACCGGCCGCACGCTCCGTCTCGTCGCTGTTGGGGTGGCGGTCGAAGCGGAACACGTCGTAACCGGCGAGATTGAACCGGCGCACCCAGGTCTGCGGCTGGGTGCCTCGCGGGTCGGCATCCGCGCTGCGGCCGTGGCCGAACACGAGCACGCCGCGAGCCTGCGCCGGGCCTCGCCAGAGATATCGCTTGTCCGGCACGATCTCCCAGCCCGTGCCGCCGATGTTGACGGAACCCGGCGCCTCCGTCGGCGGCGTCCACGGCCGGGCGGGGTCGACGATGGCGAGATCGACCGCGACCAAGCGGCACTCCGCCCCCGCCCGACGCGCGCAGTTCCGCAGCGCCGTCTCCTTCGCCTCGTCGAGCGAGCGGTGGTTCCAGGCCGCGCCGAAGGCCCCGGCCGGCCCGACCGCGAAGGCGCGATGCACATTGAAGGTGATGAAGCGGGCCCACAGAGCGCGGGCCTCCGCCGTAAGGCCCGGCGGTCCGGCGGGGTCGGCGATCGGCGATGGCTGTCCGCCTGCCTGCCCACTCCAGGCGCCGAACGCCGCCACCAGGCCAAACACCGCCCCGGCCTTGTGCCACGCTTTCCTCGCTGGCATGGTCGTTGGTCCTCGCAACGCACACTCCATTCCGAATCA
This sequence comes from uncultured Elioraea sp., assembly GCA_937928775.1. Taxonomy (GTDB): domain Bacteria; phylum Pseudomonadota; class Alphaproteobacteria; order Acetobacterales; family Acetobacteraceae; genus Elioraea. Next base: position 11,123 of record CALFVI010000036.1, on the reverse strand, counting down.
TGCGCAAATCGGTGAAGAAAGTCGTCCTCGCCTATTCGGGCGGGCTCGACACCTCCGTCATCCTGAAGTGGCTGCAGACGACGTACCAGGCGGAGGTGGTGACCTTCACCGCTGACCTGGGCCAGGGCGAGGAGCTCGGCCCCGCGCGCGACAAGGCGCGGCTGCTCGGGATCAAGGAGGAGAACATCTTCATCGAGGACCTGCGCGAGGAGTTCGTGCGTGACTTCGTCTTCCCGATGTTTCGCGCCAACGCTCTTTATGAGGGCGTCTATCTCCTCGGCACCTCGATCGCACGGCCGCTGATTGCCAAGCGCCAGATCGAGATCGCCGAAGCGGTCGGTGCGGATGCGGTGGCGCATGGGGCGACGGGCAAGGGCAATGATCAGGTCCGCTTCGAGCTCTCCTACTACGCGCTAAAGCCGGACGTGACGGTGATCGCCCCCTGGCGGGAATGGGAGCTTACCTCGCGCACGGCCTTGCTCGACTTCGCCGAGAAGCACCAAATTCCCATCAGCAAAGACAAGCGGGGGGAAGCGCCGTTCAGCGTGGATGCGAATCTTCTGCATTCCTCCTCGGAGGGAAAAATTCTCGAAGACCCGGCGATCGAGCCGGATGAGATCGTCTATCAACGCACGGTCTCGCCGATGAGCGCGCCCGATCGCGTCACCGAGATCGCAATCGACTTCGAACGCGGCGATGCGGTGGCGTTGAACGGCGAACGTCTTTCTCCCGCCACCTTGCTCACGCGCCTGAATGCGCTCGGCAAGGAGAATGGCATCGGCCGAGTCGATCTGGTCGAGAACCGTTTCGTCGGCATGAAGAGCCGCGGCGTTTACGAGACGCCGGGTGGCACTATCTTGCATGTGGCACACCGCGCGATAGAGAGCATCACACTGGATCGCGAAGTCGCGCACCTCAAAGACAGTCTGATGCCTCGCTACGCTGAACTCGTCTACTATGGGTTCTGGTTCGCGCCTGAACGACGCATGCTGCAAGCAGCAATCGATGCGAGCCAGGAGCACGTTACGGGGCGCGTGCGGCTCAAGCTCTACAAGGGCAACGTGATCGTTTCGGGGCGCGAAAGCCCGCACAGCCTCTATGCCACGCGGTATGTCACCTTCGAAGACGATGCCGGCGCCTACGACCAAAAGGACGCCGAAGGCTTCATTCGCTTGCAAGCGCTCCGGCTTAGGCTCGGTGCCATGGCGGGGCGGCGCGGCGGCGCCTTGTAGCGGATCAGGACCGATCTCCTCCGCAACCAAGGACCCCACTACGGGGCGTGGGTCGTTGGGGCCGATCGTCCGCGGGAGGCCCAGCGCGCACCACCAGCCCGCTCCTCGCCGAGGAACCCGGCTGGGCAATCTTCCATCTGCTTAAACGGCGCGGTTTCCACAGCAGCCGCAAGGTCGCGCCTGGACGAAATGTGGCCGAAACCGACGAGGAGCGGGAAGCCCAAGAAAAAGCGCGAGCGCTGGACGCCAAGCTCGCCGGTCGCTTCCTCGCCGCCTTCCTCCAGTGAGACGGCTACTTGAGACCAAAGGGTGCGGCCCTTCCGCCATGGGATTTAGCCCGCCTCTGCACCGCGGGGCGAACGCGCGAGATGGTACGGCAGGAGGTCTTAGTCCTGTAGGCGTAACAGGCGCGCCATCACCCATCCTTGTTGACGCCCAACCTGAAAGCCCAAATTGGAACCATCGCCCTCGCGCAGCGGCCAACGTCCTGCCGCGCCCGCTCCTTCGGGGAAGACAATCTCGAGCCTGCCGAATTGCGCGCGCTGAAAGCACATTGACTCGTGCAGAGGTTCGCAACCTCTCAACCGATCAACGCTCTCAGACTTGAGGGCGACAACCAGAGGCGGCTTGACCAAGCGGAACCCGCCAAAGCGCTCAGTTACCTCGAGAGCGTCGCCAATCCGAGCTGGGCGGGCGTGCTCAGAACAGCAGGGCTCGCTCCCTCAGATCGTTTCGGGCACGAACGCGGTAGCAACGGAATCGTGCGCGGCAACGCCACCGAAACGGAGTTGCGGGGCGCTCTCGGAGCTCCCCGGGATCGTCTCGAGCCCAGCGTGCGCGACATTATCCGGCTTGAGATCGGCCCTGCATGGCGTGCAATCGAATACTGTTGAGCAAGGGGCGGCAGCATTCTGGAGGGCCGCGATTGGCGAAGCATCTAGTCGGAACGCGAGAAACTCGCCGATTGCGCGCAACGAGACTGCGGCTTGAGCCCCGAGCAAGCAAAGCGCCCTGCCAACATCTCACTCCCAGAAGGCACGGCGCGACACAGCCTGAAGGCGATTGAACGCCTCATGCCGCACCTTGAAGCTGGCGTGACCTCCATGGACAACGTCGACCGTGAACATGCTGCTCGGCCGGTGTCCTTCAATCCACCGCGCCTCCTGCCCGGCCCAAATCCGGGCGAACTGCAAAAAAAATCCTGATCCGACCGTGTGAGCGCGCATGCGCGCACGCTTTGCCAGCATTCGCAAGCCGACGGTCGTGCTCACCTTGGGTGAACTCTAGAAAGTCGGAAACACGCCGCTCCGCACTGACGGGCGGCCTGATGTGATCTGCATCGAACTTGGGCGCGGGCTGAAGGCGGGAGCAAAACAGCGCAACAAAACCGACCGCGCCCAAGCCGAGCGAGAACGACTTCGCAACAACGCCCTTGACGGCGTTGGCAAACTCGGTAAAACAGCCAATGGGCCGAAAGGTGAAGAAAATGTCTTACGCTGGCTGCACTGGCGCGAACAAGCCGGCTTGAACAGCGTGCAGCCGGTGCCCGGTGGTGGCAGGGCTCTGCTTCGTCGCGCGTGCGGGTGGGTTTCGGCTCGCTGCCAGTGTCGCGATGGCCGATGTGGCCGCAAGCCGCAGCCGAAGGGCTTCTTCCCACTCCCGCGTGATGTTGGACTCTAGCAACGCCGGGTGTGCACGCACGCCACAGGCTACGACCGGACAGGCCGCCAAAGCTGCCCTTTGGGCAAAAAACCCGTCACCTGTCGGGGCAAGCGCAACCGCCCTCAAAACCCCTCTCCAACACCGCAACAACCTGCCGCGTCCGGTGCGACACATCAGCCGGGTTCGCCTAAACCCGCCAACGCAACGATAGCACTCCGTTCTCGAACAGCGGATGCTCCTCCCAAGGCTTGTACCCGAGAACGAGGCGTTTCAGATTGCCCCGCAGCGCATGCCGGACGAGCTGGTTGCAGCCAATCATCGTCAAGGCCTCAGTGAGAGGCCAGGAATAGTTAATCGGTGAAAAATTCAGGGTGCGAAAACCGGTCGCCTTATCCGATGAGCAGCCCCACCACGACATTTTCCCAATTGATCTCGATTGGGAGCTCGAAACCCGCTGACTGGGCAACTTCCCGCATCAGCTCTTGGAGCACGCGTTCCTAATCAGCCACGATCCCTCGCCGATCAGAGAACCCCAGCCGTTGCTCGGCCGCGGCCGGCCCGACCGAGGCGGCACACAAAGCACCCGTGACGAACCTACGTCTCGCGGTCATGCGTTCTCTCCATTTTCAGCTATTGTCACTAAAAACAAACGAGAGATCGCATCTCGAAACCAAGCCACAGCGTTCCAAGACCAGCAAAGACTCCCCACAGCTTTCATCTACATCCATCTACATCCTGGTGCACGAAGCCGCTGCGCACCACACTGGCAAACCAAGGAGGACGTCTATGGACAAAACCGCACAAGCGAGCCAGGCACTGCTCGGCCGGGTCAGGGAGAGTGCAGGGCACATCGTCGCTACCGAAGCAAAAGAAGGGCACGACGGCACGCTGATGCCGCACGGACCCGCCGCGACCGACCACGGGCTGAGGCTGATCCGGGCGATGATTGCCGCGGCGAAGTGCGATGGGGCACTCACCGAGGCTGAGCGCGAGCGGCTCCTCGACCGCATTGGCTCCGCCGAATTCCACCCCGACGTGATGGACTGGATTGAACGCGAGTTCCGTGCCCCTCTGGACATCGAAGCGGTGGTGCAAGGCTGCGATTCCCGCCTGCACGCCGTCGAGCTCTATCTGGCGAGCCTGCAGGCGATCGACCTCGCTCATCCGGAGGAGCACGCCTGGCTGCGCCGGCTGGCCGGCCGGCTCGGGCTTGAGAAGGCGCTGGTCGACGCGATCCATGCCAAGCACGCCGCCCCACCTCTCAACTGGGGGTAAAGATTGGTCGCGGTTCAGCCGCGATCGCGCTCGCCCATCAGGCGCTCGAGCTTCTCCGCAAGCCGCCTTTGGCCGATCCCTATCGCGCCGAGCGCGAACAGCGTCAGCGCGGTAACGATGCCCGAGCCCGCATAAAGCAGCCGACCAGGGTTCCATTCCGCACCGAGAACGGGAGTCGCCCTAAGCGCAAGATCGACGCAGGCGACGAGTGCGACGACGGCGATCACCTGCAGGGAACGCCAGCCGATCATGCCGGGGATACCGCCAGCCCCCGTCGTGCAAGCGCGGCCGCGAGCGTGTTCTCGAGCAGAGAGGCGATGGTCATCGGCCCCACTCCCCCCGGCACGGGCGAAATCCAGCCTGCATGCGGCAAGACCTCGGCGAACGCGACATCGCCGACCAGCCGCCCCTCGGCGGTCCGGTTGATCCCGACATCGATCACCGCCGCCCCCGGCGCCACCCAGTCTCCACGCACGAGCTCCGCCCGCCCCACTGCAGCAATCAGGATCTCCGCCCTGCGGCACTCGCCAGCAAGATTGCGAGTGCGGCTGTGTGCCAACGTAACGGTGGCGTCGGCAAGGGTGAGCAGCGCCGCCATCGGCCGGCCAACGATCGACGAGCGGCCGACCACCACCGCCCGCGCCCCCGCGACTGCCACACCCGCCTCGCGCAGCATGGTCATCACCCCCTTCGGCGTGCAAGGGACGAGGGCAGGCTTGCCGATGGCGAGGCGGCCGGCGTTCAACGGGTGGAACCCGTCCACATCCTTCCGCGGGTCGATGGCTTCGATCACCGCCTGGGGCCTGATCTGTGCCGGCAGAGGGAGCTGAACCAGAATACCGTCCACGCCCGGGTCGTCGTTCAAGCGCCGCACGACCGAGAGGAGGGCCGCCTCCGAGGTGTCGGCGGAAAGGAAAATCGTTTGCTCGCGGAAGCCGGCCTCAGCGGCAGCGCGGGTTTTGTTGCGCACGTACAGGCGACTTGCCGGATCTTCACCAACCATCACCACGGCCAGAGACGGCACGATTCCGGCGGCCAGGGCTTGCTCGCGCACGCGGGCGCGCAAGCGTGCAGCAACCGCCCGGCCATCCAAGACGATGGCTGTCATGGCATCAGGGTGGCGAGGCGGGCGGAGAGCGTGGCCGCGTCGCCCGCAACGCGCACAACCTTGTCGCGCGCGCCTGCACTATGGATGATCCGATCAGCGGACGCGGGCACGCCGAAGGCTTCGGCGAGCAGCGTGCAGACGGCCTCATGCGCCTTGCCGTCCTCCGGCGGTTCACTGACGGCCACGCGCAGCACGACCGTGCCGTTACCCTTCGCCATGCACCCGAGAATTCCGGCCCGGCGTGCGCGGCGCACACGCACCGCCACGACAGGCCCGCAGGCCTCGCTCACCTCAGGGCCGGCACGATGGTGGTGGCGAGGAAAATGCGCAGGAACTGCAGCAGCAGAATGAGCACGAGTGGCGAAAGGTCGATCCCCCCTAGGTTTGGCAGGACGCGCCGGACGGGAGCAAGCAACGGCTCGGTCGCCCGGTGCAGGAAATCACCCACCGTCCACACGAAGCGGTTGCGCGTGTCAAGCACGTTGAAAGCAAGCAGAACGGAGAAGACCGCCGCAATGATCAGCAACCAGATCATCAGCTCGAGGACGGTGTCGATCAGCCAGAAGAACGCATACATCGGGCGGGATCCGGCGGTTGGCGGGCGCTCGGACCCTAGCGGCGGGAGCTTGGGCTGCGCAAGGCGGGCACTGACCGTGATCCGAGCCGCAGAGGCAGGGGTGCCACCTCCGTCGAATTCTTGACTTGCCGGGATCTCCGCCCGATACAGAGGACCTGAGGGGTCGGGGCTGTAGCTCAGATGGGAGAGCGCCTCGTTCGCAATGAGGAGGTCAGGGGTTCGATTCCCCTCAGCTCCACCAGCCCGCGTCTTGAGACGTCTCTCCCCGTCTCACAATTGCCGGAAACGCTAGGACTTCCTCGCCTTCCTGTCCCGGTTCGTCCCCGCATGTCCCTTGGCATCTCGCCGCGATCGGGGCCTGCTTGGGGGCATGACACCCCCCGTGGGGGCATGACCCCATGCCGAGGCACGTCAAGCCGCTCACCGACGCGCGGTTGCGGGCCGCCAAACCGCGCGAGAAGCCCTACCGCCTGTTCGACGGCTCGGGCTCTACGCCGAGGTGCAACCCTCCGGCTCGATCCTCTGGCGGCTGAAGTATCGCTACGCTGGCCGTGAAAAGCGTTTAGCCCTCGGCCGCTGGCCCGAGGTTTCGCTCGCCGAGGCCCGCCGGCGTCGTGAGGAGGCCCGCCGGGCGCTCGCGCATGGCACTGACCCTGCCGCGGCGGGAGCGACTGCGGCGGTGACCTTCCGCGCTGTCGCGACCGAATGGATCGATCGCTACCTCGCTACCAAGGCCGAGAAACACCGCGTCTCAGTCTCGCGACGCCTGGCCCGTGACGTTTTCCCCTACCTCGGTGACCGGCCGGTCGCGGCGATCACCGCGCCCGAGGTGCTCGCGGTCGCCCGTCGGATCGAAGCACGCGGTGCTATGGAGACCGCGCATCTGGCAATCCAGAATATCGGCCAGGTCATGCGCTACGCGGTCGCGACGGGCCGTGCCGAGTCCGACCCGACCGCTTCCCTGCGCGGCGCGCTGGCCCCTGTTCCGACCCTTCACATGGCGGCGCCCGCCGATGACCCCCCGCGCGTCGGCGAGATCCTCCGCGCCATCCAGGCGTTCCGCGGCTCGGCGGTGGTCGCCGCTGCCCTACGTCTCGCGCCATATCTTTTCGTTCGTCCGGGGGAGCTGCGAACGATGAGGTGGCAGGACGTCGACCTCGATCGCGCTGAGTGGCGCTTCACCGCATCCAAGACCCGGACCGACCACGTCGTTCCGCTGGCGCGGCAAGCGCTGGCCATCCTCGCGGATGTCGCGCCGCTGACGCGCGGGCTTCCCGGCGGCTACGTCTTCCCGAATGGACGCAGCACGGACCGGCCGCTCAGCGACGCCGCGCTGAACGCCGCTTTGCGGCGGCTTGGGATTGATACGAAGAACGAACTGACGTTACACGGCTGGCGCGCGGTCGCCCGGACCATGCTGCACGAACGGCTCGGCTACCCCGCCGAGGTGATCGAGGCGCAGCTCGCACACCGCGTGCCTGACGCGCTCGGCCGCGCGTACAATCGCACGCGATTCATCGAGCAGCGCCGCGCGATGATGCAGGCTTGGGCGGATTTTCTCGATGCCCTGCGCGACGGGTCTTTGCCCCCTGCTCCGCGGACATCTTCTGCGCGATCGTCTCCAACGCAGATCGGCTAAAGATCGCCGCGTGCACCGCCTCGGCGCCAAGGTGGAGGCGCCGACCCGCACGGTAGGTCGGCGACGGTGCAAAGAGTGTCGATCTCCCGTCGTCGAAGGTGACCTCCGCCCATGGCACGAGGCCGGTGATCGTGAGGGTCGTCAGCCCATCCAGCCCGTCGCGCTTCGTTAGGGCAGTCGTTAGCCGCTGCTCGAAGGTCTCCGTCTCGCCAGTCGCTATCCACCCGCCGCGCGGATCGCCCGTGAACGCGCGTGCAGCAAGCAGTCTCTCTGCTTGCGCGAGCCACTCACCGCCGCGCGAGGGAATCACGCCAATAACCAGCGCGCGCACGACTTCGTGCGGCGCGAGGTCCCGGCCGTGCCCCCTCGGGCTCGGCGGCAGGAGCCCCCCGAGGGCGCGCTTGCAGCGCATGTAGATGAGCTGGTCGGTCACGCCGAACAGGGAAGAGAAGGCATCGCACCACCCTCGTAGATGCATGTGATTTTACTCTTGCCTGGCCTACGATCCCGATCATAGGTTCATTTCACCCTGGCAGTCAAAGGAGTTTCACGATGTCTCGGCTAGTGAATGACATCGAACTCGCCAAGGCCCTTGGGATCGGGCGCTCATCGCTTTGGAGGGGCGTGCAAAGTGGTGCCGTTCCCGCCCCCGTCTACATCGCCGGCCGCAGCCCGCGCTGGCCGCTCGATGAGACAATCAAGGAGGTGCTCCGCCGCGCTGCCGAGCGGCCGCAGCCTCTGCCTAAGCGCGCGCGTCGCGCTCCCGAAACTGCCACATAGACCCACCGTCGCGCTGCCTCCGATGGAAACTGAGATACTTACGGTTCTGCAATGGACGCCATGCCGCAAAGGCACGAGCCTACGCGGGTTCGCAACGGTCGAATTTCCCTCGGGTTTGCGCTTGGCGGACGTCGCCGTGCATGTGGCCGAGACGAACGGCCACTGCTGGGCGAGCCCACCCGCACGGCCGGTGCTTGACCGCGACGGGCGACACAAGCTCGGGGACGACGGCAAACGCGTTTGGCAGCCGCTTGTCTCCTTTCAAACGCGCGAACTGGCGGATCGCTTCTCTCGCGCGGTCCTCGACGCAGTAGCGGCCACCCACCCCGAAGATCTCAAGGGGTGGCGGCTATGAGCCAGCACGGCTGCGGCGTCACTGTTTTGCGCGCCACGGGTCGGCGGCTGACGAAAGTCTGGCACGCCGACGGCTCCTGCACCGCGTATGAACAGCTAAAACGTTTCGACCTCTTTCCATTCGGGCTCGTCGGGTTCGACGCGCTCGTTCACCTGCTGCGCCGGCTGGAACGTCGCACAGACTCTTGCATAGTGCGTGCAGCGCCGCGTGACCCCGCGCGGACGCGCAACGTGCGCAGGCTGTTGCACCGGGATGTGGAAACGGGGGAGACGCCGACACTGCTCGACGTGCCGCGACGCTGGTGTGCGCTGGACTTCGACGGGATCGACCTGCCCGCCGGCACCGACCCGCGTGACCTCGCCGCCTGCGCGCGCGCGGCAATTGCGCGGTTGCCGCTGGTGTTCAACGGCATGCGCTGCATTGTGCAGGCTACCGCGAGTCACGGTATCAAGCCCGGGGCGCGGTTGCGGCTTTGGTTTTGGCTAAGCCGTCCAACCTGGGGTTGGGAACTCCGGCGCTGGTTTGAGGCCGCCCGCGACTGCCCCGTTGATGCGAGCCTGTTTTCACCCGCGCAGATTCATTATACGGCCGCGCCGCTCTTCGAGGGCTGCGACGATCCCATACCGAAACGTCTGATTGTGCTGCCAGGCCGCGACGCCGTGCGCGTGCCGCACCCGGCGCTGCTCGCCTGCCCGCCGTCGCCTCTGCCGCCCCCGCCGCGCCGATCGGTGGAAGGGGGCTCGCGTGCGCTTGCTTGGGCCGAGCGCGAGATCGCACGGCAGCGCGAAGGGTCACGCCATCCAACCGCGCTGCGTGTGGCTGGCTGGCTTGCGAAGCTTGCCGCGGCAGGGCGCGTGCGACCGGACGAGGTCAAGGAGACGGTCGCGCGGGGGCTCGCCGCTGCCGGCAAGGACCGACGTGAGGGCGAGGCGGTGGCGGTGTTTGTGCTGAAAAAGGAGGGGCTGTCGTGAATTTTGAAGTCTCTCCCGCCGCAAGGCAAACGACCCCCGAGCTGCCCTATGGGTTTGCATATCGAGGAAACAGCATCGTCTGGCTCGACGTCGCCGACCCCGAGAAACAACCACTCACCGTCTGCGGCGCGCTGCGCGCGATCGCCCGCACGCATGATGGGCGCGGTCATGATTGGGGACTGTTGCTGGCGTGGATCGATGGCGAAGGGAACGAACATCAATGGTCCATGCCCCGCGCGATGCTCGCTGGCGACGGAACCGAACTCCGCGCGATGCTCCTCAGCCGCGGGTTGTTTGTGGCGCCAGGCCGCAAGGCGCGAGAGAAGCTCGCCGGGCTGCTTCTTACCTGGAACCCGCCAGAACTTGTCCACGTGACGAGGCGGCTGGGCTGGCATGGCTCGAGTTTCGTCCTGCCGGAGCCAGATCCAACGCTCGCGCCAGGGCTCGTGCTTCAGACCGAACGTCTCGACGTCCTGCCGCCGCTGCGCGAGGCGGGCACACTTGCGGAGTGGCAGAGCGAGATAGGCGCGCTCGCGGTCGGCAATTCCAGGCTTATCCTCGCGATTTGTGCCGCCTTCGCTGCGCCGCTCTTGGACCTGGTTGGCGCTGAGGGCGGGGGCTTCCACCTGCGCGGTGCCTCGAGCTGTGGCAAGACCACCGCCGCCTGGGTTGCGGCAAGTGTGTGGGGCGGCTCGTCGGATGACCGCATCCGATGGATTAGGTCTTGGCGTGCAACAGCGAACGCGCTCGAAGCGGTCGCTGCTGCACATTCCGACTTGCTGCTGGTGCTTGATGAGATTGGTGAGGCCAGCCCCGAAACGGTCGCGGAAGCCGCCTACATGCTTGCGAACGGCAGCGGCAAGGGGCGCGCAAACCGCGAAGGGGGGCTGCGCGCGCCAGCGACGTGGCGCGTGCTGTTCCTTTCGACGGGAGAGACGGGTCTGGCAGCGCAGATGGCCGAGGCGCGCAACGGCCAGCGCCGTCCGCGATCACCACTTGGCTTGCCTCCGCGCTGCCGACGGACGGCGACGCTCCACGAACTGCTGACCGTCCGCGCTTGATCGCTGAGGCCCGAGCCAGGCTGCGCGAGGCCGAGATTCGGGAACGCGCGTGTCTCGCGGCGCTCGGCGACGATCCTACGGCGTTCCGTTCCGATGCCGACCCCCTGATCACGCTAGCGGTGGAGGTCGAGCGATGACTGCGGTCCGCTGTCTCATGACGCTTTCGGCAGGGCACTGGCACATTGTGCCGGCGCCCGGCCCGGAAGCCTTGCGCCTTGGCGAGACGATCGAGGGGTTCGCGGTCTTGGTCGATATTGACGACTCCCGCCGCACGGTCCGCCTCGTTAGGCCGTTGCGCTACGGAAACGTCGAGGCGCGCCTCGCGCAGTGGGCGCGGCTGCACGGTTATCGTGTGGTGCCGACCGCTCCCGCGCGCATTGGGCCCGCCGTGCTCACCGCGCGTCCTCGCCCCACGCTGTAGGAGATTCCCACATGTCGATCACCACTTGGACCATTACCAAAG
>CALFVI010000035.1 GCA_937928775.1 uncultured Elioraea sp. | reverse complement strand
AAAGCCTTTGCGGATGCCTGGACGGTCGCCACCGCTGAGACCCTCTCGCGCGAGGGCATCCTCCTCACCTCCGTCTGCCCAGGATATGTCGCCACACCGATGACCGCCGGCAACCGCTTCCCGATGCCCGGTCTGATGTCCGCCGACCGTGCGGCGAGGATTATTCTGCGCGGGATCGCGCGCGGGCGGCGTCGCATCGTCTTTCCCTTGTGGGTCGGACTGGTGGCGCGCGCGACGGGGCTTCTTCCCGCACGCTTCGCGACGGCGCTGGTCGGCCGGGCCGAGGGCAAGGCGCCGCTCGATCCGACGCCCTGACGTTACGGTGTCGTTCCTGTACTGCCGAACCCGCCCGCGCCGCGCGCCGTCTCGTCGAGCAGCTCGCACTCCACCCAGGCGATGCGCTCGCAGCGGGCGATGACAAGCTGGGCGATGCGCATGCCGCGCGTGATGGTGAAGGGCTCCCGCCCGGCATTGAGCAGCAGCACGCCGATCTCGCCGCGATAGTCGGCATCGATGGTGCCAACCCCGTTCGCCATGCAGATGCCGTAACGAAGCGCAAGGCCTGAGCGCGCGCGCACCTGCGCCTCATAGCCGGGCGGCAGGGCGATGGCGATGCCGGAGGGAATTACAGCACGCTCGCCTGGAGCGACCACCACGGGATCGGTGACGGCAGCGTAAAGATCCATCCCCGCCGACTGCTCGGTCGCATATGCAGGCAAGGGAAGCCCTTCAGCGTGCGGCAGGCGGCGAATAGCAATGCGCACGGTCATCGCAACGCCTCCGCGATGCGAGCGGCCAGGCGACGCGCCACCTCCGTCTTGGCGAGACGCGGCCACACTTCGGCCCCGGCCTCCGACACCAAGGTCACGGCGTTCTCTTCCGCTCCGAACACGCCTGCGCTGACGTCATTGGCGAGGATCCAGTCGCAGCCCTTGCGCGCGCGCTTCTCTTTCGCGTGGGCAACAACGTTCTCCGTCTCGGCGGCGAAACCGATGACGAGACGCGGTCGCCTCGATCCGGCGGACGAGAGTGCGGCGAGGATGTCCGGGTTTTCCGCCAGCGAAATGGTGGGCGGCGGTGCAGCCGCGACCTTCTTGATCTTCGTTGCCGTTTCCGTCGCCGGCCGCCAGTCCGCCACTGCCGCCGCGCATACCGCGACATCGGCCGGCAGGGCGGCTTCGCAGGCGGCGAGCATCTCGCGCGCACTCTCGACGCGGATGACGCGCACGCCGGGCGGGTCGGGCAAACACACCGGCCCGCTCACCAGCGTGACGCGCGCGCCCAAGCCAGCGAGGGCAGCGGCGATGGCATGCCCTTGCCGGCCCGAGGAGCGGTTGCCAAGGAAGCGCACGGGGTCGATCGCCTCAAAGGTGGGGCCCGAGGTGACGAGAGCGTGACGACCGGCGAGAGGCCCGACGGCGAGCATGGCGCGCACAGCCTCGAGCAGAGCGGGCGGTTCGACCAGGCGCCCGAGCCCAATCTCCGGTTCCGCCATCTCGCCCTCCTCGGGCCCTGCGAACGCCACGCCACGTCGGCGCAACGTTTCCACATTGGCCTGAGTGGCGGGATGCGCCCACATCGTCGGGTTCATTGCAGGCGCGACCAGGACGGGCCGGTTGGTGGCGAGCAGAACCGTGGTGGCGAGATCATCCGCGAGGCCCGCCGCCATCTTCGCGATCAAATCTGCTGAGGCTGGGGCGACAACAATCGCCTCGTGGTCGCGGGCGAGGCGGATATGCCCGGCCTGCGCCTCCTCCTCCACAGACCAGAGATCGCCATGGACCCGGGAGCCGGTGATGGCGGCGAGCGCGAGCGGCGTGATGAAGCGGGCTCCGCCCGCGGTGAGCAGGCCGGTCACCGAGAACCCCGCCCTGCGCGCAAGGCGGGCGAACTCGAGCGCCTTATAGGCGGCGACCGACCCCGAAACGATGAGCAAGAGCCGCTGCACGCCTGCCCGCTTAAGCCTGAGCGAGGTTGCACAGCACGCGGGCGAGCACGCGCGCCCCCTTCGCACACGCCTCCGGGGTGGCGTACTCGGCGGGATGGTGCGACACACCGCCGCGGCAGGGAATGAAGATCATGCCGGTGGGACAGAGGCGCGCGAGGAACTGCGCGTCGTGGAAGGCACCCGACGACATGCGGATGGCGGCAAGGCCCAAGTCCCGCGCCGCCTGCTCCACCGCATCGGGCACGAGCGGGGCGAAATCAGCGGGGGCTGCGTTGAAGCGTTCGTGCACGCGCGCGGTGCAGCTGGTCATGGCGCGGGCCACCGTCTCCGCCACCGCATCACCACGCTCGCGCAGCACCGTCGCGTCTGGGTGACGTAAGTCGATGGTGAACACCACTTCGCGCGCCACCGAGTTCGAGGTGTCGGGCTTGACGCGGAATGATCCAACCGTGAAGCGAAGCACGTCGTCGGGATCGTGCATCAAGGCATTCAGCGCCTGGATGGCGCGGATCGCGTCTTGCACGGCGTCTTTGCGCAGGCGCAAGGGCGTGGTGCCGGCATGGTCGGTGCGCCCTTCGACGGTGACGGTGAACCAGCGGCACCCCTGAATGCCCGTCACCACTCCGATGTCCTTCCCCTCCGCCTCAAGCCGCGGGCCCTGTTCGATGTGCGCCTCGACATAGGCGTGCGGGATGTAGCCAAGCGGCCGCAAAGGGAGGTCGGATTCGAGGGCGAGCTGCTCCGCCAGCGCATCGGCATACCGGATGCCGTCGGCGTCACGGATGTCGTTGAACTTCTCCATCGGCTCTACCTTGGTGAAGCTCATCGAGCCGGTGCACCCCGGGGCGAAGCGGCCGCCTTCCTCATTCGTCCAGGCCACGACTTCGATCGGCCGCTGCGGCCTAACGCCTGAGGCGGTGATCGCCTCCACAGCCTCGAGCCCTGCGAGCACGCCGTAGCTGCCATCGAAACGTCCGCCTTGTGGCTGGCTGTCCAAGTGGCTGCCGGTCAAAACGGGAGCGGCCGAAGAGTCCCGCCCTTCGAGGCGGAGAAACAGGTTGGCAGCAGGATCGACGGCGATGGCTAGCCCCGCGGCCTTGGCCCAGCCGATGAGCAGGCGGCGCGCCTCGCGATCCAGTGGAGACAGACAGGGGCGGTTCACACCCTCATGCCCCTCCTCGGTGGTGAAGCCACCGATGCGGCCCAGCTCCATCAGCCGCCGCCACAACCGATCCTGATCAACAGCGCGCGCGACATCTGTCTCCATCGCTGCCTGAACCATGATTTGACCCTCTCTCCCTTCGCGGCAACGGACCGTGCACTATGCGCGCGCTCTTGCCAACGGAGGAGAGGGTGGCGATGGTCGGGAAACCACCGGGCTTGACGACGCATGTTCTGGATACCGCGCGCGGGGAGCCGGCGGCGGGCATGCGGGTAGAGCTGGTGCGCGACGGCGCGATCGTCGCCGCGCTGACTTTGAACGAGGACGGACGGACGGATTCGCCTCTGCTCACCGAAGCCAGCTTCGCGCCGGGGCAGTGGGAGCTCCGTTTCCATGTCGGCGCCTATTTCCGCGCCCTGGGCTTGGGCGAGAATCCACCGTTCCACGACGTGGTTTCGGTTGTGGTCAACCTCAGGGCCGATCGCGGGCATTATCACGTTCCGCTGCTCGTCTCGCCCTTTGGCTATACGACCTACAGAGGGTCGTGATCGCGCCTCAGCGTCGGCGCGGTGCGTCACCGACCAACGCGCCCTGCCTGCGCCAAGGGGCCGGGCGAAGCTTCCCCGCTCGCGTTGCGACCACCTTCCGCCGGCCCAGGGGCGGAGCCTTACGCATCCGCGCCACGCTCCGTCGTGAGCAGTGACGCCGTGAGCAGCGACGACGTGGCGCGCACGGCCCTTCGTCGCGTCGCCTCAGATCGGTGCCGAGAAGCCCTCCACCCTCCTCGACCTCAGGCTCGACCAGAGGGCGAGCAGAAGCAAGGCAGCAGTGATGGCAACGAAGGTGGCCGAGATGGGGCGCTGAAGGAAGACCATTGGGTCGCCGCGGGCGAGCAGCATAGCGCGGCGCAGATGCTCCTCCATCAGGGGCCCCAGCACGAAGCCGAGCAGCAGCGGGGCAGGCTCGAAGCGCATGATGTTCATCGCATAACCGATGACGCCGAACAGGATGCACGTGGCGACATCAAACACGGAGTTGTTCACCGAATAGACGCCGATTACGAGGAAGACGAGGATGGAAGGGTAGAGAATGGAATAGGGGATGCGCAGGATCGCGACCCAGATGCCGATCAGCGGCAGATTCAGAATCACGAGCATCACGTTGCCAATCCAGAAACTGGCAGCGAGGCCCCAGAACAGTTCCGGATGTTCGCTGACCAGACGCGGGCCCGGCTGGATGCCCTGGATAATCAGCGCCCCCAGCATCAGCGCCATCACCACATCGCCCGGGATGCCCAAGGTAAGGGTGGGGATGAAGGCCGTCTGCGCGGCGGCGTTGTTCGCAGCCTCTGGCGAAGAAATGCCTTCGATGGCGCCCTGCCCGAAGCGCTTCGGTTCGCGCGCAATCTTCTTCTCGAGAGCGTAGGAGAGGAAGGACGAGATGGTCGGCCCCGTGCCGGGCAGAGCGCCGAAGAAGGACCCGATGGCGGAACCGCGCACCGAGGCACCGGGAATGCGCCGCCAGTCGTCGCGCCCAGGGTCCATCGCGCGCCAGAAATCCCGCGTCCAAGGCAGCACGCTCGAGCGGTAGGTGCTTTGCTGCTGCGCGACCTTGCCCACCGAATTGATCACCTCTGCGATCCCGAACAGCCCCATGGCGAGGGAGACGAGGTTGATGCCGTCGGCGAGCGGCAGAAGGCCGAAGGTGAAGCGCTGCTGGCCGGTCTGAACGTCGGTCCCCACCAGGCCCAAGGCGACACCGACCACCACCATCGCCACTCCTTTGATCGGCGCTCCCGTCGCGACTGTGGAGGCGGCGACGAGCCCGAGCAGCATCATGGCGAAGTACTCGGCCGGTCCGAACTTGAGCCCCACTTCCGCAAGCGCAGGCGCGAAGCCGGTGAAGAGCAGGATGCCGATCGAGGAGCCGATGAAGGAAGCGAGCGTGGTCGCCATCAGTGCCACACCGGCGCGACCCTGTTTCGCCATCGGGTAGCCATCGAGGCAGGTGACGGCGGAAGACGGCGTGCCGGGCAGGTTGAGCAGGATGGAAGCAGTGGAGCCGCCATAGTTCGCCCCGTAATAGATGCCGGCGAGCATGATGATCGCGCTCGTCGCATCGAGATGAAAGGTGACGGGGAGCAGCATGGAGATGGTGGCGAGCGGGCCGATTCCCGGCAGCACGCCGATGAAGGTGCCCATGAAGACACCGACGAAGCACCAGAACAGCGTCTTCAGCGAGAAGGCGACGGAGAAGCCCATCGCCAGGTTGGCCAGGAGGTCGCTCACGGGGTCCACTGGAAGGGCTGGAAGGGGATGCCCAAGCCCCAGCCGAACAACACGACGGCGAGCACGGCGAGGCCGAGGGAAAGAAGCGTGGTGCGCAGCAGGCGATAGGGGCTTTCGCCGAGGGCGGCGGTGAACACCAAGGCGACCACAGCCGGAACGACACCGAACCGTTCCACGCTGAGCGCGAAGATGCTGGTTGCGGCGATCACGGCAAGCAGAGGGCGAAGGCGGACGAAGACCGGGTCGCCGGCGCGCAGGAGGCCGAACAGCGCGATCACGCTGCCAAGGCCTGCAACCAGGAAGCCGACCCAAGCGGGAAAATAGCCCGGCCCCATGCGTCGCGCCGTGCCGTAGGCGTAGTGTTCGAGAGCGTAGAGGGCGAACCAGAGGCCAAAAGCAACGAGGAGGAGGCCGCCCACCACGTCGCCGAGATCGATCCGGCGCATCACTGCCCCTGCCCCGGGCACGAAGCCCCCTCCGCCATCCTTCGTCTCCGTCTCCCTTCAGGGCCGCGCGCTATCATGATCGCGCGGCACGGCCAAGACGCGACCGGCGACGGGCTCAGTGCCACGTGCCGTGCGGCCACTCCACCGCATTGTTGAGGTAGTATTCATCGCGAGGGAAGAGGTCGGTGTTCACCTCGCCTTCGCGGCGCACCGTCTCCGGCCCCCAGACCACCGCCGGGGCGGCGATCAGCTCTGCGAACGTGCGGGGATCCACCCCTGCGCGTTCGGCCCAGGCGCGGAAGACCGCACTGTCGAGCCGCGCCAGCACCTCGTCGGGATCCCACGGGATCGGCAGGGTGGAGCCGATCAGCACCGAGATCGGACGCAAGAGGATGACGTGCGGGAAGACCGAGATGAAGGACTGCACCACCCGCTGGGTCGGCGCCCACTGCGCGAAGATCCCGCCCTCTTTCAGGTTGTCCTGCACCTGGCGGAGGAACTCGACGGAGTAGAGCATGCCCGAATGCGACGTGTAGAGCAGGATGGCATCGGCCTCGATCACGTCCCAGCGCCGGCCGGAGACGAAGATCTCCCGCCGCCCGTCGCCGACCATGAGTTCGAACCGTGCATCGCGCGCGAGCCAGGCAGGAGCGCTGTCGGGCGCAAGAGCCGCATAGGCGCGAATGACGTCATAGACGGGCTGCACGAGCTCGATCGCGCGCACGGTGCGGGTTTCGGGGCGCCAGCCTGCGGCATAGGGCGTGCCGCCTGAGCCGACCCCGATCACCATCACCTCCTTCGGCATCGGGTGGATGGCAGGCCCGATTGCGCCGAGGAAGACGTGATGCGGGTGGAACGGCACGCGGCTCTGCGCGTGGCCGGAGATGAACATCGGCCCCTCGCCGTTCTTCAGCCTGAGCACCACCACGCCGGAGCGGTCCTCGGCGACGAGCCCCGTTTCGCCCTCCTCGTCGACGTCGTGGATCCGGCTCCACCACGCCTCGTTGCGGGGGAAGACAACGACCAGCGCGGCGAGGGCCGCCGCGAGCGCAACCTCCAGGCGGTCGCGCCCGCTTTCCGAAGCGGAGAACCACGTCCACCACACGAGCATCAGCCCAGCGAGCAGGATCAGCGCCACCGTGGTGCCGGCGGTGCCGAGCAGATGCAGCATGACGAGGCCTGAGGTGAGGGAGCCGGCTGCGTTGCCGATGATGTTGCCGAGTTGGACGATGCGGACCCGGAACCCGACCGAGGCGAGGTCGCGCTGCACCGCCTTCTGCACCAGCGGGAAGCTCATGCCGAGCAGGAAGGCCGGGGGGCCGACGAGGGCCGCGGCAAGCAGGGCAAGCACGCCGAGAGAGGCGGCATTGATCCGCACCGCGTCCACGCCCATCGCCGCCGCAAACGGTGGCCACGGATAGATCAGCCACAGCCCGAGCAGGGTGAGGGCGGCGACGAGGGCAGCCAGGCCCTGAAGCAGGATGAACGCGCGCCGCGGATCCCGCACACGCGCCACCCAGCGCGCGCCGAACAGCAGGCCCGCTCCGTCCGCCAGCAGGAACACGCCGAGAATGAGCGGGAAGGCATAGGCCGAGCCCTGGCCCGCGATGCCAAGCACGCGCACCCAGAGGATCTCGAGCGCAACGATGAGGAAGCCGGAGAGGAAGACGAGCACGGTCCAGGCGGGAAGCCCGAGGGCGCCAGGCTGGCCACGAGGGGTGGCGGATTCAGCGTGGGGCGGCGGCGCGGGGTGGGGTGAGAGGCAGGGGCGGGCGAGCAGAGCGGCGGCGGCGGAGAGCAGGTTCAAAACGAAACCACAATGAAGTGATCCCTCGAAGCCCATCTCGCCGACGATGAAAAAACTGCCAACCAGAGTGCCGGTCGCCGCGCCGAGCGTGTTGCTGCCTTACAGCAGCCCAATCCGGTTCGCCGCCTGCTCGATTCGCGCCACCACCGCCTTGGCCAGTAGGGGAAGCGACAGGCCCATCAGGAAGGTCGGCACGAGAAGCCCGGCGAAACAGATGGCGAAAACCTGCCAGCGGCTCGTCATCAGCGGCCCGAGTTCCGCCACCACCAGATCGTAGAGGAAGGGGCGGGAGAGGAGAGCGAAACCGCCGATACCGAGTTCGACGAGGGCGAAGGCGAAGGCGGCGCGGCGGCAGCCGATCTGCGCACAGACCGGCGGCCAGGGAGCCGAGCCCGAGCCCGAGCAGAAAGGCGCCGACGACGAGGGCAGCAGTGACCGCGTCCGAACCCGCGAACAGGCCGAGCATGCGCTGCCACACCACCTAGTAGAGGAGGGCGGCAAACCCCGAGGCGAAGAACGCTCCCCCCAGCATCCACACGACGATCGGCTCGCTTCGCCCGGCGCGAACCCAGGCCGCGACCATGCCATGCATCGACGTCTCCCACCCTGCCCCTTTCCGGTGTTGTGGCGCTGGAGAGTGGGCCGAACGGCCCAGCGCCGTATCGAGACGCCACTCTGCCGCCTCTTGGCTCCTCCGCCAAGGTGTCGGAAGGAAGGTCGGAAGCGACCGCAACTGAGGAGCCTTCTTCCGTATGTTATCCCCCGTGCGCCTCGCCGTCGTCGGCGCCGGCCATTTCGGCCGTTACCATGCCCTGAAGGCCGCTGCCGATCCGCGCGTGCAGCTCGTCGGCATCGTCGACCGCGATCCCGCCAAGGCCGAACGTCTCGCGGCCGAAACAGGCGGCCGCGCCTTTGCCTCGCTCGAGGCGGCGCTGGGCGAGGCGGAGGCGGTGATCGTCGCCGCCTCGACCCGGGCCCATCACGAGCTCGGCCTGCGTGTGCTGGCTGCGCGGAAACACCTCTTGATGGAGAAGCCGCTCGCCGCCCGGCTCGACGAGGCAAAGGCCTTGGTGGTGGCGGCCAAGCACGCCGGGGTTGTGCTGCAGGTCGGCCATCTCGAGCGCTTCTCGGCCGCGCAGAGGCTGCTTGGCGGCATCGCGCGTAATGCCTTTGCGATGGAGTTCCTCCGCCACGGGCCGTACCGGCAGCGCGGTACGGACGTCTCGGTCGTGCTCGACCTGATGATTCACGACATCGACCTCGCACTCGTGCTGGCTGGTGCAGCACCGGTGCGGATCGAGGCGGCGGGACGGGCGGTCCGCTCATCCACGCTCGACGTGGCACTCGCGCGCGTAAGCTTTGCGAACGGACGGGTGGCGCAGTTCAGCGCGTCGCGGCTGGCGCCTTCGGTGGAACGCGTCGCGCGGCTGTACGACGGCGAAGGCGCGGTGGTGGTCGATCTCGTCGCGCGTCGTTTGACACGGACCCGGAATGATACGGTGGAGAGCGATACTTGGCAGGACGCAGATCCGCTCGCCGCCGAACTCTCCGCCTTCGTCGCCGCCGTGCGCGGCGAGGCGCCGGTGGTGGTGGACGGCGAGGCGGGGTGCGCGGCGGTCGCGGTCGCGGTCGCGATCGAGGAGGCGGCTTTGGCCTCGGCGCGCTGACGCGGCCCTTAGCGGTCGGTCAGACGGAACTCGATGCGGCGGTTGCGCGCCAGTGCCTCCGGCGTATCGCGCGGGTCGATCGGCTGGAACTCGCCGAAACCGGTAGCAGCGAGCCGATTTTCCGGCACGCCAAGGAGGGCGAGCAGCCGCACCACCGTGATCGCGCGCTGGGCGGAAAGCTCCCAGTTCGAGGCGAAGCGCCCGCCCGGTGCGATCGGCGTGCGGTCGGCATGGCCGTCGACGCGCAAAATCCAGGGCACCTCGGGCGGAATCTCGCGCGCGAGCTCGCGAATGACGCCGGCAATGCGGCGGATCTGCTCCGCGCCCTCCGCATTTAGATCGGCCGAACCGGGCGGGAAAAGGATCTCTGACGGCAGCACGAAGCGGTCGCCCACCACCTGGATGTCGGGGCGGTTGCCCAGCACCTCGCGCATTTTGCCGTAAAACTCGCTGCGATAGCGCTGCAGCTCTTCGACCCGGGCGGCCAGCGCGAGATTGAGGCGCTGGCTGAGATTGGCGATCTGCGCGTCCTTGTCGCGGCCCGCTTCCTCGGCGGCATCGAGGGCAGCGGCGAGGCGCGCGATCTGCGCGCGCAGTTCGGCAATCTGGCGGTTGAGGAGCGCGACCTGGGCGCGCGCGGTCTCGCCCAGGCGGCGTTCCTCGGCGAGCATCGCCTCGACGGCGCGGCGGCTCTCTTCCTCGCTCACCGCACGCGCGGTCGCGCGTGCCACCTCCGCCTCAAGCCGATCGCGCAAGGCGGCGAGGGCCTGCACCTCGGCCCCGAGCCGGGCGAGTTCGGACAGGCGCGCAGCGATCGTCTCCCTCCCCACTTGCACCTCGCGATCGAGCGCTGCCGCCTCCTCGCGCAGCCGCGCCAGCGCCGCCCTCTCCTCCTCGAGCGCCCGGCGGGCTTCGGCAAGAGCGCGCGCGGTCTCGGCCTCGGCGCGGACGCGCGCATCGGCTTCGATTCGCGCCTGATCCGCCCGCGTCAACGCCTCGGCGAGCTCCGCCTCGAGCCTGGTCAGCCGGTTCAGCGCCACCTCAGCCCGGCCCTGCGCGTCGGCCAAAAGCCCAGCGAGCCGATCGCGTTCACGGGCCAGCGCATCGCGTTCGCTTCCCGCCCGGTCGCGTTCAGCAAGGGCGGCCTCGAGGCGGCGGGCGAGCGTGTCGCGCGCGGCGGAGGCCGCACGGAGGTCGGCCGACAAGCGGGCGACGGAGGCGCGCAACTCCTCCGACGTGCCACGCTCCAGCGCCAGCATGTCAGAGAGTTCCGCGATCTGGCGATTGAGCCGCGCCAGCGCCTGGTCGCGCCCGGACAGAGCGGCGGAGAGGAAGGCCTGGGCAAGCACGAAGACGAGCAGGACGAAAATAATCACCATCAGCAGCGTGGACAGTGCGTCCACGTAGCCTGGCCAAGGGTCAAACCCGCCCCGGCTTCGCCTGGACTGCACGGCCGGCACTGCGCCCCTCCCGCCCGCGCCTCAAAGCCCGCCGCTCACCGCGGCTGCTCCTCGGCAAGCGCCGCAATGGTGCGGGCCAGCAGCTTGATTTCGCTGCGGATCTCGTTCGTGCTCTGCACCCGCCCTTGCGTCGTCTCGTCGAGAAGCCGGGCGAGATAGACCTCGATGTTGCGGATGTGTGCACGCGTTGCGTCATCCAGCGCGCCTGCCGACTGGGCATCAGCGAGCCGCGCCAGCACGGGGCGAAGCTCGCTCTGCCCCTCCGCCACCTTCAGCAGCAGCTGCTGCGAGGCACGCATCTGGTCGGTGAGCTGGCCAAGCCGTTCGGTGAGCGAAAGCACCGCCTGGTTGGCGGCGATGCGCCCCTCCTCGCCACGCGCCAGAATGCTCTGCAAGCTTTCCAGATTTTCCGCCGTCTGTTCAAGCAACGCCTGCACATAGAGCGGCACCGAACCCCCGCCCTCGCCCTCAGCGCCGAGCGTACCTGACGTAAGGCGCGTCTGGGTGGCGAGCAGTTCCTCAAGCTCGTTAAAAAAGCGGTTCTGCGCCTGGCCTGCGGTGAGATCGAGGAAGCCGAGCACGAGGGCGGCGCCAAGGCCGAAGAGCGAGGTGGAAAAAGCCGTGCCCATGCCCTTCAGCGGCGCTTCCAGCCCCGACTTCAGCTGGTTGAACAACATCGGCAAATCGCCCGTGCCGATGCTCATCCCCGCAATCACCTCGCCGATCGAGGTGATGGTGAGCAGAAGCCCCCAGAAGGTGCCGAGCAGGCCGAGGAAGATCAGCAGTCCTACCATGTAGCGCGAGAGCTCGCGGCTCTCGTCGAGCCGGCTTTGGATGCCATCCAGCAGGCTGCGCATGGCGAGGGCGGAGAGGGTGAAGCGTTCGCGCTTCTCGGCCAGCATCGCCGCCATCGGGGCCAGCAAACGGGGGGCCGGCAGCCCGGCGAGCCCGGGGCGGTTGCGGCGGAAGGCCTCGAGCCATTCCACATCGGCATCGAGCGCGAGCACCTGACGCACGGTATAGGCGATGCCAAGGACGAGCACGCCGAGGATCAGCGCATTGAGGGGAGGGTTGGCGGCGAAGGCATCGATGAGGGGCGCGTGCAGCACGGCGGCGAGAGCGCCCACGGCGGCGACGAACCCCGCCATGCGCAACAGGAAAGGACGGGGACGCGTCACGAGCGGGAGCCTCCGATGAGGACGTCGACACGATCAGGCGGGCCGTCGCCAGCAGCAAGGCCAAGCGCGCGGACGTCGATTCGGGTTGCGCGCACGCCCTCTTCGATCAGGGCTGACCGAACGGCAAGCGCGCGGGAGAGGGAAAGCCGGCGGGCGACGGACGGAGAGGCCGGGTCGCCGCCGGCATAGGCGTTGATGGTGAGGCGGACGGTTTCGTCCTCAGGGAGCGAGGCGGCGAGGGCCTTGAGGTCGGCGCGCATGGCCGGGGTGAGGTCCTGACTGTCGCCGGCGAAGAGGAGGCGGAGCGGCGCGACTGGCGCCTGGGTGAGCCGGGGCGGTTGGGGCGGCGGAGGGGAGGACGGTGTGGCAGGCGCCGCGCCGGCCGTCCCGGCGGCGGGAACGGGCGGGGGGGAGGGCGCGGGGCTCGGTCCGACTGCAAGAGGAGTGGCCTGACCAGCGGCGATGGGGCGGGCCGCCTGGTCGGCGAGCGGAGGCGGCAGAGGCAAGGGTGGCGCCGCTTCCGCGCGCAGCGGTGGGGGGTCCATCTCCTCGGGCGGCAGGGGAGGGGGCAGCTGAGGGGCGGTGGGCTGCACCGCGGGGCGCGCTCGGCGCTGCGGTTGCGGCCTCGCCTCCGGCACGGGGGGCAGGGCATCGGGTGCGAGCGGCAGCCCGCCGGCGCGCGGGGCCCCTCCGGGAGCCCGCGGCGTTGGGGGAGGGGGCCCGAGACTGTCCAACACCGAGCGATCAACGCGCACGGACCCATCGCGCGCGGCAGCGGCGGCGGCCAGTGCAGCCGCGACCAACACGCCCGCCGAGGCTCGAACCATCCACGCCATGCCGAGCACGATGACCGTCTTCCGCCGACCCCGCGAGACCTTAGCGGATCACGACGCAGCGCACCACGACAGCAAAGCACGCATCAGGCCGCAGCTTCGAGCCCAGCGAGCACGATCTCGCGCAGGCGGGGGTGAAGATAGGGGTTCGCTGCCACCACGTTGCCGGAGGCAAGCGGATCTCCACCTTTCTCGTCGGTCACGAAGCCGCCAGCCTCGCGCACGAGCAGAATTCCCGCCGCGACGTCCCACGGGTTGAGCCCCAGCTCCCAGAAGCCTTCATAGCGGCCGGCCGCAACCCAGGCGAGGTCGAGGGCGGCCGACCCGAAGCGCCGCACGCCCGCGACCTCGGGCATGATGCGCTCGAGGGTGGCGGAGAAAGCCCGCTTGGTGGGCAGGGCAGCATAGGGGATGCCGGTGGCGAACAGGGCCTCAGCCATCTCGCGCCGGGCCGAGACGCGGATTCGGCGGTCGTTCAGGTAGGCCCCCACCCCCTTTTCGGCAACGAAGAGCTCGTTCTGCGCTGGCGAGAAGATCACCCCAGCGACGATCTCGGTGGTCTTGCCGAGACGACGTTCGAGCGCAATCGAGATCGCCCAGTGAGGGATGCCGTGTAAGAAGTTGGTGGTGCCATCCAGCGGGTCGACGATCCAGCGGAACTTCCACTGCTCAGGCCCGTGCGTGCCCCCCTCTTCCAGCAGGAACGCGTGCTCTGGCCGGCCCTTGGCGAGTTCCGCCCTCAGCGTCGCCTCCGCCGCCAGGTCGGCCTGGCTGACAAAGTCAGACGGCCCCTTCACCGAGACCTGGAGCTGTTCCACCTCGCCGAAGTCGCGCAGGAGGCGTCGCGCGGCCTTGCGGGCCGCCGCCACCATGGTGTTGACGGCCGGGGAGAACTGTGGCGGTGCCACGGACGGGGCGGTCGGTCGGATGATGAGACGCTCTATGACGCCTGCCTGCGCGCGTCAGCTCTTTGCCCGCTCGACATACGTTGCGTCCTCGGTGCGGACGACGATCTTGTCGCCGGTCTCGATGAAGGGCGGCACCATCACGCGCACGCCGTTGGCAAGGACCGCGGGCTTATAGGAGGAGGCAGCCGTCTGCCCCTTGACTACCGGGTCGGCCTGCGCGACCTCGAGCACCACCGTGGGTGGAAGGTGCACTGCGACCGGCTCTCCTTCCACGAGGTCGACCGTCAACACCATCCCCTCCTGCAGGAACTGCTTGGCCTCGCCGCAAAGATCAGCCGGCACTTCGATTTGCTCGAAGGTTTCCTTGTCCATCAGAGTCAGCATGTCGCCGACCGAGAAGAGGTAGTCGTACTCCTTCTCCTCCGTCATCAGCCTCTCGACGGTATCGACGGTTCGCCAGCGCTCGTCCTTCTTCGCCCCCGTGCGCAGGTTGCGCATTTCGACCTGGATCACGGCTGCACCTTTGCCCGGGGTGTTGATCTGGCTTTTCAGGATCGTCCAGCGCTCGCCCTCGTGTTCGATCACGTGGCCCGGGCGCATCTGGTTGGCCTGCATCTTCGGCATGGCGGAACAAGGATCCGTCTTCGCTATCGAGGATTGGCACGGGGAGTTAACCGCTTTCCGTCGCCGCGGCAACGCTGGGGGGCAGAGCGTGGGCTTTGCCGTTTTGGTCGATCACAACGAAGCCCCCATCGGGGCTCGGCGAGAGGCGTGGGGTATTCGCCTCCACTTTGCCGAAGCCGCCTGGGATGTCGAGCACCAACGTTGGAATGGCGTGGCCGGGCAAGCGCCCGCGCAGCCCCGCGTGCAGGGCTTGCGCGCGCGCGAGGGGGACGCGGAAGCGCGCGGTGCCCGGGGCGGGGTCGAGTAGGTGCAGGTAGTGCGGCTTGACCCGGGCCCTGATCAGGGCGCGGAACAGCGTCTCCAAAGCCTCCGGGCTGTCGTTCACGCCAGCAAGCAGGACGGTTTGCGCGAGGAGGGGAATGCCGCGGCAGCGCAGGCGGTCGAGCGCGCCCAGGGCGGCAGAGTGGAGTTCGCGCGCGTGGTTGATGTGCAGGAGAAGCCAGAGAGGCGGGCCGGCGGTGAGCGCTAAGGCGAGCGCGTCGGTGACGCGGGCGGGCTCGACAAGAGGGACGCGGCTGTGCACGCGCACGGTCTCGACATGCGGAATGGCAGCAAGGCGGCGGAGCAGGCTGGCAAGCCGCCGGACGGAGAGGATGAGCGGGTCGCCGCCGGTCAGGATCACCTCGCGAATGGCGGGGGTAGCGGAGATATAGGAGAGGGCGGCGTCGAGCTCGGCCTCTGTCAGCGTACCGCCTTCGGGCCCCACCCGGTCGCGGCGGAAGCAGAACCGGCAATACACGGCACAAGCCAGCGTGGGCATAAGCAGAGCGCGGTCGGGGTAGCGGTGAACCACCCCGCGGACGGGGCTGTGCGGGCCATCGCCCGTTGGGTCGGCGGCCTCGTCAGGGCGCGTGACGAGCTCCTCGGTGTGCGGCAGGTACTGCGCCGCGATGGGGTCGGCCGGGTCGGACGGGTCGATCAGGCCTGCGACGGTTGGGGTGACCGCGATCGCGTAGCGCCCTCCCACGCGCGCAAGCGAGGGCGCATCCTCGGATGTGATCAGTCCCGCTGCGACGAGGGAGGAGACGTCGCGTAGCGTGCGCGAAGGTGCAGGAGGGCCATCAAGCATCGCCGCCGTGTAGCGCAGGCAACTATGCCGGGCGAGAGACCATGGCTGCGCACAGAGCGATTCGCTGCGGGGTCAGCGGCGACAAGTGTCAGGCGGCCTTGGCCGGCGCGGGCGGCAGCAAGATGCGCGCGAGCATCTCCCGTGCAATGCGCGCCCGAGGCGCAGGGCCAAGCGCAGGCCGGTGGTGTTCGGACAGAAGGCGCAGGATCAAGGCCTCGCGCGCAGGGTCGGAAAGCTCGGTAAAGGCGAAGGCCAAGCCGCCCCCGCGGTGGCCGACGAGACGAACGGGAAGGGGAGGAACACCTCGGATGTGGAGCGACGTCTGCGGCGGGATCTCGGCCGGCAGCTCGCGGTCGGGTCTGACGAACGCACCGCCGAGAGAGAGGTCCACCAGAGACACCGGGATCACTCCGTTGCTGAGCCGAAGTTCCGCCGCTTCTCCCCCCATGTCGAAACGTTCCTCGGCGCGTTGCGGCGGGCGCCCCGTGGCCATCACGCCGACCAGGATCAACGCGATGGCGTTATAAAGAGTCCAGCCAGCGACCACGGGGATAAGCGCGTTGCGGTCGATCACGCGCGTCTCCACCGTCGCATTCAGCAACAGGCCGACGATGCTAGCCACTAATATCGCCCCAGCCATGCCGAGCACCAGGTCGTCCCGGTTCGCCGCTCGCGCGTCTTTGCCCTTCGGCGTGACCTTGAAGGCGTGGCCGAAGGGGCGGATGAAGGTCCAGAGCACGGCGGGAAGCAGTCGGAAGCACATGAAGATATTCAGCACCAAGGCGGGCAGTGGCTGAAAGACGCCGTGCGAAAGCCGGACGAAGCCTGCGAGCAGGGCGGCAATGGTCGGCAGTTGGTACTCGATCACTTCCACCAAGGTCAGGTTGGCGATCGGAACCACGCCTGTGAACATGAAGACGAGCGGAGCCATGAGGGCGAAGGCTTGCACCAGGCTGCCCGAAATCCAGTGCGTGGGCAGGAAGAACAAGCGGTGCAGCAGTGAGAGCCCGGGCCCGAACGGCCCGTGCCGAAGGTAGAGGATCTGGATCGCGCCCCGCGCCCAGCGTGCGCGCTGCACGAAAAAGGCAGCCGAGGACTCGGGGGCAAGCCCGAGGGCGAGCTTTTCATTCAGGTAGCGCGTGACATAGCCGCGACGCAGCAGAACCAGGGTCGTCAGCAGGTCCTCGGTGATCGAGCCCTCAGGCAAGCGACCGCCGATCTCCTCGACTGCCGACCGGCGCAGGATGCCGTTCGACCCGCAGCAGAAAGCCGCGTCCCAGGCGTCGCGACAGGGCATGATCTCGTCAAAAAACAGGCGCTGTTCGTCAGGCAGCACGCGATAGAGGGCGAGGTTCTGCTGAACCGGGTCGGGGTTGTAGAAGGCGTGCGGCGCTTGGACGATGCCGACGCGGGGATCCTCGAAGAACCCCATCATGCGGTAGAGCATGTTGCGGCGCGGGGCGAAGTCGGCATCGAGCACGAGCACGAAGGGGGCCGAGGTTCGGGCGAGGGCAGCGTTGAGGTTGCCGGCCTTCGCCCCCTTATTGTCGGGCCGCGTCAGGTAGCCGACCCCCTTCTCCGCGCAGTAGCGGGCGAGCCATGCGCGCCGGCCGTCGTCGCAGACCCACACGCGTAGGTCGGGCCAATCGAGCGCCCGCGCACAGAGGATGGTGCGTTCGAGCACCTCGAGCGGTTCGTTGTAGGTGGCAATCAGCACGTCCACTGCAGGTAACGAACGTGGGTCAGCCGCGCGCAGGCGCGCCTCGTGCCGATCCGCGGCGGGGGAATTGTCGCGGCGCCGCGACATCATCAGGGCGAGGATAAGCCCGTCGAACAGGCCGAGGAGTTCGACAGCAAAGAAGGAAAAAATGAACACGCGGTCGAGGACGCCGATTCCAGGCCCATCCAAGGTTTCGGCCACCCGCCACGTGAGATAGCGAAAGACGGCGATCAACACTCCAGCGGCGATGAACGGCCTGACGAGGCGATCATCCCGCACCTCCGAGAGCAAAAGGAAGGCGCCGAACACGGCGGCGAGAGGGCCGAACGCTGTGAGCGGGATGTCGTGGATCACGGCGTTGGTTCGGCCGCAGCTGGGGTGGCGAGGCTTTTGGCGAGACGCGACACCAGGGCGCTGCCCCTCTGCCAGAGGCCAACGGCGATTTCGGTTGGCGAGAAGACTGCCGCAGCCGGGAACGAGACCTCGGCCAGCCGTCCGATGCCGCAGAACGACCCGTCTGAAGGGTGGGCCAACCTCTCCGCCGCATCTGCCGGAAGAGAGACCCGGACCGTCAGCCGCGCTCCCGGCTCGCCCGGCAGTTCGGCGGCGGCGAGCGCTCGGTGTGCGCGCGCGCCAGCGCCACGCAGGGCGGCGACCTCTCCGTCCAAAGCAAGCCCGCCAGGCAGACGCACCCGCGCAGGATCGCCTGGCGCCACCGCATGGAAGGCTCGGTCAGGCAGAGAGACCTCAACATAAAGCCGGTCGCAGCGCACGAGGTCGAGCACCGTTTCGCCGGGGCTGACCGGAGCGCCCGGCGCGACATGGCGCTGCCAGACCATCATCGGCGCCTCAATCCGCTGCACGAACTGCAACCGACGGCGGGCTGCCTCCTCTTCCGCGGCGAGAGCGGCGACAAGCACGCGTTCCCGCGCCGTCGCCTCGGCCAGACGGTCGAGCGCCGCCTCGCGCATGATCAACACGCGGTCGCGTTGCTGCACGCTGTAGGGCACGTCATTGTAGCCGTCGCGCATGTGCACCCCAAGGGCGAGAGCCCGGATCTGCGCCTCGATCCGCTCGATGCGGGCGAAAAGCGCCTCCTCCTCCGCTCGGGCGGCGGCGGCCGCGGCGCGCGCAGCCTCCACGCGCGGGGCGGCGAACAGGCCGCGACGCTGCATCTCCTCAGCATGCGCAAGGTCGGCGGCGGCCTTGGCAACCCGGGCCCGGGCAGCGTTTAGCGCGGCGGTTGTCTCGCCGCGTTCAGCGCGCAGAACCTCGTCGGCGGCGGCAACAAGCCTCTGTCCGCGCTCCGCCACCTCGCGCTCGTGCGAGGCCAGCACGGCAAGCGTCTCCTGCAGCCTGGCAATCTGCGCCCGCACGCTCTCCAAATCCTGCGCCAGGCGAAACCGCTCCCGCTCCTCCACCACCAGGCGATGGACGAGGGGGAGTTCGGTGCCCGCTGCCAGCACGGTTCCCGGCGGGGGGAGGGCGGCGTCCACCACACCGGGAATGGGGGCGGAGACCCGGATCAGATCGGTGTTGATGACAGCGGCCGTGGAAATGCGATGGGTGAGGTGCGGAAGTCCGGCCACGGCCGCCGCACCGACCAGAGCCACACCGAGCAGCAGACGACCAAAACGCCGTGACAACATCACAGAGAGCCCTCGCAACGTCATGCAAGAGTACGGAAGAACCGGTAAAGGAAGGATTGACGGAGTCCGATCCGGTTCAGCGCCGGTCGTTCGCCGCAGGGCGTCACCCCGTCCAGCAACACCCAGCCCCGCCATCCCCGCCATGGTCGGCCGAGCGCCTCGCCGCTCGGCGGCCGTTCCTCGCCCGCCGGGCGCATCTTCGCGCTGAGGTAGCAGCGTTCCTCTCCGCCCGGGGCTACGCGGAGGTCGAGACACCAATCCTGCAGGCCTGTCCAGGGATGGAGCCCAATCTCGAGCCGTTCGCCACCCGCTACGTGCCGAAGCTCGGCACGGGGGAGCGCCCCATGTTCCTGCAGTTCAGCCCCGAATTCGCGATGAAGAAGCTGCTTGCCGGCGGGGCGGGGCCGATCTTCCAGTTTGCCCGGGTGTTCCGCAACGGCGAGGAGGGGCCTCTCCATCAGCCCGAGTTCACCTTGCTCGAGTGGTATCGCCCTGGCCTCGACCTCGCTGGATTGATGGACGAGACAGAAACACTGATACGCACCGTCTGCCCCGAGGGTCTGAGGCGCGGCGGGCACATCGTGCCGACCGACCGGCCCTTCGCCCGGGTTACCATGGCGGAGGCCTTCGCGCGCCATCTCGGCATCGACCTACTCGCGACAGCGGGGGACGCGGCGGCGCTGGCGGCGGCGGCCGGAGAACGCCTGCGTCCGAACGATACCTGGCAGGACGTGTTCTTCCGCCTCCTGCTCGGCCGCATCGAACCCGCGATTGGGCGCGACGCGCCCTGCTTCCTCACCCATTGGCCGGCGTCTGAGGCCGCACTCGCGCGGCGTGACCCGAATGATCCTCGCCTCGCGCTGCGCTTTGAGCTGTTCGCGGCCGGGGTGGAGCTCGCCAACGCCTACGAGGAGCTGACCGATGCAGCGGAACAGCGCGCGCGCTTCGACGCCTGGCGGGAGGAACGGCGCCGCGCGACCGGTGAGGACAGGCTGCCGGACGAGGAGTTCCTCGCGGCACTCGAGGCCGGCCTGCCGCCCTGTTCGGGCATCGCGCTCGGCTTTGACCGTCTCGTCATGCTGGCCACGGGGGCGGAGCGAATCGAAGACGTGCTGTGGCTGCCGGCGATCTGACGGGGGCCGGACAAGCGCCGAGTGTAAAAGGCCTTCGCCATGGCAACGATTGCCAGCCGATTGCGAGCAGGCAGCCGCGTGGCGCGAGCCACCGCCGGTGAAGCAGCGGGACGGCAAAGGCCTCGCCTCGGCCTCAGCCGTAACGCGTCTGCCCCTCGAGCGCTGAAATCTCTCGGATCAGCTTGCGCTGGACCGCGCTCTGAAACGCTTCGAAATCGTCGGCGGGAATGACGAAGGCGCCGGGGCCGCCGATGACGAACTCGACGAAGTACTGATCGAGGCTCATGTTGTGCGGGCGGCCGAACGGGCTACGATCGTTCAAGATTGGCAGGCCGTTGATCGTGATGCCGGCATCGACCGCGAGGTCGCGCAGCAAGGTGACCGGCGCGCCGGAGTTGTTCACCCCGTCGCCCGAGATATCGATCACCTTCCGCGTCGGCTCGAACGGCGCATCCTCGAGCACGCGCATAGAGAATTCGATTGCGCCCGAGATCGAGGTCCAGTTCATCGACACGCGTGGCGCGGCATCAAGGGCAGCCGCCCAGGCCTGCGCGCTCTCCATCCCGTCGATCTTCGTCCAGGGGATGACCAGGCGCTGATAGTCGGCCGACGCCCACTCGACATAAGCCACTCCGATCGCACCGATAGTGCCGGAGCGGATCGCGTTCACCACGCGCGGATCGACCATCGCGTTGCGATAACCCTGGCGCTGCAGTCTCGCTTCGTCCTCGTCGATCGAGCGCGAGACGTCGACGGCAAGCACCAGCGCGACATCGACCGGGACCTTTTCCGACCCGCGAGCCGGGTGCCCGAGGGCTGTGAGGGCGGAGACCGCTGAAACCCCCGCCACGAGACCGCGCCGCGACACACCCATAAGCCACCTCGCACGTCGTTTTGCACCAATAGCGTATCAGGGTTGCGCGCGTTGCGGCCGTTAAAGAAGCGTCATCCCGCGTCCGTGATCGCCGTGCGCAGTGGTCTGAGGCAGCCGGGCCGACCCGTTACACCGCGCCCTTGCTAAGGCGGGCGGCGAGCAGCGCGAAGGCCCGCGCGCGGTGGCTGATGGCGTCCTTCCGCGCAGGCTCCATCTCGCCGAACGTCTCGCGCTCGCCCTGAGGGACGAACATCGGGTCGAAGCCAAAGCCCCGGCGACCACGCGGCGGCCAAACCCAGTGCCCATCGACGCGGCCCTCGAAGGTTTCCACCACGCCGTCGGGCCAGGCAAGCGCGAGGCAGCAGGTGAACCACGCCCGCAAGTCTTCCGGCTCGCCGAGCCGCGCCCGGGCGAGTGCCATCGCCACCCCGAAGTCGCGCGATCCGTCCGGCAGGATCGCCCAGTCGGCGGTATGCACACCCGGCGCGCCGTTGAGAGCAGCGAAGCCGATCCCCGAGTCGTCGGCGAGTGCCGGCAACCCCGCCGCACGCGCTGCCGCGAGCGCCTTCAGGGTCGCGTTTTCGGCGAAGGTCGCGCCGGTCTCGGCCGGCTCGGCAAGCCCCAGCGCGCTGGCTGAGACGAGATCGAGGCCGAAGGGCGAGAGGAGGGCAGCGATCTCGCGCAGCTTGCCCGCATTGTGGGTGGCGATGACGAGCCGATCGCCGCGGCCGAGCCCTCGGCGTTCAGGCGCTGCCACCAAGCGCCTCCCGCTGGGCGGCGAACAGGCTGTTGCAGCCCTCGCGCGCGAGCGCGACCAGCGCGTCGAGCTCCTCGGCCCGGATGGGGCGTTTCTCCGCCGTCGCCTGCACCTCGACGAGACCGCCTTCCGCCGTCAGCACGAAATTGCCATCCGCTTCCGCCTCCGAATCCTCGGCATAGTCGAGATCGAGCACCGGCGTGCCGCGATAAAGCCCGCACGACACGGCGGCGATTTGGGTGCGGATGGGAGAGGTGCCCAGCACGCGCGCCTCCACAAGCCGCCGGCAGGCGGCGGCGAGCGCGACCCACGCCCCGGTGATGGCAGCGGTGCGCGTGCCGCCATCCGCCTGGATGACGTCGCAATCGAGCGTGATCGTCGTCTCGCCCAGGGCGGAGAGGTCGATCGCAGCCCGCAAGGCCCGCCCGATCAGGCGCTGGATCTCCTGCGTGCGCCCTGATTGCTTGCCGCGCACAGCCTCGCGTTCGCCGCGCGTGTGCGTGGCGCGCGGCAACATGCCGTATTCGGCCGTCACCCAGCCTTGCCCACTGTTGCGGAGAAAAGGCGGCACCTTGGCCTCGACCGAGGCGGTGCATAGGACGTGCGTATCACCGAACTTGACGAGGCAAGACCCCTCGGCGTGGCGGATCGGATTGAGCTGCAGCGACACGGGGCGAAGGGCGTGGGGCGCGCGGCCCGAGGGACGCATGGCAACTCCGAACTGTGGTGAACCTCGCACGACCATAGCGGTGCCGCCTGATGCGGGCGAGGGGGGGGGCGCGTTGACCCAAGGTGGGGGCGTTCATAGCTAGTTCAAACGACAAGAGATCGAGCCATGAGCAACGACGGCCCTCTGCCCGCCCGTGCCGCGGAACGCGCGAGCAGACGCGTGGAGGTTCAGCGCGCCGGGCTGCCCGCGCGCGCCGCCCTCATCCT
Source organism: uncultured Elioraea sp. (assembly GCA_937928775.1). Classification (GTDB taxonomy): domain Bacteria; phylum Pseudomonadota; class Alphaproteobacteria; order Acetobacterales; family Acetobacteraceae; genus Elioraea. The sequence goes on along the minus strand of CALFVI010000035.1, from coordinate 2,971 downwards.
GCGCGAGATCGTTGAGGCCTATGTCGAGACCGGAGAGCCAGTCGGCAGCCGCACCCTTTCGCGCCGCCTGCCACTGTCGCTCTCGCCTGCCACCATCCGCAACGTGATGGCCGATCTCGAGGAGGCTGGGCTGATCTATGCTCCGCACACCTCAGCTGGCCGTCTGCCGACCGACCGCGGGCTGAGGCTTTTCGTCGATGGGCTGTTGGAGCGTGGCACGCTCACGCCCGAGGAGGAGGAGGCGATCGCGGCACGGTGCGCCAGCCGCGGCCGCTCCATCGAGGAGGTGCTGGAGGAGGCTTCTGCCCTGCTCGCGGGCCTGTCTCAGGCCGCTGGCCTCGTGCTTGTGCCGAAGGCGGATGCACCGCTTCGTCACGTTGAGTTCGTCGCGCTCGGACCTGGTCGCGTGCTGGTCGTGCTGGTGGGTGAGGACGGCTCGGTCGAAAATCGGATCATCGAGGCTCCGCCTGGTCTTCCCCCCTCCGCCCTCACGCAAGCGACCAACTACGTAAACGCGCGCCTCGCCGGGCGCACGCTGGAGGAGGCCCGGCGCGCGATCGAGGAAGAGATCAGGGCAGCGCGGACGGAACTCGATGCCCTCGCCTCCAAGGTGGTGGAAGCGGGGCTCGCGACCTGGGCCGGCGGACCGTCGGGGGGGGCCTTGATCGTGCGTGGCCAGGCGCAGCTGCTCGCCGACGTCACCGCGCTCGCCCAGCTCGAGGCCATTCGCACCCTGTTCGAGCGGCTGGAGGCGAAGGAGACTTTGCTCAAGCTGCTCGAACTCGCCCAGGCCTCGGAAGGCGTGCAGATTTTCATCGGCTCGGAGAACCGCCTGTTCGAAACCGCTGGCGTGACCATGATCGTCGCGCCCTACCGGAATGCGCGCGAACGGGTGGTGGGTGCGATCGGCGTGATCGGGCCGACCCGGATCAACTACGGCCGGATCATCCCGGCCGTCGACTATACCGCGAAGGTGATCGGCCGCCTGCTCGGCTGATCCCCTTCCCCTCGCGTCCCACCCTCTTTAGGGATGAGCGTCATGCAGACCGAGACCCCAAAACCCGTCGCCGACGCGACACCTGAGGCTGCCGACCTTGAGGCTTCGGCGCCCGACGCTGCGGTCGGCGCGGAGGCGCTGATGGCGCAAGCCGCAGAGCGGATCCGCACGCTTGAGGCGGAGCTCGCCGAGATGAAGGACCGCTGGCTACGTGCCGAAGCCGAGACGCAAAACGTCCGCCTCCGGGCCAAGCGTGATGTCGAAGACGCGCGCAACTTCGCAGTGCAGAAATTCGCCCGGGACATCGTCGAGGTGGCGGAGACGCTCGATCGCGCGCTTTCCGCCCTGCCTCCCCCCGCCGAGGGCGAGGCTGAGATCCTCGCCAAGCTGCGCGAAGGGGTGGCGGCGACGGCGCGGATGTTCCTCGCCACGCTGGAACGGCATGGTGTGCAGCGCCACGAGGCGGCAGGGGTGAAGTTCGACCCCGACCTCCATCAGGCGATGGCTGAGGCGCCCTCGCCCACCGTGCCGGCGGGGCACGTCGCGCAGGCCTGGACACCGGCCTGGACCCTAAACGGGCGGCTGCTCAAGCCCGCCATGGTGGTGGTGAGCACGGGCGGGCCGGCTGCGACGGCGCCGGAACCCTCGGCCCCCCCCGGAGGGTCGCTCGACGCCACCGTGTGAGCCCCGCGCGCGATCCGCTGTTCGGCAGGCCGCGGGGTGGCCTCGCTTCGGTGCCCCGAACCGGCCTCGAAGCGGCGCGCGGTGGCGATCTCCTCTCCGCCAAACGGGGGCGGCAGGATGCGCGGCGCACGGTCGGTCAGCACGCCGGGCGCGCTGTTCCCTCCTGCGTCGGCGGCCCTTGCCGCGCAGCTGGCGGAGTGCGGCGCGGGCGGTGCCGGCCCGCGGCTTTCAGGCGAAGGCGAAGTCCGTCCAATCGAAAGTCGCCACCGGGACACCGATGAGCAGGATGGTATCGCCCTGGGTGCCGTAGCGCGCCGGCACACCCTCCTCTGCCGCCGACCAGGAGACGGTATCGCGCGCAACACCTTCGAACCGGAGGCGGTCGTCGCCCACCGCGTCTCCCGTGATCAGGTCGTGGCCATCACCGTCGCGGCAGACGAACTGATCACGCCCCCTCCCCCCCCAACACACACAGCACGTCGTTGCCCTCCCCGCCGCGGATGGTGTCCCTGGCCGTCGTGCCGCGGACCCCGTCGTTGCTCGGGCCGGCATCGATCACAGCGTTGGTCACGCCGTTTTCGCCGATGACCTCGATCACATCGTCACCCGCGCCGGTTCCGATGACAAAACGGTTGCGCGAGGCGTTGCGCTTGGCATCGGCGAAGAAGGCCCGGACGGTGACGACATCGTCGCTCTTGCCGGTGGTGATCCGCCCGCGCTTCACGTCGACCACCGCCACGGTACTGTCGCGCGTGCCGGCGAGCGCGACAGCCACCGTGCGCAGGTTGGCGAGCCGCACCTCGCCGCCATCCTCGTCCCCCACACGCGCGGCGCGCAGCGAGTTCGAGGCGGAGAGCACGGCCAGGGACAGGCCCGCCTCGGTCCACTGCATGTCGGCTGCGCTGGAGGAGGGACGGTGATGGATGCCGAAATCGCTGCCAAAGTAGGTGCGCGACCCGCCGCCCAGTTCGACCCAGCCCTCTCTCCCAGCGCGATGGCGGTAGACTGGCTGACCAACAGCCGGGCCGGCGCATTCGGGGCGGGGGCTTTGGGAGGAGGGGGCAGAAGATCGGTCACCCATACCGTCGTATCGGCGCACACCAGACGCTCGATGCCGTGCAGGCGTCATGTCCTTCCCGCCCGGTGCTGTCGAACAGAAGCAGCCAGTCGGCCTCCCAGGAGACGGTGAACCACGACCACAGCCCGTCGTAGACCGCCGAGTCGAGGCCCGGGCCACCGATCAGCCTGTCGTCGCCTGCTCCCCCTTTGAGCGTGTCGTCGCCCCCCCCC
>CALFVI010000034.1 GCA_937928775.1 uncultured Elioraea sp. | reverse complement strand
GACCGAAGCGCCCACGCCTCGTCATCGGTTTCGCTGCCGAGACGGACGACCTGGTCGCCCAGGCGCAGGATAAGCGCGCGCGCAAGGGCTGCGACTGGATCCTCGCCAATGACGTCAGCACGGGCGTGTTCGGAGCGGAGGAGAATGCAGTGACCTTGGTGTCGGAAGCCGGGGCCGAAGTTTGGCCGCGACTCGCCAAGACGGAGCTGGCGCGTCGCCTGGCCGCTCGCATCGCGGAGGCGTTGCGATGACCGTGCGCATTGCCATTCGCCGCCTGCCGCACGCTGAAGGGCTTCCCTTGCCTTCCTATGCGACCGAGCAGGCGGCGGGGATGGATCTCTATGCTGCCGTCTCTGCTCCCGTGGTGCTCGCTCCGGGCGAGCGCGCGGTGGTCCCTTCCGGCATCGCCATCGCCCTGCCGCCCGGCTACGAGGCGCAGGTGCGTGCACGCTCGGGCCTCGCGTTTCGTTACGGCATCTGCATGGCGAATGGGGTCGGCACCATCGATGCCGACTATCGCGGCGAGATCGGCGTGCTTCTGCTCAACGCCGGCCGTGAGCCCTTCACCATCACGCGCGGCATGCGCATCGCCCAGCTCGTCATCGCCCGCTTCGAGCGCATCGCCTGGGGTGAGTGCGAGCTGCTGGACGAGACGGCGCGCGGTGCGGGCGGCTTCGGCAGTACAGGAACGGCACCGTAACGTCAGTGCGTCGGATCGAGCTGCGCCTTGCCCTCGGCCCGGCCGACCAGCGCCGTCGCGAAGCGCGCGGGAAGAAGCCCCGTCATGCGCGCTGCCAGTCCGACCCACAAGGGAAAGACGATGCGACGTCGCCCGCGCGCGATCCCGCGCAGAATGATCCTCGCCGCACGGTCGGCCGACATCAGACCGGGCATCGGAAAGCGGTTGCCGGCGGTCATCGGTGTGGCGACATATCCTGGGCAGACGGAGGTGAGGAGGATGCCCTCGCGCGAGAGGGTCTCAGCGGTGGCGACCGTCCAGGCATCCGCAAAGGCTTTCGACGCGCAGTAGGTCGGCGCGCCGGGCGCCGGCACGAACGCGGCGATGGAGGCGATGACCGCGATGCGCCCGCGCACGCCGTCGGTCTGCGCGGCCTGGCTGCGCATCACGTCGATCGCTGGCAGGACCGTGTTGATCACGCCATCGACGTTCGTCTCGACGATGCTGCGGATCTGGGCGGCACTCTCCGCCGCGCCACCTGCCGTCCCACCTGACACACCCGCGTTGGCGATGACGAGATCGAGAGGGCCTGCCCGTGCGATCCAGCCCGCGACCTGAGCCGCCTCCCGCACGTCGAGCACGGTTTCGGTCGCCTCGGCGCCGCGGGCGCGCACGAGAAAACCTGTCTCGGCAAGTCTTTCCGGATCGCGACCGGAAAGATGCAGAACCGCATCGGGTGCGGCCAGCGCGAGGGCAAGCGCGCGCCCAAGCCCCGAGGAGGCGCCGGTGATCGCCGTGCGGCGGAACCGGCTCATCGCTTCCCTTCTGCTGCCTTGGTCGCTACAACGCGCCATCCCATGCGCCTCTCCCCCTCGCTCGCCTCGATGACCTGCTTCGCGCGCGACCGCGCCGCGCACGAGGGCGTGGAGTTCGCCTGGGAGATCCGTTCCGTCAATGGCCGGGGTCTTGATTTGCGCTTTCGCCTGCCGTCGGGATTCGATTCGCTCGAACCTGCTTTGCGCGAGGCTGCCACGCGCGCCCTGCGCCGCGGCTCTGTCAGCGCCACCCTGATTGTCTCCCGCACGCCTGAGGCCGCGCGCCCCGTGCTGGATAAGGCGGCACTCGATTCCGCACTCGCCCTTATCGACCGGATCAGGCTCAGGCTCCGCACCACCGCCGCGGTCTCGCCCGAAGCCGTGCTTGCCCTTCCGGGTGTGCTGCGCGCGCCGGCGGCGGAGCAGGATGAGGCGAAGACGTCCGCCCTGCATGCTGCCCTCAGGGCTTCCTTCGACCGCGCCCTGGACGCGCTTGTGTCCTCGCGCCGCGCGGAAGGCGCGCGCCTTGGCGTCACCCTCGCCGCCATCCTCGGCGAGATCGAGTCGCTGACGGAACGGGCGGCTGAGGACGCTGCCGCCCAGCCTGAGGCGATCCAGGCGCGGCTTCGCGACACGCTGCGCTCCCTGCTGGCCGAAGCACCGGCTCTGCCGGAGGAGCGCCTCGCCCAGGAGGTCGCCCTGGTTGCGTCGCGTGCCGACGTGCGCGAGGAGATCGAACGGCTGCGCGCCCATGTCGCAGCTGCGCGCGCCTTGCTCGCGGAAGGCGTGGCAGTCGGGCGGCGGCTTGATTTCCTTGCTCAGGAGTTCGCGCGCGAGGCGAACACGCTCTGTGCCAAGTCGGCCTCCACCACGCTCACCGCCACGGGGCTTGCGCTGAAGGCCGCGATCGAGCAGTGGCGCGAACAGGTGCAGAATGTCGAATGACATTGCGCGGCGGGGACTTCTGCTCGTTCTCTCTTCGCCCTCAGGCGGGGGTAAGACCTCGATCGGGCGGGCGCTCCGCGTCACCGACCCCAATCTCGGCCTTTCCATATCGTTCACCACGCGGCCTCCTCGGCCGGGCGAGATCGATGGCAGGGACTATCACTTCGTCTCCGACGCGCGCTTCGACGAGGCGGTGCGTGGCGGCGAACTCATCGAGCATGCCGAGGTGTTCGGCGCGCGTTACGGCACGCCGCGCGCGCCTGTTGAAGCCGCCCTGGCGGTGGGGCACGACCTCCTGTTCGACATCGACTGGCAGGGTACACGCCAGCTCCGCGCTGCCCTGCCAGGCGACGTGGTCTCGGTGTTTATCCTGCCCCCCTCCTTGGCTGAGCTTGAACGACGCCTGCGCGCGCGCCGCGCCGACGACGAGGCGACGGTGCAGCGTCGCATGAGCAAGGCTACGGCGGAGATCGCGCACTGGGACGAGTACGACTACGTCATCGTCAACCGTGATTTCGATCTCGCGGTCGCATCCGTGCGCGCCATCCTGGCAGCGGAACGATTGCGGCGCACCCGTCAGACGGGCCTTGCTTCCTTCGTCTCCGCCCTTCTGGCATGAAGCCTGCGCAGACGAGGGAGGGCAGGGTGATCGACGCCAGCTCGCTGTTGGATCGGTTTCTGGGCACGGGCACGGCCGATCGCGCCGCTGCTGCGCTGGGGGCGGCGCATGAGCGGCTGGCTCAGGCCGGCGTGCCGGGCGGGCTGGCGGGGGCCGCAGCAGGGGCGGGCCTGCTCGCCCTCCTATTGGGCGGCAAGGCGGGCAAGCTGGCGCGCTACGGGGGTGCCGCCGCGCTCGGCGCCCTCGCCTACCGCGCCTGGCAGCACTGGCAGCAGCAGAAATCCGCCTCCGCCCCAGCACCCCTCTCGGCCGAGGATTTCGCTCCCGAACGGCTGATCGCCGCCGACGGCCAGCCGTTCGCGCTCGCCCTCATCCGCACCATGATCGGCGCCGCCAAGGCGGATGGGCACATCGATGCCGAGGAGAGCCGGCGCATCGGCGAGGCGATCGACCGCTCAGGCCTCGGCGCCGAGGAGAAGGCGTTCCTGTTGCGGGCCATGACCGAGCCTGCTGACCCAGCCGCACTCGCCCAACTCGCCGCGACGCGAGAGCAGGCGGCGGAGCTGTGGCTCGCTGCGCGGCTCGCTGCCGTGCCCGACCAGCCAGCCGAGCGCGCCTTCCTCGACACGCTTGCCGATCGTCTCGGGCTCGAACCTGCACTGAAGGACGCGCTGGAGAGAGAGGCGCGGGGGGCGACCTGAGCTGGACACGGCCCAATTTCGAGCTGGAACGCACGGCAGGCGGGCTCGTCGCCGGGGTGGACGAGGCAGGCCGAGGCCCTCTCGCCGGCCCCGTCGTTGCAGCATCAGTCTGTTTTCTCTGCGAACCAGAAGAGTGGCTTGTCCGCCTCATCGACGACAGCAAGCGGCTGGCTGCGGCCGCGCGCGAGCGCGCCTTCTCCGCCCTGGTCGCAGCACGGCGCGCGGGGGTGGTGGCCTTCGCCATCGCCGCCGCCTCCGTGCCGGAGATCGCGCGGCTGAACATCCTCCGTGCCACCTTACTCGCCATGCGCCGCGCCGTGGCACGGCTGCCGTTTCGTCCCGACCTCGCTCTGATCGACGGCACGGTCGCGCCTGATTTTCCCTGCCCGGTGCGCTGCCTGCCGCGCGGCGATGCTACGAGCCTCTCCATCGCTGCCGCCTCCATTCTCGCCAAGGTGACGCGCGATCGCGTCATGGCACGGCTCGCGCTGCGCTACCCAGGCTATGCTTGGGACCGCAACCACGGCTACCCGACAGCGGAGCATCGCGCCGCCCTCGCCCGCCTCGGTGCCACCGCCCATCACCGGCGTGGCTTCGCGCCCGTCGAATGGGCGCTGTCGCGGCATTGACGCCTCGCCCCCCCCTCTTCACGATGCGCCGCTTCGCAAGGGGGATCGTCGAAAGCGGAACGGTCGTCGATGGGGCGCCAGTTCGACTTGCCGCTCGATCGCGTGCAGAGGGGCGACTGCATCACCGTGCTGCGCTCTCTGCCGCCGGCTTGCGTGCATGCCGTGTTCGCCGACCCGCCTTACAACCTACAACTGCGCAACGAACTCCGCCGTCCCGATGATAGTCTTGTCGACGGCGTGGCTGAGGAGTGGGACCGCTTCCCAGACCTCGCCGCCTACGACGCCTTCAGCCGCGCTTGGCTCACCGAGTGCCGGCGCGTGATGCGGCGCGATGCGACGATCTGGGTGATTGGCACTTACCACAACATCTTTCGCCTCGGCGCCATCATGCAAGATCTCGGCTTCTGGATCCTGAACGACATCATCTGGCGCAAATCCAACCCAATGCCGAACTTCCGCGGCCGCCGCTTCACCAATGCGCACGAGACGCTGATCTGGGCGGCATGGGACCGCTACTCCCGCTACCGCTTCAACTACGAGGCAATGAAGGCGCTGAACGATGATGTGCAAATGCGGAGTGACTGGACGATCCCGCTCTGCACCGGAGCGGAGCGGCTGAAAGGGCCGGGCGGGCGCAAGCTGCATCCAACCCAGAAGCCGGAAGCGTTGCTGCACCGGATTATTCTCGCCTGCACCAATCCAGGTGACACGATCCTCGATCCGTTCTTCGGCACCGGTACCACGGGGGTGGTGGCGCGGCGGCTCAATCGCCGCTTCATCGGCATCGAGCGCAACGAGGCCTACGCCTCCGCCGCTGAGGCGCGCATCGCGGCTGTTGAGCCCGTGCCGGACGAGACCTTGACGCTGTCGCCCTCGAAGCGGCACGCGCCACGCATCCCGTTCGGCGCGCTGTTAGAGGCAAGGCTCCTTTTGCCGGGCGATGTTCTGATTGCCCGCGACGGGCGGCACCGGGCAGAAGTATGCGCTGACGGAACGATCCGCACCCGCACGGCGCGTGGTTCAATCCACCGTATCGGCGCGCTTGTGGCACAGACGCCGACCTGTAACGGATGGACCTACTGGCACTACGAGGAGGCTGGCAAGCTTCTGCCCATCGACGTGCTGCGCGAACGGCTGCGCGCCTCGCTCGAGAGTCAAGACACTGCCGAAGCCTGAACGAGGGAGAGGAACAGAGCAAGCCCGTCCTCGCCCCCCGTCAGCGGATCAACCGCATTCTCCGGATGCGGCATCAGCCCGAGCACGCGCCGGTTCGGCGTGAAGATGCCGGCGATGTTGCGCGCAGCCTCGGCCACCGCCTCACCCCGTTCAGTGACATAACGGAACGCCACTAGCCCCTCGCCCTCAAGCCGATCGAGCGTCTCCTCGTCGGCGACGTAGTTCCCATCCCCATGCGCCATCGGGCAGCGGATCACCTGGCCCGCGCGATAGAGGGCGGTGAAGGGCGTGTCGGTGCGCTCGACGCGCAGGAGACAGTCGGAGGCGAGGAAACGCAAAGTCGCGTTGCGCACGAGCGCGCCGGGCAGGATCCCCGCCTCGCAGAGGATCTGGAACCCGTTGCACACGCCAAGCACGAGGCCGCCGCGCGCGGCATGGCGGGCGACCGCCTGCATGATCGGGGCGCGGGCTGCGATCGCACCGCAACGCAAATAGTCGCCGTAGGAAAAGCCGCCCGGCAGCACGACGAGGTCGAGCCCGATCGGGAGGTCGGTGTCGCGGTGCCAGAGCCACGCCACATCGGCGCCAGCGCGGCTCAGCGCGAGAGCGATGTCGCGTTCGCGGTTGGTGCCCGGAAACACGACAATGCCGGCCCTCATGCGAACCACTCCAGCCTCAGCCAGTGCATGGCGGCAAGCAGGGCAAGCGTGAGGAAGACGGCGAGGGCGGCGGCGTCGAACCAGAGGCGGATGGCGCTGCGGGCGCGGCAGACGGGGCCGCGCGCGGCAGGCGCGGCGCGACGGCGCGCGAGCGCCCAGGCGATGAGGACGGTGAATACGGCAAAAACGACGAGCGAGGCCTTGACCACGTGCTCGCCTCAGCCGCTGCCCTTGCCCACCGCGCCGCCTCAGCCGGCGATCTCGACCCGGAAGCTCTCGATCACCGGGTTGGCGAGCAGCCGGCGCGCCATCTCCTCGGCGGCGGCCTTCGCCCTCTCCGGGTCGGTCTCGGCAAGCTCGAGCTCGATCACCTTGCCCGCGCGCACCTCGCCCACGCCCGCGAAGCCAAGCGAGGAGAGCGCGCGGCCGATCGCCTTGCCCTGAGGGTCGAGCACGCCCGATTTCGGCATCACGGTGACTCGCGCCTTCATGCCCTTTCCCCCTCGCGCCCGCCCCGGCGCCGCGCCGGAGGCGTCATTGCATGGTCTCCGGGCCCTTGAGGTCGCGCACCCCCGCCTCGGGCAGGATGCCGAGACGCCGGGCCACCTCCTGGTAGGCCTCCTCCACCCGGCCGAGGTCGCGGCGGAAGCGGTCCTTGTCCAGCTTCTCGCCCGTCTTGATGTCCCACAGCCGGCAGGAGTCCGGCGAGATCTCGTCGGCGATGACGATGCGCATCTCCTCGTTCTCCCACAGCCGGCCGAACTCCAGCTTGAAGTCGACCAGGCGGATGCCAACACCGAGAAAAAGCCCGCTCAGGAAGTCGTTGACGCGCAGGGAGAGCGCCATGATGTCGTCGAGATCTTGTACCGAGGCCCAGCCGAAGGCGGTGATGTGCTCCTCGGCAACAAGCGGGTCTCCGAGCGCGTCGTTCTTGTAGTAGTACTCGACGATCGAACGCGGCAGAGGCGTGCCTTCGGCGATGCCGAGCCGGGCGGAGAGGGAGCCCGCGGCGACGTTGCGCACCACCACCTCGAGTGGGATGATCTCGACCTCGCGGATCAGCTGCTCGCGCATATTGAGGCGGCGCACGAAGTGGGTCGGCACGCCGATCTCGTGCAGGCGGAGCATGATGAACTCGCTGATGCGATTGTTCAGCACGCCCTTGCCGGTGATCACGCCTTTCTTCTGGGCGTTGAAGGCGGTGGCGTCGTCCTTGAAGTACTGCACGAGGGTGCCCGGTTCCGGCCCCTCGAACAGGATCTTCGCCTTGCCTTCGTAGAGTTGTCTGCGCCTCGCCATGGGAACAGCCTCCGACACCCACGGGTGGCCCGAGGCGGGCCGCGCGCGGCGGCCTCGATATAGCAAGGGGGGGGCTGGCCTGCCACCGGGGGTGGGGGCGGGGCTGCCCCCTCCCGTGCGCGCGCCCGGCACCTCTGCTACAGGAGAGGCGAGCCAACGCAGAATTCCGGAAAGGATGACGCCCGATGAGCGACGAGCTCTTCGCCGACCGCGAGAAGGGGTTCGAGGCCAAATACAAGCTCGACCAAGAGATGGAGTTCCGCGCCCAGGCCCGGCGCAACCGCCTGTTCGGGCTGTGGGTGGCGAGCATCCTCGGCAAGACGGGCGAGGAGGCCGAGGCCTATGCCAAGTCCGTCGTCGTGGCCGATCTGCACAAGCCCGGCCACGACGACGTGATGGACAAGGTCAAGCGCGACCTCGAGGAGGCGGGCAAGACCCGGGCCGAGGCCGAACTCCGGGCCGAATACGAGCGGCTGCTTGCGGTCGCCCGCCAGCAGATCGTGCAGGAGGCGGCGAAAGGCTGAAAGCGATCGCCTTTGGCACGGCGGGCGGGTACAGCGTGTTCGGGCTCAGCCCCCGTCCGCGTCACCAGGCTGCTCCGCCACCGCCTCGCCGAACACCCGGGCCAGGATCTCGTCCACGTGGGCGAGATGGGTGCGAGGGTCCATCGCCCGGTTCAGTGCGGCGCGATCCAGCCTGCCCGCCACCTCGGGGTCGGATTCCAGGTTCTCGCGGAAGCTGCGCGCCGCCTCTGTGCCCAAACTGAGCCAGGTCGCCATGGCGTTGCGTTGGACGATCCGGTAGGCATCCTCGCGGCTAAGGCCGGCTCGGATGAGCGCGAGAAGCACCTCGCCCGAGTGCACGATGCCGCCCAGCGCCTCGAGATTGGCCGCCATCCGCTCGGGGTAGACGATCAAAGTCTCGATCAGTCTGGCGAGCCGATGGAGGGCGAAATCGAGCGCAATGGTCGCATCGGGCGCGATCACGCGTTCGGCCGAGGAATGCGAGATGTCGCGCTCGTGCCAGAGGGCCACGTTCTCGAGCGCCGGAATGGCATAGCCGCGCACGAGCCGCGCCAGCCCCGTGAGGTTCTCCGACAGCACCGGGTTGCGCTTGTGCGGCATGGCCGAGGAGCCCTTCTGGCCCGGGTGGAAATACTCCTCCGCCTCGCGCACCTCGCTCCTCTGCAGGTGGCGAATCTCGACCGCAAGGCGCTCGATTCCCGAGGCGATGACGGCGAGCGTGGCGAAGAACATCGCGTGCCTATCGCGCGGGATGACCTGGGTCGACACAGGCTCGATAGCGAGCCCAAGCGCCTTGGCGACATGCGCCTCCACCACCGGGGGAACGTGGGCGAAGGTGCCGACTGCGCCGGAAATGGCGCAGGTCGCGACCTCCTCGGCGGCGCGGGCGAGGCGGGTGCGGTTGCGCGCGAACTCCGCCCAGTGCCCGGCGAGCTTGAGCCCGAACGTGGTGGGCTCGGCATGGATGCCGTGGCTGCGGCCGATGGTGAGGGTGTAGCGGTGCTCGAGCGCGCGGCGTTTGAGGGCCGCAAGCAGCCGCGCCAGCCCCGCATCGAGCAGGCTGGCCGCATCACGCAGCTGCACGGCGAGCGCGGTGTCCAGCACGTCGGAGCTCGTCAATCCCTGGTGCAGCCAGCGCGCCTCCTCACCTAAGCCTTCGCCGAGCCAGGTGAGGAAGGCGATCACGTCGTGCCGCACCTCGCGTTCGATCTCTTCGATGCGGGCGAGGTCGGCCTCCGTCATCGCGGCGACGCGGGGCGCGCCCTTCGCGCGGATGGCGCGCGCCGCCTCGGGCGGGATCTGCCCGATCTCGCCTTGCTTCTCGGCCACCAGAGCCTCGATCTCGAACCAGATCCGGAACCGGTTGCGCGGGTCCCAGATCGCAGCCATTTCGGGGCGGGAATAACGGGGGATCATGCGGGCCGGCCTCTCACACGAAGGCCGGCACGCATGGCGCGCAGGAGCGTGCTTGACAAGCCCGGCGGCGGGGCCGTCGGATGCCCGGGCTTCGGAGGACCGTCCGTGTCATGGATCTTGGGCTCGCGCAGCTCTGGTCGCTCGTCGCCGTCATCGGCATCGACATCGCGCTCGCCGGCGACAATGCCGTGGTGGTGGGCATGGCAGCGGCGGGGCTTCCGCCCGAACAGAGGAGGCGCGCCATCATCCTCGGCATCGCGGCGGCGGCGGGGCTGCGCATCCTCTTCGCCCTGATCACCACCCAGCTCCTGCGGATCACCGAGCTTCTCTTCGTGGGTGGCCTGTTGCTGCTCTGGGTGTGCTGGAAGATGTTCCGCGACCTCCGCGCCGAGCGCGAGGCGGAGAGCGCCCAGGCGGCGGCGGCGTTCGGGGCGGAGCCGAAGTCCTTCGCCTCGGCGATGAGCACGATCGTGGTGGCGGACGTGTCGATGAGCCTTGACAATGTGCTCGCGGTGGCGGCGGCGGCGCGTGAGCATCCTTGGATTATGGCCTTCGGTCTTCTGCTCTCCGTCGTGCTGATGGGGATGGCCGCCACCGTGATCGCACGGCTGCTCGATCGTCATCGCTGGATCGGCTGGGCAGGGCTCGCGCTCATCGTCTACGTCGCCCTGAAACTCATCTGGGATGGCTGGCCCGGGGTGGCGGTGCACGCTGGGCTCGGCCCTGACCCGACCGTGGTGACGGCGATCTTCGCCGCCTCCGTGCTGGCCTACGCCGCACTCGACCTCGTGGTGCGCCGCCGCCGCACCGCCTGACCGCTCGACCCTGGTGGTCCAGGTCGCCATCGCCGTTCTGCGCGGCCCGGCTGCGGCCACCCGCCCCTGACGATCGCTCGACTGGACGTCGTTGCGGCTTCGGCGCATGCTATGGCCTCGACCTTGTCGCTCGAAGGCCGACCTGGGGGCGGTTAGAGGGGGCTGGAAGGAGGCATTCGCAAAGGGGGAGAGCTCAGGCCGCGACCTGGGTAGCGTGCCGGCACGAAGGGCGCTGTCGGTCGCGTTGGTGATCCGCAATATTTCCGGCGTCGTCGGCGGCGCGAAGAGAAGCTTCTGCCAGCTCGAGACGGGCTTGGCCGAAGCCGGGCCCCGCGTCACGGTGCTGCACTGGGACGAGGCGGACGGCCCTCCGGCCTTCCCCCTCTCGCCCGCCGTGCAGCGGGTCAATCTCCATCGCGGCGACAGAGTCGGCCGCGTGCTGCTTCAAGCAGCACGGCATGTGCCCTACTGGCGGCTTCGCCACCGCCTGCAATGGCAGGCCATCCACGGTTTCTTCTGCGCCGGTCTCGCCGCATGGCTTCGGTCGAGCCGGCCCGACCTCGTCATCAGCTTCATGCCGAGTGCCACGACATGCACGTTGCTGGCGGCAAGAGGCACTGGCATTCCCGTCATCGCCTCGTTCCGCACGGATCCGCACTCCGATTTCGTCAGCCCATCGATGTGGGACCAGAGTGAGCGCGACCGCCGGCTTCGGCTGTCCCTCCTGCGCGAGGCCGCAGCCGTCCACGTGCTGATGCCGGAGTACGTCTCCTTCTTCGCCCCCGAGGTCCGGGCCAAGACCATCGCCATCCCGAACGGCCTTTCGCCGGGAATCGACCGCGCCGTCGGCACGGTGCCGCGGCGGCCTGTCATCGTCGGGCTCGGTCGGCTCGCCCCGCAGAAGAACTTCAAGGATCTGATCGAGGCCTGGGCGATCGTCGCCGCCGACCATCCAGACTGGTCGGTCGAGATCCATGGCGAGGGCCCCGAGCGGCCGATGCTCGAGGCCCTGAGCCAAGACCGCGGTGTCGAACGGTCCTGCCTGCTGCCGGGCGTGAGCAGGGACGTGCCCTCTCTTCTCGCCTCTGCCAGCATCCTCTGCCACCCGGCGCTGTTCGAGGGCTTCGCCCGCGCCCCGGCCGAGGCGCTCGCCTGCGGCGTGCCGGTGGTGGCCTATGACGACTGCCCAGGCCTCACCGCCTACCTCAAGCATGAGCAGAATGCCTGCTCGTCTCGCGCGCGGAGGGTGTGGCTGGCTTGGCCGCCGCGCTGCAGCGCCTGATCAAGGATGAGGCTTTGCGCGCGCGCCTCGCCGCCGCCGCCCCCGCCTCCGTCGCGGACTTCACCGAGGAGGCGTGCCTCGCGCGCTGGTGCGCGCTGATCGACCGCATCCTCGCCCGCCAGCCGCTCCAGCAGCCGATCGCCGCTTGACAGCGCCCCGCCGGCATGGCGCGGGAAGCCCCATGCCAGCCGATGCCGCGCAAACCCCCATCGCCGATACCCCCGTCCCGCTCGCCCCCGACCGTGCGCGCGAGCTCGCCCACGCCTTCGGGCTGACATCGGATGAATTTCAGCGCCTGCTCGCCATCCTCGGCCGCACCCCCTCCCTCACCGAACTCGGCATTTTCTCGGTGATGTGGTCGGAGCACTGCTCCTACAAATCCTCCCGCGTCTGGCTGAAGGAGCTTCCCACCACCGCGCCTTGGGTCATCCACGGCCCTGGCGAGAACGCCGGCGTGATCGACATCGGCGAGGGGCTCGCCGCAGTGTTTAAGATGGAAAGCCACAACCATCCCTCCTTCATCGAGCCCTACCAAGGCGCAGCGACCGGGGTGGGCGGCATCCTGCGCGACATCTTCACCATGGGCGCGAGGCCCATCGCCAACCTGAACGCGCTCCGCTTCGGCTCGCCCGACAGCCCGCGCACGCGGCGCATCGTCGACGGCGTGGTGCGGGGGATCGGCGACTACGGCAATTGCGTCGGCGTGCCCACCGTGGGGGGAGAGGTGAACTTCCACCCCGCCTATGACGGCAACCCGCTGGTCAATGCAATGACCGTGGGCATCGCACGTGCAGACCGCATTTTCCTCTCCAAGGCGGCCGGGGTTGGCAACCCCGTGGTCTATGTCGGGGCGAAAACCGGCCGCGACGGCATCCATGGCGCCACCATGGCCTCGGCCGAGTTCGCCGCGGAAGAGAGCGACGAGAAGCGGCCTACTGTGCAGGTGGGCGACCCCTTCACCGAGAAGCTCCTCATCGAGGCCTGCCTCGAGCTGATGGACACCGACGCCATCATCGCTATCCAGGACATGGGGGCGGCGGGGCTCACCTCCTCCTCAGTTGAGATGGCGGGCAAGGGCGGGGTGGGGATCGAGCTTGATCTCGATCGGGTGCCGCAGCGCGAGGCGGGGATGACCGCCTACGAAATGATGCTCTCGGAGAGCCAGGAGCGGATGCTGATGATCCTCCGCCCGGGCGCCGAGGAGCTCGCCCGCCGGATCTTCACGAAATGGGAGCTCGATTTCGCCGTCATCGGTCGGCTCACCGACACCGGCCGGATCGTGGTTCGCCACCGGGGCCGCGTGGAGGCCGACATCCCACTCGCCCCCCTCTCCGACCAGGCCCCGCTTTATCACCGGCCGATCGAGGAGACGCCAAAGCAGCCCCCGCTCTCTCCCCGCTCCGTATCCGACCCGGTCGGGCTCGAGGCGGCGCTCCTCGCTCTCATCGGCTGCCCCGATCTGTGCTCCCGTGCCTGGGTGTGGGACCAGTACGACTCCACCGTGGGCGGGCAGACGGTGAAGCGGCCCGGGGCGGCGGATGCGGCAGTGGTGCGCGTCTCGCCCTCCGGCCGGGCCCTGGCCCTCACCTGCGACTGCACACCCCGCTACTGCGCGGCCGACCCCGAGGAAGGCGGCAAACAGGCGGTGGCGGAAGCCTGGCGCAACCTCACCGCGGTCGGTGCCCGACCGCTCGCGATCACCGACAACATGAACTTCGGCAATCCGGAACGCCCACGCATCATGGGCCAGTTCGCCGCCGCTATCCGCGGCATGCGTGCTGCCTGCCTCGCGCTCGATTTTCCAGTCGTCTCCGGCAATGTCAGCTTCTACAACGAAACGGAGGGCCGCGCGATCCTGCCCACACCAACGATCGGGGCTGTGGGCGTTCTCGAGAACGCGGCACGCGCGGTCGGCATCGCGCTGAGGCCTGAACTCGATCTCGTGCTGATCGGCGAAACGAAGGGCTGGCTTGGGCAATCCCTCTGGCTGCGCGAGATTGCAGGCCGCGAGGAGGGCGCGCCACCGCCGGTCGATCTCACCGCGGAACGACGCTACGGCGACGCCGTGCGCGGGCTGATCGCGGCGGGGCAAGTGGCCGCCTGTCACGATGTCTCCGACGGTGGGCTCCTTGTTGCCGTGGCCGAAATGGCGCTCGCCGGCGGTTGCGGCGCCACTTTGCTGCCGGGGCCGGACTCGGTTCCCCCGCACGCCTTCTGGTTCGGCGAGGACCAAGCGCGCTACCTGCTCGCCGTCGCCGACGGGGCGGCGGTGCTGGCCGCAGCGCGCGCGGCCCAGGTGCCGGCTACGCTCATCGGCCGGTCGGGGGGGGCAGATTTGACTCTACCCGGTGCTCTCTCCATATCGCTTGCGCAGCTGCGCGAAGCGCATCAGTCCTGGTTTCCGCGCTGGATGGCCGAATCGGCGTGAGCCCTGGGGTCGGGCCGGCGAGGCCGCGAAAGGGCGAGGCGTCGCGCCAGCGAGAAGGCGAGGCGGGAGCGGCAGGGCGGCGGCAGCGGGGCAGGGACGAAGCGGCACGTTTTCGCGCGCGCACGGAACGAACGGGGATGACACGATGCCGATGTCGGCAGCGGAAATCGAGGCGCTGATCAAGGCGGCCTTGCCAGACGCCCAGGTGACGGTCGAGGATCTGCGTGGCGACGGAGACCACTACGCGGCAACCGTCATCTCACCCTCCTTCAAGGGCAAAACCCGGGTGCAGCAGCACCAGATGGTCTACGCGGCCCTGCAGGGGCGAATGGGCGGTGCGCTGCACGCACTCGCTCTCCAAACGGCGGCCCCGCAGGACTGAGCAGCGCGCACGGACCCCGGACACCCGGCAGCCCGCGCGCGCCCCCCAAGGCATGCGGATCAACCCAGAGAGGCGGAAAAGGCGAAAGCGCGATGTCCAATCCGGTCTTCGAGCGCATCCAGGCGGAAATCAGCGAAAACCCGGTTGTCCTTTTCATGAAGGGCACCGCGATGTTCCCGCAGTGCGGCTTCTCCGCCAGAGTTGTGCAAATCCTGATGCACATGGGGGTGAAGTTCAAAGCGGTGAACGTGCTCGAGGACCCCTCATTGCGCGAAGGCATCAAGCAATTCACCAATTGGCCGACCATCCCGCAGCTCTATGTGAAGGGCGAGTTCGTCGGCGGCTGCGACATCGTCACCGAAATGTTCCAGTCGGGTGAGCTCGGCCAGCTCTTCACCGAAAAGGGTGTGGAGCATCGGCCGGTGACGGCCTGACGCGCGGGCCTGTCACCCCCCTCCCCGCGGTTTCGTTCCCAGGCGGTCAAGGGCCTCGCCCCCTGCGGTGGGGACGGCCTTGTGGCGGCCGAGGCAGGCGCGTTCCGCCATCGGCCAAGCCATCCGCGCGTCGAAGCGTGGGATCGCTTGGTCGCGTCAGCAAGGCGCCGAGCTGGCGCCGCGAATGGGGCCGTTCTTGAACGCGCTCTCGTTGCGTTTGCATGCACGCCGAGGACGCGACTCTGCGAGCCAGGATCACTCAGGCGGTCGCCGCACGTCCGCATGCGCGCGAAGGAGGGGGCGAGTTCGACAGCCTAGCCGCGCCAGAACCGCTCCATCGCCGCCAGCAGCGCCGCCCTGATCCCGGGTTCGAGGGCCGAGTGCCCAGCATCCGGCACCATGGTCAGCCGTGCGGCCGGCCAGGCCGCGGCGAGCTCCGCCGCACTCTCCGGCGGGCAAATCATGTCATAGCGCCCTTGCACAATCTCGGCCGGGATGGACGCGATCCGCCCCATGCCCGCCAGCAACCCCCCCTCGGGCAGGAACAGGCGATGGCGAAAGTAGTGCGCCTCAATCCGCGCCAGGCCGAGGGCGGTTCGGTCGTCAGCGAAGGAGGCCACCGTCTCGGGCGACGGAAGCAGCGTGGAGCACGACCCCTCGTAGATACTCCATGCCCGCGCCGCCGGCAGGTGCACCTTCGGATCGGGGTGGGTGAGACGCTTCCAGTAGGCCTCGAGCAGGTCTGCGCGCTCTGCCTCCGGCACTTGGCCTGCGAACCTGGCCCAGGCCTCTGGGAAAAAGCGCCTCAGCCCGTAGAGGAACCACGCCACCTCCTCGTCGCGGCCGAGGAAGATGCCCCGCAGCACAAAGCCCCGCACACGCTCAGGGTGCGCCTGACCGTAAGCGAGCCCGAGCGTGGAGCCCCAAGAGCCGCCGAAGACGAGCCAACGCTCAACCCCGAGAAGCACGCGCAGCCGCTCGATGTCGGCGATCAAGTGCGGCGTGTCGTTGGCGACCAGCGACCCCAAAGGGCGGGACCGGCCCGCGCCCCTTTGGTCGAAGATTATCACCCTGAACCGGGCGGGGTCGAAGAAGCGACGATGCACCGCCCCTGCCCCCGCTCCGGGCCCGCCGTGCAGGAACAGCACGGGCATCCCTTTGGGCGTGCCCACCTGCTCCCAATACATCATGTGCCCGTGGTCGAGAGGTAGGTAGCCGCTCTCGTATGGCGAAATGTCGGGGTAGAGGTCGCTCCGCGGCATGGTTCCCGCACGCATCATGGACCGTCGGTCCAACCGTCCTCGGCCCATGATTTGAGCCTCGCTCGCAGCCAAGCTGCAAGCAACCCGCCGCGAGGGGTTCAGCGCCGCACTTCGTACAGCGTCCGCCGCATCTTACGACGCCAGCGCGTGAGCCAGGCTTGAGCCCTCTCCTTGCCTTCGTCCATCTGGCGCGTGTAGCGGGGAAACCGCCGCCGCAACCAATCGATGGTGCGACCCGCCCAGACATATTCGTCGCGCAGGATGTAGAGGCCGAAGGCGAGAAAGAGGAAGCCCTGCACGAAGGGCAAGAACAGTCCCGCCACCCCGAGGGCGAGGAAGCCCCAGCCGGCAAAAATCTTGCCCCGCCGCGCCCAGCGCGAGGGCGGCTTGGGTGGCAGCATGCGGGGGATGACAAGGTATTCGCGGCGTCGCGCCATAGCCGGCGCCCTATGCCGCCTCGCCCGCGCCGCGGCAAGCCTAAGGCCTCAAATAGGCGGCGGCTGCGAGCGGATGATGCGCTCGACCGGATAGCCGAGGCCGGCGGCGAAGGCGAGCCAATCCTGCACCACCGACTCGGGCAGGGTGGGCGTGCGCGCAAGCAGCCAGAGGTAGTCGCGCGTCGGGCCTGAGACGAGCGCGATCTGATAGTCCGGATCGAGCCGGATCACGTGATAGCCGCCCTCGAACGGCCAGCGGAAGGTCACCGCAAGCGAAGCCACGTCGCGCGGCCCGAGAAAGCGCGCCCGCCCCGTCACCGATCGCTCCGTTCCGTCAGGCCGCCAGCCGCGATTCGTCACCGCGATGGACCCGTCGGCGTTCAGCGCATAAGTCGCCGTCGCCGCCACATCGCCACGCTGGAAACGGTGATCGAGCCGCGCGATCTCGTACCAGGTGCCGAGGTAGCGGTCGGGGTCGAAGCGGACGGGGGTGACGCCGTCCGGCGCCCCGGTGCACGCCGCGGCCAGCGTCGCCGCGACCAGAGCGAACAGAACGGACCGACGCCAGGCGCCCCGCCGACCTTGCAATCCACTCTTGCGCATCCTGTTCTGCCCCCGGCGAAAAGACCTGACCAGCACCGCAGAGATTTTGTTTGCGCGACCACGGCAGCTAGAGGCACACGACGAGGGTTGAGGGAGCGGCCGAGAAAGGACCACACAGGGTCATGCTCAGCATTCGCATCATCCCCTGCCTCGACGTGAAGGACGGCCGTGTCGTCAAGGGCGTGAACTTCGTCGCGTTGCGCGACGCGGGCGACCCGGTCGAGCAGGCCCGCGCCTACGACGAAGCGGGCGCGGACGAACTCGTCTTCCTCGACATCGCCGCCTCGGTGGAGAACCGTGGCACGCTCCTCGACGTGGTCGCTCGCACCGCAGAGTGCGTGTTCCTGCCGCTCACCGTCGGCGGCGGGGTGCGCACGGTGGCCGACATGCGGGCGTTGCTGCTCGCCGGGGCGGACAAGGTGTCGATCAACTCCGCCGCCGTCGCCCGGCCAGAGCTCATCGAGGAAGCGGCCGGCATGTTCGGCAGCCAGTGCATTGTGGTCGCGATCGACGCCAAGCGCACCGCCCCGGGCCGCTGGGAGGTGTTCGTGCACGGCGGGCGTAGGCCCACGGGGCGCTGCGCGATCGCCTGGGCTGAGGAGGCGGCGCGCCGGGGCGCGGGCGAAATCCTGCTCACCTCGATGGACCGCGACGGTACGGGCGAGGGCTTCGACCTCGACCTCACGCGCCGCGTCGTGGAGGCGACGGGGCTACCCGTCATCGCCTCGGGCGGGGCGGGCCGTCGTGAGCACTTCGTGGATGCCGCGCGGACCGGAGCGACGGGCCTGCTTGCAGCGAGTGTGTTCCACTTCGGCACCCTCGCCATCCCCGAGCTGAAGCAGGCGCTGGCCGACGCGGGCCTGCCCGTCCGCCTGCCTAGCCCTGAACCCGCCTGACACCATGGCCAAGCGCGACAAGGACCGCGACAAGGACGACAAGGCCGGCAAGAGGAACCGCGCGCTGCTCGCCTCCCTCAAGCCCCTGGTCGCGCCTCCTCGCCTGCCAGACGCCACTCTGCTCGACCGCCTGTATGCCACAGTGCTCTCGCGCAAGGGGGGCGACCCCGAGTCCTCGCACTCCGCCCGGCTGCTCTCCCGCGGCACCGCCAAGGTGGCACAGAAGCTCGGGGAGGAGGCGGTGGAGACGGTGATCGAAGCGACCCGCGGCAACCGCGCGGGGCTGATCGCGGAGAGTGCCGATCTTCTGTATCATCTCATCGTCGTCTGGGTGGATGCGGGGGTGCGGCCGGAGGAGATCTGGGCGGAGCTCGAACGCCGCCAGGGCATCAGTGGCATCGCCGAGAAGGCCGCCCGTGCGCGGGCTCTAGCCCAGCCGAAGCTTGCGCCCCGCCTGCCGAAGAGCCGCAAGCTGTGCTAGCCCTCGCGGGAGTGCAGCGAGGACCACGATGGCAGTGACCGGCCTTCCGCCCTACGACGAGACCAACGTCTTCGCCCGCATCCTGCGCGGCGAGATCCCCTGCAAGAGGGTGTATGAGAACGAGTACGCCCTCGCCTTCCACGACATCAACCCGCAAGCCCCGGTGCACGTGCTGGTTATCCCAAAAGGCCGCTACGTCTCGATCGCCGACTTCTCGGCCAACGCCTCCGATGCAGAGGTGGCCGGCTTTTGGCGCGCGGTTGGGCGGGTGGCGAAGGAGTTGGGGCTTGAACCCTCGGGCTACCGGGTGCTCAGCAACATGGGGCGTGATGCGCATCAGGAGGTGCCGCATTTCCACGTCCACATCTTCGGTGGGCGGCCGCTCGGGCGCATGCTCGGCAGGGAGCAGTGAGCCGCGTCGGCCTGCTTGCTTCGGCTGTGGCGCTCTCCGCCCCCCCTCGCCTTGGCCCCGGAGCTGCCGCGCGAGACCGGGCTGAAACTCGCCGAGACGGCCGAACGCCGCATCCGGGCAAACGAGCTGCACACGAGACTGGGCGCGCAAGCGCAGGGAGAGGTTGTCGCCGTGCAGCAGGCGGTCAGTCGCGCGGCCAAGGCGGCTTTCGAGCGCGCGCGGCGTTGCCGGCATCACGGTCGCAACGGGCGGCCATCAGACGCCTCCATCAGACCTGGCACGAGGGGGAGAGGCTGCAGACGTGGCGGGCAATGCAGGAGATCCGCCTTTCCGCAACCGAAGCTGCGCCAAACCTGCTCGATCTCGTTGGCGCTGGGCAGGCCCAGGGCCTCGTTCTCTGAAGTCTCATCTCCTGCGTCTTGCGGCCAATCGAACGTCGTGTGCGCAAGGAGCTGGCAGAGGAAGCGCTGGCGGCGCTGCAGGCGCGCGCCGCGCGACATGGCGGACAAGCGAGCCGACCCTGCCCCGCCGCCAGCGGCAGAGGCGGAGGAGGTGACGCTTGGCGCCAGCCGCGAGGGCGAGGCGATTCTGGTCAGGCGTTGAGGCGACCTTCCGTGCGGCACGGGGTCCGCCTGCAACTTTTACGCGAATACGTTCGCGCTCACGCGAGTTTGGGGTTTGCATGGCCATCCGCTTGCGTTATAAAAACTTGGTCGGCGGCAATTGAGCGCCGAGCTTCCGCGGGGCGGTCTCCCCTGCCGTTGCCCGCGGTCATTCCGTACGGAAGAGAATGGCGCCCGGTTACCCCCCTAACCGGGCGCTTTTCTTCCGCTACTTCGATCCTCGCCACAACTCGCGCTCGCCGCAAGGCCCACGTCCCCCCTCCCCCGCGAGGCGCGGGCGCACGCCTCAGTGCGCCGCCTCCCAGTTTGGCCCCACCCCCGTCTCCACCACCAAAGGCACGCGCAAACGCGCCGCCCCCTCCATCACCCGCTTCACGAGGGCGGCGGTCTCGTCAGCCTCCGCCTCAGGCACCTCGAACAAGAGCTCGTCGTGCACCTGAAGGAGGAGCCGTGCAGACAGGCCGGCCTCAGCCAGCGCCCGCGGCAGCCGCACCATCGCGCGCTTGATCACGTCGGCCGCCCCACCCTGCAGGGGTGCGTTGATCGCCTGGCGTTCGGCGAAGGCACGCCGCGCCGCGTTCTTTTCCGCAATTCCTGGAATCCAACAGCGGCGTCCGAAGGGCGTGGTGACGTACCCCTTGATCCGCGCTTCCTCCTTCATCCGCTCCATATAGTCGCGAATCCCCGGATATCGTTTGAAGTACGCATCGATATAGGCCTTCGCCTCGCCCGGGGTGATGCCAAGCTGGGCGGCGAGGCCGAAGGCCGAGATGCCGTAGATGATGCCGAAATTGATCGCCTTGGCGCGACGCCTGAGCAGAGGGTCGAGCTTCTCCATCGGCACGCCGAACACTTCGGAGGCGGTGCGGGCATGGATGTCCTCGCCGCGGGCGAAGGCCTGGGCGAGGGCGGGCACGTCCGCAACGTGCGCAAGCAGCCGAAGCTCGATCTGGCTGTAGTCGGCCGAGAGAAGAAGCTGGCCGGGAGCGGCGACGAAAGCGCGGCGGATTCGCCTGCCTTCCTCGGTGCGCACAGGGATGTTCTGCAGGTTGGGGTCGGTAGACGACAGACGCCCCGTCGCCGCCCCCGTCATCGAGAAGCTGGTGTGCACCCTGCCCGTTGCGGGATCGATCTGGTTCACCAGCGCATCGGCATAGGTGGATTTCAGCTTTGCGAGTTGCCGCCACTCCAGCACCTTCGCGGGCAGCCGGTGCTGCAGAGCGAGTTCCTCTAACACCGCCGCGTCGGTGGCGAACTGCCCGGTCGCCGTCTTCGCCCGCCGCCCGCCGGGTGGGGTGAGCTTGAGGTCCTCGTACAGCACGGCGGCGAGCTGCTGTGTTGAGCCGACATTGAAGGCGCGACCCGCCAGGCGATGGATCTCTGCCTCGAGAGCGGCGAGCCGGTCGGCGAACTCGGCGGAGATCTGCCGCAACTCGCGCGCATCGACCGCAATCCCCTCGTCCTCCATCGCCGCGATCACCGGAATGAGACGCCGCTCGACATGCTCGTAGAGCGCAAGCACGCGCTCGCAGCGCAGGCGTGGCTTGAGCAGAAGCCAAAGCCGAAGCGTGACGTCGGCATCCTCCGCCGCGTAGGCGGTGGCGCGGTCGATCGGCACGGCGGAAAAGGGAATCGCCCCCTTGCCCTTGCCCGCCACCTGCTCGTAAGTGATCGTTTCGTGTCCGAGATGGCGGCGCGAGAGCTCGTCCATTCCGTGCTCCCAGCGCCCCGCATCAAGGCAGTAGCTGATCAGCATCGTATCCTCGATCGGGCCGAGCCGCACGCCGCCATTCTCCGCCCGCGCCAGCACCGAGAGATCGTACTTCGCGTTGTGCAGGATCTTCAGCACGGAGGCCTCCTCGAGCAGAGGGCGCAGCACAGCAAGCGCCGCCGCGAAGTCGATCTGTTTCGAAACGCAACCGACGGTATCGCCTGCCTGGTGGCGCAGTGGCACGTAACAGGCGCGCCCCGGCGCGAGTGCGAGCGACACGCCGACGAGGCGGGCGGCCTGCGCATCAAGACTGTCGGTTTCCGTATCGAAGGCGCAATGGCGCTGTTCGGTCGCCTCCGCCACCCAAGCCTCGAGCCGGGCAAGCTCCGTCACCGTCTCGTACGGTCCGAACGGGGCATCGGCGAGGCGCGCCTCGATGCGCGCAGGGGTAACCACTGTCGGCAGCACCCCGCCCTCGAGCTTCAGCCTTTGCAGCACGGAGCGGAAGTTCTGCTCACGCAACCACGCCGCCAGCTTGGCACGATCAGGCTCCTTCAGGGTCAGCGCCTCAAGCGGCAGAGGAAGGGGCGCGTCGTCGGCCAGCGTCACCAGGCGTTTCGAGATCCGCGCCGCCTCAGCGTGCGCAAGCAGCGCCTCGCGCCGCTTCGGCTGCTTGATCGTGTCTGCCTTGGCAAGCAGGGTTTCAAGATCGCCGAACTCCTCAATCAACTGCGCGGCAGTCTTCACACCAATGCCGGGCACGCCAGGCACGTTGTCGGTCGCATCCCCAGCCAGAGCCTGCACATCAGGCACTTTCGCGGGCGGCACACCGAAGCGCGCGATCACCTCCGCCTCGCCGATGGGCTTCTGCTTGATCGGGTCCCACATCTCCACGCCAGGGCGGACGAGCTGCATCAGGTCCTTGTCTGAAGAGACGATGCGCACCCTCCCACCGCGGTCGCGTTCTGCCCTGGCGTAGGCCGCGATCAGGTCGTCGGCCTCGTAGCCTTCCGCCTCGATCGCGGGCAGGTTGAACGCCGCGACCGCCTCGCGGATCAGCCCGAACTGGGGGACAAGATCCTCGGGCGGGTCGGGGCGCTGCGCCTTGTAGGCAGGATAGATGTCGTTGCGGAACGTTTTCCGCGACGCATCGAACACCACCGCGATTCTCTCCGCCGCATGCTCAGTGAGGAACTTCGCCAGCATGTTGACGAAGCCGAACACGGCATTCACCGGAGTGCCGTCGGGCCGGGTCATCGGCGGCAGGGCGTGGAAGGCGCGGAAGATGTAGCCCGAGCCGTCGATCAGGATCAGGCTGAAGTGTTCAGCCTGCTTGGCGGCGGACGGTTCTGTCGCCCCCCCTCCGTGCATCGCGCGGGTGCGTTCCGCGTGCTCACGCCGCGCGGTCGCGCGCGCCGGCGGCGGCCGCCCCGGCGAGGCGCCGCTCCGCCTCCGACCCCTTCAGCACGTAGGTGCGCGAACACTAGGGGCAGACCACCATGCCATCGACGAGGGTGAGGAAAACGCGCGGGTGGCCGAGCGCGCCGCCGCCGCCGTCGCAGGCGACGGTCGCATCCTGCACCGCGATCACCTCGAAGGGTGCCGGCACGCGAGGGTCGAACGGCATCGGGGCTCCGTCCTTGTCGCCAAAAGAGCGGCGGATCATACCCGGGCTGATGCGCGGATCAACGTTCGCAGCCCCCGCCAGACGCGGCCTGCTCGCCGCCTTTCTCGCCTTGGCGGCGGGCTGCGCGCCCCGCTTCGCCCTGCCCGGTCCCGCGATCGGGGCGCCGCGCGACGAGGGCGATGCGTTCGTGATGGCCGACGGGGCACGCCTTCCGCTCTCCCTCTGGCCGGCGGAAGCGGAGCCACGCGGCGTGATCCTCGCGCTGCACGGGTTTGGTGACTATCGCCGCGCCTTCGAAATCCCTGCCCCGCTCTTCACCGCCGCCGGCTGGACCCTGCTTGCCTACGACCAGAGGGGCTTTGGGGCGGCGCCACACCCCGGCTTCTGGCCTGGCCATGAGGCGCTCGCCGCGGACGCGACCGAAGCGGCGCGGCTGACCCGCGCCCGCTTCCCTGACCTCCCTCTTGTCCTCCTTGGCGAGAGCATGGGGGCTGCGGTGCTCCTGATCGCTGGTGCCAGTCAGACGCCGCCGCCTGCCGACGCCTACGT
Organism: uncultured Elioraea sp.; assembly: GCA_937928775.1. Taxonomy (GTDB): domain Bacteria; phylum Pseudomonadota; class Alphaproteobacteria; order Acetobacterales; family Acetobacteraceae; genus Elioraea. The sequence continues at coordinate 73,508 of CALFVI010000034.1, read as the reverse complement.
GCTTTCCGCCCCCGCCGTGTGGGGCGGGGAGGCCATGGGCGGCATCGGCCGCGCCGCTCTGCGCACCCTCGCCCACATCGTGCCGCAGTTGGGCTTCGCCAACACCTCGCCCTTCCACCGCGCCTCAGACAACGATGCTGCTCTCGCCGCCATGGCACGGGATCCGCTGGTCTTGCGTCACACCCGGGTCGATGCGCTGTGGGGCCTCGTGCTGGCGATGGACGCGGCCCTCGCGGCGGCGCGCTCCTTCCCTCACCCTGCCCTCATCCTCTACGGCGGACGCGACGATCTCGTCCCGCCGCGCGCGATCGCCGCGCTCGAGGCCCGCCTGCCTGGCCTAGCCTCGGGGCGGCAGCGCCTGCTGTTCTACCCTGAGGGGTACCATCTCTTGTTGCGCGATTCGATCCGCGCCCGGGTCGTTGCCGACAGCCTCGCCTGGCTCGAGGGCGGTTCAGCCGGCTTGGCAGTCGCGCCCGCACTCGGCTATAGCGCCAAGGGGGACCCGTAGCTCAGCTGGATAGAGCGTTGCCCTCCGAAGGCAAAGGTCGTGCGTTCGAATCGCGCCGGGTCCGCCAATCGCCTTCGGCCCGACCGAAGAGCCGACCGCGCGCGAGTTTCAGCCGCAGCGCATAGACGCCGAGGCCAGCCCACTCGCGCAGCATCAGCCAGCTCGCTCCCCAGCGGTCAGCCACCGGCAGGAGCGTGTCGAAGCTGGCCTCGGGTGGTGCGACCCGTCGCACCGGCGCTGCCGCGGCCGACAGGCCCGCGGCCCGGAACGAGAGCAGAGCACGCGGCATGTGCCAGCCGTGCGTCACGAGGTGGACGCTGCCGATCCCCTCACCGCGCAACAGGGCAGCGCTGTTGGCCGCGTTTTCCCAGGTGTTTCGCGCCTCGATCTCCAGCCAGCGCACGATCAGACCGAACTCCGCCTCAAACCGTTCCGCCATCTGCCCGGCGATCGGGGGCGAGGGAGGGGTGTCGGACAGCACGCCGCCCGTGACCAGAATGGGCAGTCCAGTCCGGCGCGCCAGAGCCGCCGCCGCGGCCATGCGCTCGAGAGTGAGCGGCCCCACCGTCCAGCCCTCGGCGTGCTTCACCTGTTCGGCGGCGAGCACGACGATCGCCGCCGGCCCCTCGCGCGGCGGGGAGAACCGTGCCGCAATCGCCTGCAGCGAGACCTCGAGCCAGCCGCTGGCATAGGGTGTCGCAAGCAGGAGTTGCAGGGAGATAAGAACGAATGCACCCCAGGCGGCAGAGCGCCGGCCGCGGGCGGCGAGGAGGCAGAGAAGAAGCGCGGCGAGCGCAAGCCCGACGGGCGGAAGCAGAAGCACGCCGACCTGGAAGGGCACCGACATGGGGGGTGCGTTGCACAGGGCCACCTCTCGCGTCTAGGGCCGGCAAGCGAGCACGCTCCGCCGAGTTGATCCTGGATGCGTCGTCAACCCTTCGGCATGGTGAGGAGCAACATGGTCACGACGGAGGAGGGGATGCGCGCGCTTGTGCTTCTCGTCGGCATCCTGTTCGCCGCCGCGCCGACGACCGCGGCGACGCTCGAGGTTGGGCCAGGGAAGCGCTTCTCCCGCCCATCAGAGGCCGCCGCCATCGCGCGCCCCGGCGATCGGGTGGTGATCGCGCCCGGGCGCTACGTCGATTGCGCAGTCTGGCGCGTGGACAGGCTTACCATCGTCGCCGCCCCGGGTGGGGAGGTGCTGATCACGGGGCCGATCTGCGGCAACAAGGCGCTGTTCGTCATTGCCGGCGATGGCGTGACTGTGGAGGGGATCACGTTCCAGGGTGCTGCCTTCGCTGGCGGCAATGCGGCCGGCATCAGGGCAGAAGGAGGCGATCTCACCATCCGCCGTTCCGCCTTCCTCGGCAACCAGAACGGAATCCTAACCAAGGCTGACATGCGCGGCCATCGGCTGATCATCGAGGACAGCCGCTTCATCGGCAACGGCGCCTTGATCCACGAGTGCGCGCACGGGCTCTATGCCGGGCACTGGCGCGAGGTGGTGGTGCGCCGCACGCGCTTCGAAGCGACACGGATCTGCCACCATCTCAAGTCGCGCGCGGAACGGACGGTGATCGAGGACAGCGCCTTCCTCGACACGCCTGGCAACCGCGCCTCCTACCTGATCGACATTCCGAACGGGGGCGATCTCGTGCTGCGCAACGCGACACTGCGCAAGGGCCCCGATCACGGCAACCCGGAGGCGGCGGTGGTGCATGGCGCAGAGGGACGGCGGCACGTCACCCGCGAGATGGTGCTGATCGGCAACCGGTTCGAAAACCTGCAGCCTCGTCCGACCGTGTTTTTTCGCCTCTATGGTGAGGGCGAGCCGGTGATGAAGAACAATCGATTCTCGGGCCCGGTTACGCCGTTCCAGCGCCTGCCGGGACGCTGACGGGGGCGGCTTTCGATCGCAGTCCGACCGCGAGGGCGACGACCCGCCGCGCATTGCCGGCCCAGGTGAGGTCGCGCGCGATCGCCTCCACCCGTGCTGCCGCCCCAAGCCTCGCGCGCAAGGGCGCATCGCCAGCGAGGCGGGCGATCGCCGCCCACATCCCGGCGACGTCACCGGGCGGAAAGAGGAGAGCGGTCCGTTCGTGCGCAACGAGTTCGCGGATGTTGGGCTGATTGGGGGCCACGATCGCCCGCCCCGCCGCCATATATTCGACGAGCTTCAGGGGGCAGGCGTAGGGAACGGCTGCAGGCTGAAGGGCGATGTCGAAGGAGGCGATCAGGCGGGGCACCTGCTCGCGCGGCGCAAGCCCCGTGAAGCGCACGCGCTGGGCAATGCCGAGCTCTGCCGCCAGCCGCTCCAGCCCCGGCCGGGCCGGGCCTTCGCCGACCACGACGAGAGCGAGCCTCTGCCGCCCCTGCCAGGCGGCGATGCCGCGCAGCACTGCCTCCAGCCCATGCCACTCGCGCACGAAGCCGACGAAACCGAGCACGATCTCCTCCGCCTCCTCGCCCGACTGCCGGGCGGCAAGGTCGTCAGGGAAGTCCTCGAGGTCGATCCCGTTCGGCACGACGACGATGCGCTCGGCCGGCACCCCGGCTTCTCGCACATGGCCGGCCAGAACTTCGGTGACGGGGAGAACGAGGTCGGCGCGGCGCCAGACGAAACGCTCAGCCCAGCGGGCGAGAGCGGGCCAGGCAAGGCCGCCGAAGCGCGCCCGCTCCTCGGCGATCGGCGCATTCACCTCGAGCAGCAAGGGAAGCCGGCGCCGGCGCGCAACGAGGGCACCGGCGAAGTGATAGAGGTTGTAGCGCTCATAGAGGGCGTCGAACCGCCCGGCACGGGCGGCGCGATCGAGCCGGAGCGCGGCGGGAATGGCGTAGGCGAGTTCGGCGAGTTCGGCGATCGCGCGCGGCAGGGCGCGGCGCAGGCGCGCCACCCACCCGCCGTCGTCTCCGAAGCGGGCCTCCCGATAGGCCGAGGGGCCAACGACCACCACCTCGTGCCCCTCTCGGCGGAGGGCAGCAATCAGGCTTTCGAGGTGCACCGCCTGGCCGTCGCGCGAGGCGATGCGGTGGGAATAGAGAATCCTCATCGGCGGGGACGGAGACGTCGCAGCGCCACCCCTGCCGCGTGCCGCGCCAGCGCAACCGCCCCCAAGGGATGGCGTGGGTCGACGAGCAGGACGCCAATCAAAGGCAGCCGCTCCGGCGCCCAGAGCGCCTTGTAGGGATCATCACCGCGACCGAAGTCGAGCACCCGCACGCCATCCTCCTCGATCAGATGCCGCACCATCAGCGCGGTCAGCACCGTTCCGGGGGAGGAAGCACGCCGCGCCTCGTCGTGGAAGAGTTTCGGCACCGTAGCGCGCCCGGATTGGGGCTCGACGAGCCAATACTGGGCGGCGATGGGGGTGCCATCGTCAGCGTCGCGCAACACGCCGAGGCGAAGGAGCCCCTCTTCGGCAGCCGCCCGCATCAGCGCGGGGTCGAACTCCGGGAACGGCTCGTCGGGCTTCCAGGAGCGGGCGCGCACGGCGCGGAACGCCGCGATCGCGCGCTCAAGCCCCTCCCCCGGCACGGACGCGAGCTCGAAGCGCGCGGTCCGGGCGGCGGCTTTTAGCCGTCGTGCGACCGTGTTGCGCAAGCGGGAGGGGCGGGTATCGAGGTAGCCCTCCCACCCTACACCGGGCTCGAGGCGCGCCAGCCACCGTCCCGTGTGGGCGAAGGGGGCGGCGACGCTGCCGCCAGCGCGTATCCCCTCGAGGAATGGGCGGAGCCACGGCGCATCCTCCTCGATGGCGTCGAGGCGGAGAGGAGGGCGGAAGCGAAGGAAGCGAGCAAGCCCCAGCCCCGCCTCGCGCCAGTCCTGCTCCGCCGTCCCCTCCGGCGCGAGAGGGCTCCAGGACTGCGTGTAGGGGGTGGTGAGGGCCGAAACGCGGCTCCGTTGGCGAAGCAAAGGCAGGATCGTCCGTCCGGCAGGCTGCCAGAGTGGCTCGGCGCCCGGCGGAAGGGCGTGGGCGAGGGTGGTTTCGAACCAGAGGGCGGAGGCCCAGAGGTCATGGCCGGGGGGGGCTGCCACCTGGCGCACTCGATCGGGCAGAGGGGGAGGCGGGCGGAGCGCGGGGTGTCGGGGCATGGGCGCCGCGCCGGGGGCAAAGGCGGAAACCCGGAGGGCGGAGTATGGCTGTCGGACGATCCCCGCGCCAGGGTTGTGTCGGATTTCTTTACAATCGAGACGTTGTGAGCGACGAAGGATCGCAGTTTTTGGCCGAAATTCAAGATTGGTCCCGTTTTTGCTTCGTGCCCTCGTGCCGCCAGGTCCGATAACGACCCTGGCCCGTTCACCCACTCCAGCTTGCCGGAGGACGCCATGCACTGCCTTCGTCTCACGCTCTTCACCGCCACCATGCTCACCGCCCTGCCCAGCCTCGCCTCGCCGCTCACCGTCAGCGCCTTCGTCGGCGGCGCACCCACAGGCGTGGTGCGCGACAATTTCGACTGGATCACCCCGCAGTTCGCGCCGCAGTTCGGCACGACCACCCTGGTCTCACCGCAGTCCGGGATCACCGTGCGCCTCGTCGGCGGAAGCTCAGCCAACGCAATCGACAGAGCCGGGGCGGTGACCGGTGCCGTCCTCGGCAAATACGCCGCTCCCTTCCTGTCCGGCAGCAACGGGGTCGGTTTCGGCAACGACAACGGGGTGACCAACCCCCCAGCCGGCAACCAGACCCCCGCCTTCGGCCCTGACGAGACAGTCTACCTCACGACCGGGTCGACTGGCGCAAATGCCTCGCTCGGCACGGAGATCGAGATTCTCCTCCCCGCCGGTGGTCCTTATTTCTACCTCGGCCTGCTCTGGGGCTCGGTCGATGATTACAACAGCCTGCTCTTCTATGCCGGCACGACCCTGATCGGCACCATCACCGGTGTCGACGTCACAGCGAGCCCGAACGGCGATCAGGGCGTAAATGGAACACTGTACGTCAACATCTCCTCTACCCAGGGGTTCGACCGCGTTGTCGCGCGCTCGACCCAATTCGCCTTCGAGTTCGACAACCTCGCCTTCAACCGCACGATCCCGCCCGAACTCGGCGTGCCCGAGCCCGCTTCGCTCGCTTTGCTCGGCGCGGGCCTGCTGGGCTTGGGCTTCGCCGCCAGGCGCCGCCTCGGGTGAGGACGGACAAGGCGTGGTGATCCCGGCCACCACGCCTCTTCCTTCGCACGCGCAGCAAATCCCGCCAGCTCCCGGGGCGGCGCCATGACATCGCCGTGACAGCGCTTTTGTTTCATCTGGGTTTCAGCACATACTGGCAGAGGAGGAACACCAAGGAGTCCGGGAAGTGACGGGCCCCCCCGCACCGCGCCCCCACTCGGCCGACGAGGGCGACGACATGCTGGCGATCGGCGGCACCGACAGCAGGCTGAGCGTGCCTGTCGCGACAGCCCTGATCGGGCTTGGGTCTCTGATGAGCTGGGCAGTGATCTGGACCGCCGCCGAACTCCTGTTCGGCTAAGCGGTCGAAGACCTGCTGCGACTGTCAGAGCCCTACGCCGAAGTCGGCGCCGGCCGGGCCGGCGCCGCGACCGACACGACGTCACGGATGTCTTGCCTCTGTGCGGCTACTCGCTCGCGCTTGCGGGTCCACTCCCACCCGATCATCCTGCCGACTGGGGCGTCCCTTTGCGGCGGAAAACGGCTGGTGCGGTGGGTTTTCGCTTGCTGGTCAGCACGCATCCTGCACTCATTCACTGGCATGCCCGACGCGCAGTCGGGCAGGCGAGGGCGGACAGGGACGAAGCGAGCGCTCTGATCGCGCCCGATGATAGGACTGCGGCCGTGGCAGCGGGCGCGGTGCAAGGCTGCTGCCGCCACAGGAGTTGCATTCCTGTTGACCACGCCTGCTGTGATCGGTATTTTTTCCTAGCCAAGGGGCGAAGTGCGTGCGCCGCCTTCGCGGCGGCACGCCCAGCCCCACCACCGTCGCTCCCACCAAGTCTGCCTTTGCGGAAGCGCGATGACTGCTCGGTCATCGCCCGCCATGGTCGTGCCCCTGCCCCCCGTCTGTGGAGCCCAGGATGAATATCCTTGTCCCGACCCTGCCCCTCGCCGTCGCCTCCCGGCGCCGGCGGAGCCAGCGCGGCAATCAACGCACGCTGACGATCGAGACACCGACTGACCCGATCGCACCGGGGTCTTCGGTTGCCGTGAGTGGAACCTATACGGGACCCGCCAGCAGCATCAGCGTGGTGTGGCGTCGGGCGGACGCCACTGTCGGCGCTCCCGTCACCGCCACCCTGGCGGACGGCACCTGGCAGGCGCTCCTCGTCGCACCAGAAACCGAGGGCATTTATCGCCTGCGTGCCACCCTGGACGGCGAGATTTCCGTCGACAGCGGGCCGGTTGCGGTGGACGCCGGGACGCAGGCCGCCGTCGCCGCGGTGGAGTTCACCGGGACTGGCCTGCCAGCGGGCGTCATCGACGTGTTCGGCCACGCCTTCCCGCAAGGGGCCATTCCGAACAACACGCCGGTCGTCCTGCGCGGCGCGGCCGACGGCGAGCCGCTGCGGACGCAAATGACGGTGCTGCGGCGCTGGCCCGACCAGTCCGTGATGACGGCCGTCTTCGCCGCCGAACTGCCGGCTCTGACCGCTGGTCAAAGGTTCGCCGCCGAACTGGTTGCCGGCTCCGCGCATCCAAACCCAGGCCCCGACCTCTCCCTTTCGACGCTCCTCGCCGGCCGCAGCGCCTTCGTGCGCACCTGGGCCCCGGGGGATACGACCACGCCGCTCTGGACGTTCGACGTCGTCTCGCAGGCCCTCGCTTCGACCGATCGGTGGCAGGAGGGGCCTCTTGCCGTCGAGACGCGCGTGGAGACCCCGGTTCCACCCGCCGCCGTGCTGAACACGGTCGATCAGGCGGGCCAGATCGCCTCCGTCCGTTTGATCGTCGACGTGCTCGCCACCAAAGACGGGTTCCTCGAACTCGACGTCTGCTTCTCGAACGATCGTGTGCTGCACGCGCAGGGCGGCATCGCCCGCTTCGGCTACACGATCGAGATCGACGGGCAGATCGTCTATGACCAGAGGCCCGCCTCGGGCCCCGCCCGCGACCTGCTGCAATACTCGCAGTGGATACGCCGGCGCGCTCGCCACCCTAACGGCACCGTGCTGACCGGATGGGACAACAACGACCGTCCCTTCTTCCGCCCTGACTTCGACGTGCTCGTCGCCTCCGGCGTGCAACACAACATGGACCGCTCGATGCCGCTCACCGCATTTGGGGGGTGGGCGTCCTCGGTGTTGAACACGGCCAAGAACAACAATCGAATCAACGACCCCTACTGGAACTACTCGCTGGCGCGCAACGCAGGCGACGCAGGCGGGCGGCCGGAAATCGGCTATCGCACCGTCGCCTGCATGCTGTGGCTGCGCGAAGGCAGGCCGGAAGCGCAGCAGCTCGCGCACCGCGAGTTCGAAGCCGCATCGACGCGCGGCATGTACTACTACGATTGGGCGCTTGGCCGCTGGGTGAACCCAGTGGATTGGCCGCGCTTCAGCACCACCGGCAATGCGCCCGCCTCAGCGCCTGGAACGTCGCGCACGACGGCGACGGGGCTGCCATCGAACCAGCGGGCGACCCACAACAGAACGGATCACATCACGGTCGATCACGCCCACCACGGTTCGTTCAACTTCACGCCCGCCCTGCTGTCCGGCCGACGCCTCTGCTACGACGGTTTGGCAGCCCGTGCCTGTTGGGCTCAGCTTCACATCGACGATCGCCACGACGGTCTTTTGCCCGGGCAGTACAACGGCAACTGGACACGGAGTTGGCGTAACCTCACCCCTGACCACACGACCGGTCGCGCCTGGGCCCAGAAGCCATGGTTCGATCAGACAAGAGGCTGGGCGTGGTGCTTCCGCGACATCGTCGACGCGGCAGCAATCCTGCCTGACACCTATCCGAACAGGCTGATGTTCACGCGCAGCGTCGAGGCGTGGGTCTCCTCGATCCGCGACATCAGCGACGAGGCCTACGCCAAGCTCGGCACTGAACTGGGCATGCCGATGCTGCACGCAACCGGCGACCACATGCCGCCATTCATGTACTCGTTCATCTTTTTCGGCCTGCTGAAGGCTGCGCGGCTTGGCCTTGGCGGCCCGCACCTGCCCTGGCTGGTTCGCGAGTTCGGCAAGCTCCGCTCAGGCAGCATTCTCGACCCGGGCTTCTCCTTCCAACACGCCGCGATGGGGCGCGACATCTATTTCCGCGCCGCGAACGGCTCCTGGGCACGGAACTGGAGCCAGGTGCTGACGGTGACGCGCGATCGGCTGCGCGCTCTCAATTCGGACATCACGGCGGACGACTACTCCGCTTGGACGGGCGAGGGCGATTGGCAGCGCAACGTTCTCGTCGGCCTCACTTTGCTCGCGGAATACGGCACCGACGCCGAGACGCGCGCGCAGGCGGCGGATGCGCTCGTCTTCCTCCGCTCGCAGCGCGCACAGGGCATCGGCAACCATCCGCGCTACCGGCCGGAAGATTTCTTCGGCGGCTTCTTCCAACTCAACTCGGTGATCGCGCCGCGCTTCATCTGGCGCACCGATCGGGCACCCGTCATCCCTGCCGGGCAGACGATGTCGGTCCCGCTCGATGCCGCAGAGGGCGCGCTCGTCGGCCTCGTGCACACCAGCGGACCAATCCCGCGCAACTCAGGTGTCAGTGGCAGGATGGCGGAGGATGCGTTCATCATCGTCTCTCAGCCCGCAGGCAATCCGTTCCGCATCACGCAAGGCGGGGCAATCCGCGTCGCAAACACCGCCGCCCTGCGCGCCCTGCCGCTCGGTCCGGTCTCGCTCCAGGTCTATTGTCGTACCTTCGACCAGTGGCGGGTGACCGATCCGGCGACCGAATACCGCAGCAACACTGCAACAATCACGGTTCAAATCACGGCGGAACTGCCCTTCATCGCGGAGGTGACGCAACCCTTTGCTGTTGGCAACAACAGCCCCGTCGGCGCCGAGATCGGGCAGCTCACCGTCTCTGGCACTCAGCCGATCACGCTCAGCATCATCGCCGGCGACCCAAACGGGCGCTTTGCAGTCGACAACACTGGCCGCGTCACCATCGCAGCTGACCTCTCAAACGAGGCGCCTGGGCTGCGCACGCTTACCGTCCGCGCCACCAATGTGGCCGGGAGTTTCGATCGCCAGGTGCCGCTGGACATACAGGGGATCGTCACCCCGCCCGTCTTCTCGCCCGAAAACCAAAGCCTCACCATCAGCGAGGACGATCCGCCCAACACGGCTTTGACCCTTACGCTGAGCGGATCTCCACCGAGCGCGCTCACCATCACCTCGGGCGACCCTGCTGGGCGCTGGCAAGCGTCCTTGCCGAACATCCTGCGCAACACGCAGCGTCTGAGCCGGCTCGACGGCGCCACCTACACGCTCGGGCTGAGAGCGTCCAACGTGGCAGGGAGCGGTACCGGCACAGCCAACATCACCGTGACTCCAGCGACCTACGTCTACGGGAATTTCGGCAACGTCGATGTGCTGTTCGCCGGTTCGGTCGCGCGCCGCCTGCGGCCGAGCTATCAGGGACCTTTGGCGCGTGTCTTCCGCTCCCCTGACGGCACCGGCGAGTATCTCGACATCTTCGCTGACGCCTCAGGGGTGGCGGACTTCTCTGGCCTCGCCGCCTTTGCCCAGGGGCAGCAGTGTTTCGTCGGCCTGTTCGACCAGAGCACGCTGGAGCGTGGTCTCGCCCAACCCGTTCCCCAAGGCTATCCGCTGTTGACGGACGCGGCCGGGACCCTACGCACGGTGAATGGTCGGGCGGTGATGAACTTCCAAGGGGCGCGACGCGGCAGGCGTTACGGCAACTTCCGCACCCATCGCGGACGTGATTTGGCCTTCTTCTGTCTGGCCGTGCGACGCGGCGGGAACGTGGGTCGGGTGGTTGCCTTCTCGTCCGCCATCGACAGCAATCCCGCCTGGGGCGACACCTCGTTCGAGCTTACCACCGTGTCCGGCGACCCAAGCCGGTTGATCCTCGGGACGCGGAGCAACGAACTCTGGGGGCCGCCGAACCACGTGCCGGCTGATACGCCTCGGGTGATCTGGGCCAGCTCGCTCTCCGGCGTGGCGAACGAGGCGCGTCGTGTCGGCGCCGGGTTGATTTCGGGCAACTCCGGGACCGCGACCTTCAACCCGGTGGCGACGACCGCGTGGCTGGCGCTCGGCGGCAGGGCGAGCAGCGACGCTCCGTCGTGGGACGGTGATCTCGCCGAATTCTTCTTCCTCGGCGGCGCGGTGGTGCCAACGACCTGGCAGACGGTGATCGCCAACATGAACGCGTTCTACGGCATCGCCTGACCGGCCCGTCCGCCTGGGGGCGGCCTGCGCAGAGAGCGGGCACTGCGTGTGCGGTCAGTATCAGCCTGAGGGCACAGCAGACGGCGGCTGTGTCGTTCGCTCTCGGCCGAGCCCAAGCCACGTGAGTACGCAGGCAAGACCTTCCGAGAGCGGCCGCGGCGGTGCCAAGGCGAGCATCGCTGCAGCGCGGCTGCGGTCGCCGAGCGAATGCCGGATCTCGCCAGGCCGCGGCGGCCCGTGATGCAGCGACACCGAGGCACCGGACAGGGCAAGAAGCGTGGCAGCAAGGTCGTTGATAGAGGTGGCCGATCCGGAACAGAGGTTGAGCACCGGTGCAGAAACACAAGCGCGTTTCAAGGCGGCGAGAATGCCGGCAACCACGTCGCCAACGAAGATGAAGTCACGGGTCTGTTCGCCGTCGCCATGGATGAGCAGCGGCTCGCCGCGCGCAATCCGCCCGCAGAACAGCGAGATCACACCCGAGTAGGGCGAGCGCGGGTCCTGATGCGGCCCGTAGACGTTGAAAAAGCGGAGCCCGATCGTGGGCACGCCATGCACCGCACCGGCCACCCGCGCATGCAGTTCGGAGCCAAGCTTGTCGGCCCCATAAGCGGACAACGGCCGGCATGGCGCGTCCTCGCTGATCGGCAACCGCTGCTGTTCGCCGTACACGGCAGCAGAGGAGGCGTAGACGACAGGCACGGGTCGGCCCTTGCTGGCGGTGCGCGCAGCGTCGAAGACCGCAATCGAGCCGCCGAGATTGACGCGATGCGCGCTGAGCCACTCTTTCGTGCACCGCTCGACCGAGGCGATGGCGGCGAGGTGGATGATCGCGTCCACCCCGCGTGCCACCTCGCGCACCGTCTCAGGATCGGCGACATCGCCGACGATGAGCTCGACATCGCGCGGCAGATTCTCGCGCCGCCCCGTCGAGAGATCGTCGAGCACCCGCACCCTCTCGCCCCGGGCGAGCAGGGCTTCGCACAGGTGCGAGCCGATGAACCCCGCCCCGCCGGTGACCAGGATCAGCCCCATCGCACCCTCACGCCGCGCCCGGCAGGGCATCGCCCCGCCTCATGCCCTCGATCAGCGGCAGAGAGGCGCGGGCGAGCCTCTGGTTCTCGAACCGATAGGTACCGAGGAAATGGCCGAAGCGCACGCGTGCAAGCTCGATCGAGGGTGTGATGTTGGCGTAGTCGGGGAACGGCAGCAGCACCGGATCCGGGCCGTTGGCGACGGCGACGTTGGAGGCAACCTGCTCGCTTCCCCATTGCCGCCAGCGGTCGCGCCCGACGAGGGAGCCCATGATGTCGTGGAATGATTCGATCTCGTGTCGTCCGATAGAGCCCAGCGCGAAGCCCGCAAAGCCCGAGGAAGCGCGCACGTAGCGCCAACGCTCGGCCTCCGGATGGTCGGCAAGCGCCGCCTCAGCGAGATCGACGATGTGACGCGCCGCACCCTGCCGGCGCCGTGCAAGCCTGCCCGTCTCGGCGAAGGATCGCAGCGGGGCACCCTCGGCCAAGGCGAAAGAGCGGTTGTTTGCGATCGCCTCCCTCACCTCCCCGAGATCACCCATCGCCAGCGTGTCGCAATCGAGCTGCACGACGTAGTGCCGCTGCGCAAGATCAAGGCACGCAAGAAGCCGCTCCCAGGTGCCCCCGCGCTGGCAGCGGCCGACGGAAATGTCGGCAAGAGGCAGGAACTCGACCGCGCCATCGAGATGCCGGCGAAGCAGATCGGCCGTCTCGCGCGGCAGGGCGCGATCGGGAATGACGACGAACCGGCCGTGGCCGACGCGACGATAGAAGGTCTTCGCTGCGACGAGATACATGCGCACGTCCCGCGGCACCGCCACTTGGCTCACAATTCGCAGGGGCGAGTCGACGATCGCGAGCGGCGGCGTCTCCTCGATCGCGGCAACCGCGCGATTGTAGCGCCAGTAGTCGAAGCGGCGCCGCACCCGATAGAACATGGGAGGTCTCCTCAAACCTTTCAGACGTAGACGCCGCGGCACGTGGCGCAGGTCATCGCGGTCGCACCTGGGAGAGCGAAAGCAACGCGGCGCGGAAGCGATCCGCCGGCAGGCTTGGGGAGCCGAGAGCGATCAGCGCTGTGCGCGCCGACCCGTCCGGGTGCCGCGCGAGCACCCTGAGCTGCACAGGCCGACCCGCGCGCTCACCCTCGAAGCGGAGCTCGAGCCCTCCGTCGCGCGGCAAGACACCGGGCGGGAAGGCGTGCGCGATGGTGGTTTGACCGGCCGCCGCCGCTGCCGCTGCACGGAGCGAAATCGCGGCGAAATCGTGAGGTCCACGCTGCAGCGGGACCGGCTCAGCTGCGCGCGGTGCTGGCTGCGCAGGGCGCTGCGGCCGGGGCGGCGTCTGCGCAAGCGACGGTTCAGACGCGCAGCCCGCTGGTGCGGTCACCACCGCGAGGGTGAACGCGCGACGCCCGAGTTTCATCTCGATCATCGCGCCGCTGCCTCGCTGCAGGCGCGGCCCGCTAGGATGCGGCGGAACAGGGCGAGCTGCCCGGCCGAGACCTCGTCCCAGCCGAAGCGTTCGGCGTAAGCACGGACCAGCGCACGCGGTGGTGGATCCATCACCATGCGGGAGATCGCCGCAGCGAGTGCGGACTCGGTCGGATCCTTCACCACCACACCCGCCCCCTCCTCGCCGATCGCCTCGCGCGTGCCCCAAGCCTCGGTCGCCACCACCGGTGTGCCGCAGGCCATCGCCTCCAGCAAAACGTTGGCCCAGCCCTCCCGTTCGGAGGCCAGAACCATCACGTCGGCAGCGGCATAGAGCGAGGGCAGCTCCCGGTGCGGCACCGCACCGAGGAACCGCACGCGATCCGCCACCCCAAGCCGCGCCGCAAGCGCCGCGAGCCGCGCGCGCTCTGGCCCCTCGCCGGCGATCAGCAGCTGCATCCCGGGAAGCAACGACAGCGCGCCGATCGTCAAATGGTGGCGTTTGCGCGGCACGAGCAGCCCGACGGAGAGAATGGTCGGCCCCTCGAGCCGAAGCGCCTCGCGCAGCGCGGCGCGATCGGAGGGCGGACGGAACAGGTCGAGATCAACCCCGTTGCGCAGCACCACGACGCGCTCCGGCGATACGCCGAGTGAAACAAGCCCCTCCTTCAGCGCAGCGCTGACCGCAATGAGCCCATCGGCTCGCGCCAGGGCGTGCTGGATCATTCGCCGAGGCAGCCAGTAGCGGGGGAAGAGGCTGGTGTCAGAGCCGCGCGCGGTCAGCACCACCGGCAGACCGAAGCGCTTCGCGACCTGCACCGCCGCGACCCCGTCGGGAAAGAGGTAGTGCGCGTCGATCAGGTCTATGCGCACCCCTTCCTCCAGCAGCCGACGTAGCGTTGCAGCGAGGGCAAAAGCGTAACAAGCGGGGTTGGTGGCCATGCCCACTCCGGGCACGGCGAGAAAGCGCGGATGCAGGACCCTAATGCCATGGCGCGTCTCCTCGGCGGGACAGATCGGGCTGGAAGCGCCACGACCCGGGAAATAGGGCAGCGGCGCGATCACGACGCTGCTTGCTTCACCGCTGGCGATGAGATGCCTGAGCCTGTTCTCGACGAACACGCCATGATTGGGCTGGGCGGGGTTCGGGTAGAGGCTTGACACCGTGAGCAGGCGCAGCGGTGCGCTGTCGTGCGGACGGGCGAACGGGGTCGTCGTTACACTCACCCTGTTCGAGACGGTCGAAGGGTGACCAGCTGCGTCGCCTCTGCTCCGGGGACTGCATGCTCCAGACGAGAAGCCAGCAGACGCCAATGAGCATGACAGCGAAGAAAACGCTCTGCACCTCTCACCCTCTTCCCTCATCCGTTCATGGCAGGCGAAGATCGTCATCGCACCGATCGGGTGCGCCAGGAGGGGCGACTCTCGCCCCGCGCCGCGGCCGGCTGCAGCACCGGTATAGCCCCTGCTCGCCCCGCTGCCGCCGAACGCCAGGACGAAGTTGCCAAACGGCGCGCCTCACGTGCCGCAACGAGGAGTTCGCGGGTGGCAGCCAGGATGCCGACCAGTGTGAGATACCCGTCCCAGTACTGCAGGGACAGGAAGCTTCCCCCCGTCATGTAGGCGAGCAGGGAGACCTGGCTCATGCGGCCCAGGCTATTCGCCCACGCGAACTCTTTCTCTGCGCGGCCAAGGCGAACCAAGGCTGAGGCATAGAGCCACCCAACAATCAGAATGCCAAGCCAGATCCCGAACACAACAAAGCCGTGCTCGCCCAAAGTCTCGAACCAAATGCTGTGCGCCGCTCGGGCCGGAACGCCAGGTGTAAAGCGATCGACGATCGGTTGCTCGTACATCGCCTGGAACCCGCCCCCCGTCAGCGGGCGGGCGAGCGCGATTCTCAGCGAGGTCTCCCAGATCCAGAGCCGGCCCATCGCAGACCCATCACCCTCATAGTCGATGATCGAGCGCATGCGCTGTTCCCAGCTCTCTGGCATGAAGGCGATCACCGCCGCTGCGGCGAAGATGAGGGCAATAGCAGAGACTACCTTCCCTCTGCTGCGCAGCCAAAAGACGAAACCGGTGGCGGCGAAAGCAACCAGAGCGCCACGCGACTGGGTGCCGATGGCGGCAAAGGCCGTCAGCACCATGGCAGCCATGATGCCGGCCCTGACCATCGCGTGCTTCGACTGCACGCGAAGATGGTTCATTAGCGGAATGGCGAACAGCAGCGCGACCGCGATGTGGTTGCGATCCGCAATCATGGTATCGGCCGGGCCAAGCACCTTGTGCACGCCGCCCGTCACAAGAGTAAAGATCCCGCCACGAATGCCATAGAAGCCGAAGGAGATCGCCATCATCCACAACAGAGCGTGGATGCGATCGGCGTCGGTCAGCAAGGCTCGCGTCAGCAGAAGGCCGAGCAGGATCTTGATCACTTTATCGTAGCGCGCCCAAACCCGTTCCGGCGACGAGATGGCAGTCAGCGAAGTGATCGTGATGCCGATAGCGAACAGGATGAGCAAAACCGTAAGCGCATCGCGCGGCAGGCGCTTTGGTTCGCGGGCGATCACGCAGCCGATGACCGTGGCGATGAAGCTGAGCATCGCCCACGGGATCGGCGAAGCGAAGCCGTAGATCATCCGGTGCGGATTCATGAACGAAATCCACGACCAGAGCAGCACGCCGAGGAACGGCTTGCCGGCCGCCGTTAGAACGAGAAACGGCACCATGATCGCGGTGAAGGCGATCGAGCGCAGCATGCCAAACGGTCTTTGGCGCGACGCGATGACCTATCGCTGCGCCGCGCGCAGACGCGTCAGCAGCGCCTCCGCCTCGGCCCGTTCAGCGAAGCGGAGATTGGCGGCCATGATCGGCTCGAGCACACGCATCGCCTCCTCTCGCGCGCCGGTCGCGGCAAGCCCGTGCGCGAAGCGGACGAAGATCCCCGGATCGGGCGCGGGCCTCTGCGCTGCCCCAGCGGCCGCTTGGCGCAGGAACGGCAGCGCAGCATCCGCGCGCCCGATACGGAACAGGATCCAGCCCAAAGTGTCGGCCGTCTCCGGGGTCGGGGTGAGGAAATAGGCGCGCTGCGCGAGCTGCAGCGCCTCCGCAAGCGTGGCCTTCCCGGCTTCGGTCTCGCTGTCCGCCCGCGCCTGCATCAGCCAGGCAAGGTTGTTGGCGGAGACTCCATCATCGGGGCGGGCGGCAACCACCTTGCGCAGCCTGGTCTCCGCCGAACTCTTTTCACCCTGCAAGATCTCGATCTGCGACAGCAGGGCGTGACTGCCGACGTCGTCGGGCTCGCGCTCCAGCCAAGCCTTCAGTGCCGCCGCCGCGCGGTCCAGCCGACCAGCCGCCTGCCACGCTCCCGCCTGGGCTTGCGCCAGCGCCGCCGACGGCGCGGTGCGATACCCCGCCTCATACGCCGCCGCCGCCTCCTCGATCCGGTTCGCGGCCATCAGCAAATTGCCGCGTAAGGCAAGCGAAGCCGGCCACGAGTCCCTTTGCCGCGCCAGCGTGTCGGCGAGATCAAGCGCGGCATCTAGCCCGCGCGCTTCCCGCACCAGCTCGACCAGCCCCTGCAGGAGCAGCCCGTCGTTCGGCTGCACCCTGATCCCCTGCTGCAGCACCGCCTCAGCCGCGCCGACATCGTTGCGCCGCGCGAGCAGCGTGGCGAGCTGGCGGCGGGCGATCGCGGAGCGGGGATCCTGCGCCAGAGCGGCGCGCGCTGCCGCCTCGGCCTCGGCCGCCTGCCCGGCCTGGGCGTGGGCCTCGGCGAGCAGGATCAGATGCTGGGTCGTCCTCGCCCGATCGCGCCAGGCGGGCGTGTCGAGGACGGCGACCGCCCTCTCCGGCTGGCGCAGGCGGAGATGCGCCGAGGCGAGAGCCAGGGCGACCGCGCTCGAGGTCGGGTTCGCGGCATAGGTCCGCTCGAGGATGGCGACCGCCGAGGCGCCGTGCGGCCCGCCCGACCCCGCCGCGTTGGCAATCCTGCGCAGGGCCTCCGCATTCTCGGGGTCGCGTTCAAGCACCTCGGTCAACAGACGCTCCGTCCGCGCCGCATCGTTCTCGATCGCGGCGATGCGGGCGAGCCCGAGCCTGGCGCGCACACTGTCGGGCTGGGTGCGCAGCACCGCCTCAAAGCGCTCCTTCGCTCCGGCGAGATCAAGCCGGATCAGGCGGATCGTCGCCTCGACGATGCCGGCAAGCTCGCCCTGGCGCGCCTCGGGCCCGAGACGGTCAAGCTCGGCCATCGCGGTGTCGAGATCGCCGAGCGCGAGGGCAGCGGAGGCCAGCACCTCGCGCGCGCCGCGCTGGTCGGGGGCGAGAGCGAGGGCGGCCCGGGCTGCCTCGGCAGCGGCGATGGTCTCGCCCACGGCAAGGCGGGCAACGGCGAGGCGGGTCAGGATGCCTGGATCCTGCGGGGCGAGTTCCGCCGCGCGCTCGAATGCCTCGCGCGCTTCCGTCCGCCGACGCATGGCGGCATGCGCCCTGCCGAGCATGTCGTAGGCCTCGGCATCCGCCCGGCCGCGCTGTGCAAGGCGAGCGAGCGTGCCTGCCGCCGCGTCTGGTGCACCGCGCTCCATTTCCAGCGTGGCGAGCAGCTTCGCCCCACGCGGATCGTCAGGCCGGCGCGCGACATGACGCTGGGCAGCATCTTCGGCCTGCGCCGTCTGGCCAAGCGCCCGCTTCACCGTCGCCAGCACCAGCAGCCCGTCCGGCAGGTTGGCCAAGGTTTGCCCTGGGATGCGGCTGAGCGCCTGGTCGGCCCCCTGGAAGTCGCGCGCCTGGACCTTCAGCATGGCATCGAGCAGAAGGCCCACTGGCATGTTGGGGGCGAGTTTGAGCCCGGCGGCGATGTCGCGTCGCGCCCCCTCGAAGTCGCCAGACCGCATCAGCACCTCGCCGCGGCGGAACAAGGCCAGTGCATCGCCTGGGGCACGGGCGATGATGCGCCCGAACGTCTCCACCGCGGCGGCGAGGTCGCCGCGCTCGAACTGCAGCGCGGCTTTGCGGTTCAGCGCCTCCACGTTGTCGGGATCGACGGCGAGCGCGGCATCCACCGCGGCCTCGTGCCCGGCACGATCGCCTTCGGCAGCGGCGACCGCAGCTTGCGCCAGGTACGGCTCGACTAGCCGCGGGGCGAGGCGCACCGCCGTCGCCGCCTCGCGGCGCGCCTCCTCGCGACGGTCGAGGGCGAGAAGGGCAAAGGCACGGAAGGCGGCGATGGTGCCGGACACGTCGGCGGGAACCGCGCCCTCGTTGCTCGGGAAGTCGCGCAAGAGCTCGGTGTGACGGCGCAGGAGAAGATAGGCACGCAGCAAGATGGCGGTGCCCTCGCGCCGGTCGAAGCCGCGCTCGAGCGCGGCGCGGGCCTCCTTCTCGGCGGTGTCGCCATCGCCGAGGGCGAGCGAGATGCGGGCGAGTGCCGCGCGCAGGGCGGGATCGTTCGGGTTCGCACGCACCGCGTTGCGCCATTCGATCTGCGCCGCCCGCAGGTCGCCCCGGGCCTCGGCGGCACGCGCCCGGTCGGGGTTAGCGTCGGCCGGGACGGCGATAAGAGCAGCGGCCAGGGCAAAGGTCGCGAGGTGAAGGGGGGGGCGAAGGCGCGCGCTCATTGTCGGGTCTCCGTCAGGCGGCGTCGACAGGATCCTGGGCCTCGCCGCGCGGGACGGCGATGCCGTGCGTCTCGAGCAGGCTGTACAGTGTGGGGCGGCTGATGCGGAGCAGCCGGGCGGCCTGAGTAAGGCTGCCATGCGCATGGGCAAGAGCCTTCTGAATCGTCTCGCGCTCGGCGCGCAGCCGGGCCAGGCGGAGGTCGAACGCCGCTTCGCCAAACTCTTCCGTCGGCGCCTCGGCAGGCGCCTCGAGCTCCAGGTCGGCGGCGGAAACCAGCGGCCCCTCGCTCATCAGCACGGCACGGCGCACCCGGTTTTGCAGCTCGCGCACATTGCCAGGCCAGGGGTGGGCGAGCAGAGCGGCTTCGGCGGAGGGATCGAACCCGCGCAGGCGGCGGCCGAACTCGCGCGCATCGCGGGCGAGGAAGGCGCGCGCGAGCACAAGCACGTCCTGCCCGCGATCGCGCAAGGGGGGAATGCGCACCGTCACCGCGTTCAGCCGGTAAAGCAGGTCGGAGCGGAAACGGCCCTCGGCCGCCAACTGCTCCAGCGGCTGATTGGTGGCGGAGACAAGGCGGACATCGACGCTGATCGGCGTCCGCCCCCCCAACCTCTCAATCGTTCGCTCCTCGAGGAAACGCAGGAGCTTGGCCTGCAGCGCAAGCGGCAGGTCGCCGATCTCGTCGAGAAAGAGCGTGCCGCCATTGGCTTGCTCGAACTTGCCGATGACCTGGCGAATGGCGCCGGTAAAGGCCCCCTTCTCGTGCCCGAAGAGTTCGGACTCGAGCAGGGTCTCTGGGATCGCCGCAGCGTTGATGGCGACGAAGGGCTTCTCCGCCCGCGGACCCAACTCGTGCAGCGCACGGGCGAGCGCCTCCTTGCCGGTGCCGGACTCGCCAAGAAGCAGAACCGGAACCGCAACCGACGCCAAACGCTCGATCTGGCGGCAGAGGGCGAGCATGCGCTCGTCTGCGGTAAGGATGCCCTGGATGGGCGAGGCGCGCGGCACGGCGGCGAGGCGCTGGTTCTCCTCCTCAAGCTCGCGCAGACGAAGCGCGCGGTCGAGCACGATGCGCAGCATGCCAAGATCGGCGGGCTTGGGGCAAAAGTCGTAAGCGCCGAGCGCAACGGCACGCAGCATGTTGGCGCGCTGGTCCTGGCCTGAGGAGACGACGACGGGCAGGAGGGGGTTAAGCTGGCGCAGCGCTTCTAGAGTGGCAAAGCCTTCGCTCACACCCTCCGGGTCCGGCGGCAGGCCGAGGTCGAGCAGCACCACGGCGGGCTTTTCCCGTCGCGCTGCCGCCTCTGCCTCGGCCCGATCCGTGGCGAGCACCACGCGCCAGTCGGGAAAGCCCCACTTGTATTGCATGGCGAGGCCCTCATCGTCCTCAACCACGAGGAGCTTGGGCTTGCTCACGCCGCCCTCCCCTGCACCGGTGTGGGCGAGGTCGCGAGCGCGCGGCGCGCCAGGGGAAGGCTGAGGCGCATGGTCGTGCCGCGGCCCGGCACGCTGCACGCCTCGAGATCGCCGCCCGCCTCACGTGCCAGTTCCCGCGCCTGCCATGCCCCGATGCCGCTGCCTTTGGTCTTGCCCGCCGTGCCGAGCGGGCGAAACAGCACGTCGCGGATAAATTCTGTGCTCATCCCGGGACCGTGGTCGGTGATCTCGATCACAGCGCGCTCGCCGTCGCGACGCAGCACGACCTCGACCGGCGCATCCCTTGGCGAGGCTTCCAGCGCATTGTCGAGCAGGTGCGTCACGGCGGCGTCCAAGGCCTCAGCGGTCATGGCAACCGCGAGCCCAGCCTCGGCGGTGAGCCGCACCCGTGGGGCATGCCGGCGGGCGAGTCGGCTTAGGCACTCCGCCGGGTCGAGACCCTCCGCGGCAGGGGGCGCTGGCGCGGGGTGCCCCGGCTCGGCCGAGCCGCGCAGACGGGCGATCAGGCTGTCGATGCGGTCGGCGGCGAGCCGGACCGTGGTCAGCATGTCGCGCCGGAACTCGGGGTCGTCGAGATTGGCCTCGGCATTGGCGAGCAGCAGGCGAAGCTGGCTTGCCACCGTTTTCACATCGTGCGCGACGAAGGCGAAGCGCTTGGCATAGTCGGCAAGGCGGCGGTTCTCGGCCAGCCTCTCTGCGGCACGGCGTTCGGAAAGGAACACCGCAACCTCGGAGCCGATGGCGCGCAGCAGGTCGAAGGTTTCGCCATCGAGCGGAAACGGGGCGCGCGGCGGGGCGAGGAGGACGAGGCCAATCATGCCATCGCGCGGATGCCGCAGCGGCACCGCGAGCCAGATTGGGCGCGGCGCCTCACTCGGCAGGTCGGTGCAACCACCCTCCGTGCAGTCGACAACCCATTCCCCGCCACGCAGACCGCGCGCGAAGGACCCTTCGCGTGCAAGCTTGAGCGAGGGGCAATCCGGCAGGTTCCAGGAGATTTGCCAACGCAGGAACGGGTCTGAGCCATCGTCTGCCAGGAGAAGCACCCCCGCCGGGCTGTCCACCGCATCGGCCACCGCGCGCACGGCCCGCAGCAGAGGCTGCTCCGTATTGTCTGCCGCCGATAGGGTGGCCAGCACGCGCTGCCACTCGCGCCGATAGTCGTAGCGGGCGGTAAAAAAATGGTCGACGATCCGCCGGCGGATGTGCGAGCGCACTGTCTCGGAGGCGAGGGCGACGGCAAGGCCGATGGCGGCACAGCCGAGCAGGCTCGCACGCGCCACCTCGCCCCAGGAGGCACCGAGGTGCCGGGCGACCTCACCAACCAGGCCGACGGCGAGAAGGAAGACGCCGCCTACGACGAGAGTGGCGGCGTGGAAGACGACTGTGCGCGACACCGGCAGCCTGCGTCGCACGCGGCGGTCGCGCACCGCGGCAACCACGAGCAGCGGCAGAGCGCCAGCGGCGACCACCGCGCGCGCCTCAATAAGCGAGGAGAGGAAGGCGCGGCGCAGCACGGCATCCACCATCACCACAAGATCGATCGCGGCGAGCCCGCCAAACGCAATGCAGGGCAGCTTCACGTGCCAGCGCGCGGCGTCGCCGACATTGCGATAGACATTCTCGGCGACGAGCAGGATGAGCAGGGCAAGGGCAAGACGGCCGGCAAGACCAGGCGAGGCGAGCGACGGCTGGCTCACAGGTGGGGTCAGTACGGCCGCGCCGGCGAAGACGGCGATGGCGATGGCGACGCCAACGGAGGCAAAGCGGAGCACCGGGCGGAGCGCGACCGCGCCGGCGAAGCGATGATAGAGGACGAGCAGGGCGGCCAGCCAAGCAAGGCTGCGCAGCCCCTCGAGCAGACCCGGCAGTCCGTTTAAAGGATCGTCGGGGGCAAGGGAGACCGCACTCGCCCACAGACCGGTGAGAAGGCTGGCACCCGCGAGGGCCAGCGGAACCCGCCCCCGTCCGGCGGCCAAGGTGAGCACGCCCCAGACGAGGCAGGCGGCAGCGACGGCAGCGTGCACTCCGGCCGAAACCATCGGTAGCGGCTCACCATACGAGGTGTTGCGATGCGACTGCCGGACGGGCCACCCCTCAGCCGATCCGATCCGCGGTCCACTCTCAACGCGGGCTGCACCGCCGGGGGGCAACACCCGACCTGCCGACGCAGCTTCGCCCGCCTATCACGGCAAGCTACTCCGTCCGCGTCAGCGGCGCAACGCTGAAATCCTGTTGTAAGGTTCCCTTTTCGCGACGTCACCTCGTAGCGCGCGACAGATCTCGCATGGCGGAGCGACCCGCGCGAGCCGTGTCTTATTTTTTGACGAAGAGGATGGTTCTGGCGCGCACCCTCGCGATGTGCTAGACATCGCACCAGCGAGGGCAGCGCCTGGTGCGATGCGGGCGGTTGGGTGCGATGCGGGCGGTTGGGTGCAGCGTTCTCTGCGGCAGCGCCTCTCCGACCGAAGCCGTGCTTCTTGTCCGGGCCACGCCCTCTACTCTGGTCCGGTCACCAAGCACGGGTCACCCCAGGCCAGTCGTGCTTGGCCGGTTACCAAGGGCTGGTCGCCCAGAGCCGATCATGGGGGTAAGCCCCGAGGGGTCAGCGGTCTGGCCCCGGGGAGTGAGGCCGCACAGGGCAGGGGGCCAGGACGAACAAGGGGCCAGGACGAGCAAGGGGCCAGGACGAGCAGGGGTGAGATTTGGGCACATGGTCAGGCGGGCGGGTCGCCTTGCTTCACCAACGCCGCGAACTGGTTGAATAGAGGCGTTCGGTTTGAATAGAGGCGTTCGGTCGGTGTGATCCGACGGTCGAGCCGCCGCACGTTGAGGAGACAGGACGAGACGTCGATGCGTACAGGGCGAGAGTTTACCCCCCACGGTGACGCCAGCAGGCCATTCGCGCTGGGCGGACTGGCGCGGCGCGCAGGACAGCTTGGCATCCTCTTCATCGCCTGCGGCTTCGCCGTGGCATGCAGTGGCACGCGTGGCGTGCCCCTGCCAACCGAGGATACGCGGCCACAGCTGCCGGCCTTTGATGCTCCCGAATATGTGATCGGCGCCGGCGACACGCTCTCTATTCAAGTCTACCGGCTGCCCGACCTCTCTGCCACCGTCCCCGTCCGGCCGGATGGCCGAATCTCGACCCCCCTGGTGCAGAACATCGTCGCTGCTGGCCGCACGCCGAGCGAGCTCGCGCGCGAGATCGAACGGGAATTGCGTCGCTTCGTGCGCGAACCCACCGTCACGGTGTTGGTGACGTCCTTTGTCGGCCCACCGGCGCGGCAGGTGCGCGTGGTAGGCGAGGCAGTGCAGCCGCTTGCCATCCCGTTCCGCGAGGGCATGAGCGTGCTCGACGTGATGATCCAGGCCGGGGGCCTCACCCGCTTCGCCGCCGGTAACCGGGCGGAAATTGTTCGGCGGGAGACTCCGGGCGCGCCGCCGCAGATTATCCCGGTCAGACTGGCCGATCTGTTGCGAGACGGTGACATGTCGCAGGACTTGCCGATGCGTCCTGGCGACACGCTGGTCATCCCGCAGAGCTGGTTCTAAGCCGGCTCTGACCGTGGCGCGGCGCCGGCCACTCTGGCGCGGCGCATGAAGGAGGGTCGAGGCGTTGGATCAGATCGGACCGATCCTGCGGCGCATGGTTGCCGCGAGTTGGCAGCACCGGTGGAAAGCGCTGCTTGTTGCATGGCTCGTCTGCCTTGTCGGCTGGGCGGTCGTGCAGCGTATTCCAGACCAGTATCGTGCGACGGCGCGCGTGCATGTCGACGTCGATGCGGTACTCGGTGCTGTGCTGCGCAACCTCGCGGTCGACGACTCGCCGCAGAGCCAGGTCGACCTCCTGATTAGAATTCTCCTGACGCGACCGAACCTGGAGCGGATCATCGCGCGGACCGATCTCGACCTGCGCGTGCAGACACCAGAGGATCGCGAGGCGCTGATCCGCCACCTCGGCGAGAGCATCAAGATTTCCACCTTCCGCGGCCGGAATTCGCTGTTCAGCATTGAGTACGTCGACCACGACCCGCGTCTTGCCCGCGACGTCGTGCAGACCGTGCTCAACCTGCTGCTCGAGGCGGCGATGGCGGCCGACAGGCAGCAACTCGACCAGGCGCGGAGCTTCGTCGAGGCGCAAATTCGCAACTATGAAACGCAGCTGCGGGCAACAGAACAGCGTCGCATCGAGTTCCGCAACCGCTATTTCGACCTCCTGCCGCTGGAACAGGGCGGGGTGAGCCGTCTCGATCAGGCGCGCGAGCGTCTAAATAGCCTGCAAGGTGAACTCGACGACGCGCGGCAGCGCCGGGCCCTGCTCCAGGCGCAATACGAAGAGATGCAGCGCGCCCCGCCGCGACCTCGTGTCGCGGGAGGCCCAGACCCCCGCCTAGCCGCGGCCGAGCGCACGCTGCAGGAACTTCTGCTGCGCTACACGGACGAACACCCGGATGTGGTGGCCACGCGAAGCATCATCGCCCAGCTGCGCAGCACGGGCGCGCGCGGCGGTGGCCGAAGCGAGGCCGGGGCCGGCCTGCAGGGGCAGCAGGGTACGCCGGTCAACACCATCGAGCAGGTTCGCCTGCGCATTGTCGATCTCGACGGGCAGATCGCCTCCCTCGAGCGCCAGATCGAAGAAACAAGGACACGGGTGGAGCGGCTCGAGGGCCTGCTGCGCACCGTGCCGCAGGTGCAGAACGAGTTCGCCAACATCAACCGCGACTATGATGTGCTGCAGCGCAACTACCAGGATCTCATTGCTCGGCGCGAAGCGCTGCAGATCGCGACGGCGGCGCGACGCGACGCCGATCGCGTCCGACTCGAGGTGATCGAGCCGCCAACGGTGCCTCTCAAGCCCGAGGCGCCGAACCGGTTGCTGCTGCTCGCCGGCGTGCTGGTGGTTGGGCTCGGCTCTGGGGCCGCGCTCGCGCTGCTGCTCGGCCAGTTCGATACCAGTTTCTATACGGTGCGCGACCTGCGCCAGTTCGGCCTACCGGTGCTCGGCGCCGTCACTTCAGCCGATCCGCCGCGCAACCTCCTTGCTGTTGCCGCATTCAGCTTGCCTCTGCTGCTTCTTTTTGCCGCCTTCGGCGCGGTCGCGCTCGGCTTCGACGCGAACCGCCTGGCCGAGCGCGTGCCGGCCATGGTGAACAGGCTGCTGACATGAACGCTCCTCCGCTTCGTTCCCCCGGCCGCGACCGGCAGCACCTCGTCGAACGCGCGGTCGAGGCGTTTGGCGTCTCCCGCCTGACAGCCGCCGAAGCTGCGCCTGCGGCTCTTCCCCTGACCCCGCCGTCCGCTCCGCCCCAGACTTCCGGACCAGCGGCCGAACGCCCCGCGGAGAGACCCGCCCCGGAGCCCATCCCGCGCGAGGCTCTGACGGCGCTTGGGTTGGTGGTCGGGTCGGGCAAGACGGCGCGCAACCGTCTGGCCGAAGAATACAGTGTCATCCAGCACGGGGTGCTGCGCACGGTTCGCGCCACCCCCTCGGTGGACGGTCGCTGCGGACGGATCATCATGGTCACCTCGGCCCGGCCCGGCGAAGGCAAAACCTTCACCTCCGTCAACCTGGCGGCCGCCCTCGCCCTCGGCTCGCAGCGGACGGTCGTCCTGGTGGACTGCGACGGCAAGGCCGGGTCGCTGACCGACGCGCTCGGCCTACGCGATCGGTTCGGCCTCTCCTGCCTCGCTGCCGGCGCCCCGGGCGGCGGCTCGGTTCCGTTCGTGCCAACAACGATCCCCCGCCTGGTTGTTCTGGGCTACGGGCGCTCTGGCCTGGTTGGCAGCCCGCCGCCTGCCACCCTCGGCGCGGTCCTCCTGCGGCTGGCCAATGCCCACCCCGACCACCTATTCGTGCTCGATACCCCGCCCTGCCTCGCGACATCCGAGGCCTCTCTCCTCGCCCCGATCGCTGGACAGGTGGTGATGGTCATTCAGGCGCAGGCGACGCAACGGGCGGAGGTCGAGGCGGCTCTCGACCTGGTCGACACCTGCCCGAACATCCAACTCCTGCTCAATCGTGCGCTCTTGCGCGGTCACGACACATTCGGCGCATATGGCTACGATGACTATCACGCGCCGATCCACGACCGCTCCTAACCCGCCCTCGCGTCCAGCCTTCTGCGCCATGCCGCGATCGCGCCGGCCCGCCCTGTCCCGCCGACGAACGGCACGCTCTGTCGCTGCCGGCGCGGTCGCCGTTCTGGTCGGCGCACCAAACCTGACCTGGGCGCAAACGGAAACGGCTCCGCCTTCCACCCCTCCAGCCGCCCCAGCAGCACCGGCGCCCCGGCCCTCTCCGCCAACGGCCGCCGATCCGTCTCTTCGCTTCCGCCCGAACAGTGTTGGCTTCCCTTTCAGCACCGTGGGCAGCCTGCCGGTCGGTGAGGTCGGCTGGTTTGTGCAACCGAGTCTGAGCCTCTCCGTCGGCTTCGATGACAACGTCCGCTTCACGGCCAAAGACCGCCGCTCGGACGTGTTCGTCGCCGTCTCGCCCGCGATCCTGGTGCGAGCGGACACACCTCGCATCTCCGCCACCGCCACTTACGCTCCGGCCGCCACCTTCTATCTCTCTGAAAGCGCGGAGAACCGGATTTTGCACACGGGAACCGCGCGCGCCCTGGCCACGCTGGTGCAGGACCGGCTGTTCCTCGATGCCCGCGCCGCCGCGTCATCGAGCGACCTGTTCGGCACCTTTGGCGAGGACACGGTCGGCGGCGCGCGGCGCAACCAAATCCAAACCGTCTCAGCCTCCATCTCGCCTTATGCCGTCCAGCGCTTCGGCGGTCTCGCCGTGGCCCGCACCGGCTACATCTTCAGCGTGACCGACCAGTCCCGACAGGACAGTTCGCGCCCGGTCTTCATCGACGATCCCGTGTTCGGTCCCATCCGCGCGCGAAGCTTCACCCCCACGAGCTTCATCTCGCACACTGGCTATCTAACCGTCACCAGCGGCGAGGACTTCGGCCGTCTGCTGCTGACTGGCAACCTTCAGGGCACCACCTACGACGGAGATGGCATCTACGACGGTGCAGGACGCTGGGAGGCCGTCTTTGGTGCCGGCTACGGGGTGACGCGGTGGCTCTTCGCCCTGGGCGAGATCGGCTATGAGAGCCTGAAGTACAATACGGTTCCGAAAACCGACATCTCTGGCCCGATCTGGAGTGTGGGCGCGCGGCTCGTGCCGTCAGACACCTCGGAGCTGACGGTGCGCTACGGGCGCCGCGACGGTTACAACGCCTGGCAGGTGGATGGGGCGACGAACCTGTTCGGGCCGCGCACGCGGCTCTTCGCCAGCTACAGCGACCGGCTGACCAGCACAGCGCTCCGCGCAGCGGAGTTGCTACAGACCACCACGCTCGACCCGTTCGGTAATCCGATCTTCACCGCGAGCGGCGCGCCAGCCCCGATCAGTGGCAATACGGGCCTGCTCGGTTTCCAGGACGGGCTCTACCGAACCCGCACCGTGTCCGCCGCCATTTCGCACACGCTGCCACGCGATACGTTCGTCCTCTCCGTCAACCACGAGAACCGTCGTCCGTTCGCCGCCGATCCCCGCTCGCGACAGCAGGTCGCGACGGAAGGCACCTCGGTCGGCCTCAGCTGGTCGCGCCCGCTCGACGAACTGACCAACCTGACGAGTTTCGTGCGCTACGGTGTGCGCTCGATCGGGGGCGGCCGTGGCAGCGACAGCACCTTCTACTCTCTCGGCGCCACACTCACCCACGCTTTGAGCGACACTCTGTCGGGCGCCCTCAGCTACCGCCTGGACGTGCGCGACGACGACATCGGCAACGACACCATCTATCGCAATCTTGTGGTGGCAACGGTACGGAAGACGTTTTAGAGGCGACCCGGCACGAAGGGCTCGGCCAATGTACATCGACTACTACGGGTTCACCGGCCACCCATTCCTTATGACGCCGGACGCGCGATTTTATTTCCCCTCCACGGTGCACAACCGTGCCCATGCCCATCTCGTCTACGGGATAGCTCAGCGGGAAGGCTTCGTCGTGATCACCGGCGAGGTGGGGGCGGGGAAGACGACCCTCGTTGAAAAGCTCTGCGCCGAGCTTGATCCCACCTCGTACCGGATTGCCCGGATCTCGACCAGCCAAGTTTCTGGCGAGGATCTGCTTCGCCTCGTCGCCGACGCCTTCGAAGTTCCCTCCGAAGGGCCGAAGGCAGCCTTGCTGCGGGGCATTAGCGAAACGCTGCGCACAGGCGAACGGACCGGCCGCCGCCACCTCCTGATCGTCGACGAGGCGCAGGCCCTCGCCCCCTCCGCGCTCGAAGAGTTGCGCATGCTCTCCAACGTCACCGAAAACGGGCGGGCGCTGCTGCAGACAATCCTGCTCGGCCAGCCGCAGCTGCGGCGGATTATCGCCAGCCCCGATCTCGACCAGCTGCGCCAGCGCGTTCTCGCCTCCTACCATCTCGGCGGCCTGTCGCGAGAAGAAACAGCGGCCTATGTCGAGCACCGCATGCGCGCGGTTGGCTGGGCCGGGCACCCGGCCTGGGGCGAGGGCGCGCTCGAGGAGGTTCACCGCCACACCGGCGGCATTCCGCGCCGGATCAACCGGCTGTGCGGCCGTGTCCTGCTCGGCGGTGCACTCGAACAGGCCGACACGCTGACCGCGGAGCTCGTTCGCCTCACCGCGCAAGAGCTGGAGGAAGACCTCTCGGCGGGAGCGCAAAACGCGGGCGCCGCTCCGCTTCGCGCCGAACTGGTGAACCCCTATTCGACAGGCTCGCTCTATGCCGCAAGCGAGCCCCCGCCCGAATACCGGGCTGTGGTCGCTGACCTCGCGCGACGGGTCGAACTGCTCGAGATCCAGTCCGCCCGACGCGAACGGGTGTTCAACCGCTTAATGGACCTCTTCGCTGCCCTCGACCTGAGGCGATGACGCTATGGACCGCCATGCGCTGACCGTCGACGTCGAGGACTGGTTCCAGGTCCAGGCCTTCGCCGAGGTGATTCCGCGCCTCGCGTGGGACACGCTGCCGCGGCGGGTGGTCGCCAACACCGACCGGATCCTCGACCTGTTCGCCGCCGCTGGCGTGCACGCGACATTCTTCATCCTCGGCTGGGTGGCGGAGCGTCATCCCGACCTGGTGCGCCGCATTGCCGCCGCCGGCCACGAGATCGCGAGCCATGGCTACGGGCACGAACTCGTGCACGCCATCGGCCCGGCTCGGTTCCGGGCCGACATCCGTCGCGCCAAGGCCCTGCTCGAGGACTGCACCGGCGCGGCTGTGATCGGGTATCGCGCCCCCACTTTCTCGATCGGGACGCAGCGCACGCCCTGGGCGCATGCCATCTTGGCGGAGGAGGGGCACGCCTATTCCTCCTCCGTCTATCCAATCCGGCACGACCTGTACGGCGATCCTGCCTCCCCCCAGGCCCCGTTCCGCCCTGACCCCTCTGGCGTGGTCGAGGTGCCAATGTCGGTGGCGCGCGTCGCAGGCAAGGCTTGGCCCTGTTCCGGCGGTGGCTGGTTCCGTCTCTTCCCCTATCCGCTGTATCGCAGGCTTCTCAGCCGGGCTGCCCAGTCGGGGCCGGTGGTGTTTTACACCCATCCCTGGGAGATCGATCCCGCCCAGCCGCGAGTCACCGCCGCACCGCTGCGCTCAAGGATCCGCCACTATGTCGGGCTGCGGCGGACAGTGTGCCGGCTTGCTTGCCTGTTGCGCGATTTCCGCTGGGACAGGCTCGATCGCGTCTTCGCCGGCGCGATCGCCGAGGCGCGCTGAGACCGCGGGCGTGGTGAGACGTACTGGCTTCGGATGGGCGACCAAGCCGGCGCGCGAGGGCGATGGCCGCACGTACCGCCAGGATAGACCATGAGCGAAACGGTCGCGCCGCGCGAGATCCCGGCCCGGGTCTTCCGCGGAACCCTCTGGTTCCTCTCTTTCCGCCTGTTCAGCCGGATGGTGGGGTTCCTGGCGCTGGCGGTAAAAGCGCGCGCTCTCACACCGGACGATTTCGGGCTGATCGGCAGCATCGCCCTCGTCAGCGGCTTGGTCGGCATCGTCGGCGCGCATGGCGTGTTCGACCAGCTCGTGCGCATGGAGAAGCTCAGCCGCGAGGATCTCGATCGCGGCTGGACTCTGAACCTGATCTTCTCCGCCGCCGTCACCCTGATCACTTTTGCTGTGGCCCGGCCGGCGGCGGTGCTGCTGAACGAGCCGCTCCTGGTCGATGCCCTGCGCGTCACCGCCATTCGCTCCGTGCTGAGCGCCTTGAGCTCGCCGGTCGGCGTGTGGTGGTCGCGCGAGCTCCGCTTCGACCGCGCTGTGCAGTTCGCCATGGCCACCCGCGTGATCGACGCTCTGTTGACCACGCTTGGCGCCGTGGCGTTGCGTTCCTTCTGGGGTATCATCTGGGGCGGGATGGCGGCCCTGCTTGTCAACATCGCACTGAGCCACGCGATCCGTCCCTACCGGCCGCGGCTGCGGCTCGACCATTCGGCCTCGCTGCTCGCCTTCTCCGGCTGGTCGCTTTTGCATGGAGTGACCAACTACTTCGCCCTCTCATCCGACGAGCTCGTCGTGCGGCGTGGTTCCGATCGCGAAACTTTCGGCCTTTACCACGTCAGCCGCGACCTGGCCCGGGTTTTTGTTACAGAAGCGGTGTACCCGGTTGCGGGCCCTCTCCTCGCTGGGCTGGCGCGGGTTCGCCATGTCGGCGGCGACTGGTTTGTCAACGCGACCGCGAAGGCAATCGGTGCTGCTCTGCTGATCGCGAGCGCCGTCGGCTTCGGCCTTGCCGCGACCTCTAGCGAGGCAATCGGGCTGACCTTAGGCTGGCGTTGGAGCGATGCGACACCGATCCTCACCGTCATCGCACTCGGCAATGCCGCGCTCGTCGTTTGCGAACTCCATCGCAGCATCATGGTCGCCTATGGGCGGGTCGAGGTCTCGGCCCTGCTATGGCTTGCACGCGCGCTCAGCCAGATGGCGGCGTGCGCCATGGCGTTCAGCCGTGGCGGGGCGATGGCGGTGGCGTGGGCGTTCAGCACGACCTGCGCGCTGTTTCTTCTGGTCGATTACGCGGTGGTGTTCCGCGCAATCGGCGGCAAGGCCAGACTGATCCTCCGCGTGCTTACTCGTCCGCTCCTGGCAGGAGCGGGGATGTTCACCGTGCTCGTGCTTCTCCCTTGGCCGCCTCATCTCACTGTGGTCAGTCTCGCCCTCGTCAAGATCCTCCTCGGTGCTGCAAGCTACGGATTTTGTCTCGTCCTCGCGTGGCGGGCTGCCGGCCGCCCATTGGGCGGCGAGACGGTGCTGCTCGACCAGTTGCCGTTCCGCCTTCGCCGCGTGGTCGTGCGCCTGATCGGGGAACCGGCGCCCTGGTCGCCCTCAGCCCGCGCATGAGCGTGCGGATCCGTCCACTCGACGAGGCTTCGGCCCCGGCCTGGGATCGGTTCGTCCGCGCCTTCCCGCTGGCAAGCTTCTTCCACCTCTCCGCCTGGGCACGCGTCATTCGCGAGGTTTTCGGCCACCCGACCTTCTTCGCCTTCGCCGAACAGGACGGGGCGATCGTCGGCGTGCTGCCGCTGGCACGGATGAAGACTTTGTTGTTCGGCGACCTCCTCTCCTCCACGCCCTTCTGCGTCTATGGCGGCAGCGTCGCCGCGACGGCGGAAGCCGCCGCCGCACTTGAGGCTTATGCCCTCGACATGCAGCGACGCCTGCGAGCCCCGGTTCTGGAGTTCCGCCGCATCGCCGCCGAAGACCCGGGCTGGGTCGGCCGCCCTCCGCTCTACTTCACGTTCCGCAAGCCCTTCACCATCACCGGCGACGATGAGAAGGACATGGCGGCCAACATCCCGCGCAAACAGCGCGCCGAGGTGCGCAAGGGGCTTAAGCGCGGGCTCGTAACGGTGACGAATCAAGACGCGGACGTGCTGCACCGCGTCTACGCGGAATCCGTGCGCAATCTCGGCTCGCCTGTGTTTCCCCGCCGCTATTTCCGTGCCCTGCTCGCGGCCTTCCCAGGTGAGGCAGATGTCACCACCGTCCTCGCTGAAGAGAGGCCTGTCGCCTCGGTGCTCTCCTTCCATTTCCGCAACGAGGTCCTGCCTTACTACGGCGGCGGCACCTGGGCCGCACGTTCTCTCTCCGCCTCCGAGGTGATGTACTGGGAGGTGATGCGCCGGGCGGGGCGCGAGCGCGGTGCAACCCGCTTCGACTTCGGCCGTTCCAAGATCGGAACGGGTGCCTTCAACTACAAGAAGAACTGGGGCTTCACCCCCGAACAGCTCCACTACTGCTACCGGCTCGCCCCCGGGGCCGCGATTCCGGAGAACAATCCGAACAATCCGAAGTACCGGCTGTTCATCGCCGCCTGGAAGCGTCTTCCCGTGCCGATCGCCAACCTGCTCGGCCCCCCTCTGGTGCGAGGCCTGGGCTGACGTCGCCCGCGCCTCTCCCCGATTGACCCGGACGGCCCGCACACCTTCAATGCCGGCCAGAGCGGCACGCCGTCCGCCGCACGAAACCAAACTTCCGGGAGGACCGTCATGCGTTTCGCCACCACGCTGCTCGCCGCCACGCTCGCCGTCGTGCCGGTCGCTGCCTCCGCTCAGCAGCTCCGCTTCATGACCGGGCCGCAGGGCGGAGTCTGGGTTCCACTGGGTGGGGCGCTGAAGAATATCTGGGAACAGGCGATCCCCGGCGTGTCCATTCAGGTCGTACCGGGGGCGGGGGTGGCGAATGTGCGCGGCGTTGATGAGGGCCGCGCCCACGTGGGCTTCGGCAACTCCATCAGTACGGTGGACGGGCTCGCCGGCCGCCCACCGTTCCAGGCGCCTACGCGCAAGGTGTGCAACCTCGCCACCCTCTACCCGCAATACTTCCAGGCCGTGGTGCTGGCAGATTCGGGCATCACCCGGATCGAGGATTTCCGCGGCCGCACCATCGTCATCCAGCCGCGCGGCAACACGGCTGAGGTGATCACGCAGCAGATCCTGCAGGTGGCGGGGCTGAGCTACAGCGACATCCGCGCCTCCTTCCAGGCCTCCTACACGGACGCAGTGGGGCTTCTCCGCGACGGCCATGCACATGGCTTCACCCTCGGCACCGCCATCCCGGCGAGTTCGGTGATGGATCTCGCCTCGGCGCGCGCCATCCGGGTGCTCGATCTCGCGCCCTACATCGAAGGCTTGCGCAAGCTCAACCCCGGGTATGTCGGCGTGCCGATTCCGGCCAACACCTACCCAGGCCAGCGCGAGGCGGTGACGGTGCCGGGCTATTTCACGCACCTGATCGCCTCCTGCGACCTGCCGGACGCCCTGGTGCACGCCATGGTGCGGGCGGCGGCGCAGAACGTGGAGGCGATGGCCGCCGTCTATGCCGGGATGCGCGGCCTCACCCCGAAGGAGATGGCGATGGACATCGGGGTGCCGCTCCATCCGGGTGCGCAACGGTTCTATCGCGAGGTGGGGGCGCTCGGCGGCTGAACCGCCACCCATCGGACACGAGAAGGGCCAGCGCGTGACCGACGCGCGGATGATCGGCTGGCTCACCGGCGGCATCGCCGCGGCGATGTCCGGCTACCATATCTGGACCACCGCCTTCGGTCCGCCGGAGGCGGTGTTCTTCCGCGGCACCCACCTGATCTTCGCCTTCGCCCTCGTTTTCCTCACGAACCCTCTGCGGCGACGGACCTCGCCCGGGATCGAGGACTGGCTCCTCGGCTTCACTGCCATCGCCTCGGTCGCGCACCTGTTCCTCACCTACGACCAGGTGGTGAACCGGATCATCTATATCGATGACCCGACCCCCGCCGATACGGTGTGGGGCTGGCTTTGCGTGGCGCTCGTTCTCGAAGCGACACGGCGTGCGGTGGGCTGGGCGCTGCCTCTCACCGCGCTCGTCTTCCTCCTGCTCGGCGCGACCGTGCTGCAACAGCCGCTGCCCACTCTGCTCGATCAGCTCTACCTCACCACCGAGGGTATCTTCGGCTCCACGCTCGGTGTATCCGCAAGCTTTGTTGTGGTGTTTGTGCTGTTCGGCGCGTTCATGGAACGCTCTGGCGTCGGGCGGCTGTTCATGGACTTCTCGCTCGCGCTGACCGGCCGCTCCGTCGGCGGTCCCGCCAAAGTCGCTGTCATCTCCTCGTCCCTGTTTGGCTCCGTCTCGGGGTCGGCGGTGGCGAACGTGATGGTCACCGGCCAGGTGACCATTCCGCTGATGGTGCGAACCGGCTTCAGGCCGGCCTTCGCCGCCGCCGTCGAGGCCGTCGCCTCGACGGGCGGGCAGATCATGCCGCCCATCATGGGGGCGGCGGCGTTCGTCATGGCCGAGTTCCTGCAGGTGCAATACCTGCAGGTGATCGCCTGGGCGCTGTTGCCGGCGCTCCTGTTCTACGTCGCGGCCTTCGCCGCGGTGCATTTCGAAGCCCGTCGCACCGGGCTCTCGGGGCTTTCGCCTGAGGAGGTGCCGCGCCTTGCGCGCGTCCTCGCCGAGCGGGGCCATCTCGCGATCCCAATCGCGATCGTGCTGGGCGGGCTCTTCCTCGGCTACTCTGCCCCCCTCTCCGCGCTCGCCGGAACGGCAGCCTGTTTCCCGGTCGCCGGCCTGCGTCGCTCTACGCGCGAAACGGTCACTATCCGCAACGTCTGGCATGCGCTGATCGAGGGCGCCACCGGCTCGCTCGCGGTGGCGATGGCCTGCGCCTGCGCCGGCATTGTGATCGGCGTGATCACGCTCTCAGGCCTGGGCATCGTGTTCACGCAGTATGTGCTGGCGGCGGCGCAAAACAGTCTTCTGCTCGCCCTCCTACTCACCATGGTGGCCGGGGTCATCCTCGGCATGGGCATGCCAACCACGCCTGCCTACATCGTCATGGTCTCGTTGCTGGTGCCCGCCCTGATCCGCCTCGGTGTTGCGGCGCCTGCGGCGCACATGTTCGCCTTCTACTTCGCCATCCTTTCCGCCATCACGCCACCCGTCGCTCTCGCCGTGTTCGCCGCAGCAGGGCTGGCGCGGTCGGAGCTCTGGGCCTCGGGGCTTGCTGCCGTGCGGCTCGGCTCGGCCGGCTACATCGTGCCCTTCATGTTCGTCCATGCCCCGGCTTTGCTGATGATCGGAGCGTGGTGGGAGGTGGCGCATGCCTTCGCCACCGCCTCCTTGGGCTGCGTGCTGCTCGCCGCCGGGCTGCATGGTTGGCTGATCGCGCGCGCGACCTGGCTGCAACGCGGACTGATGATCGCAGCGGCCTTCACCCTGATCCAGCCCGGCCTTCTGACGGACCTCATCGGTGCTGGCCTCGCGGGAGGCGCAATCGCCCTGCAGCTCGGCGCACGGCGGCGCGCGGTGACGGCGCGCTAACTCCGGTGCGGCCGTTCAGGCGGCGAGACGTTCGCCAAGCGTGTCGAGTGCAGGCAGGCGCGCGATCGGCCCGATCGCAGCCAGAGTTGGGCGAGCGCGGAACAGCCGCCGCGCCAGCGCCGACACTTCCTCCCTCGTCACCCCTTCGATGCGCGCCACCGTCTCCTCGGTTGGGATCACCCTCCCCCAGGTGAGGAGCTGGTGCGCGAGCTGCTCGCAGCGCGCCGAGGTGCTCTCCAGCGCCATCAGCACCGAGGCCTTCACCTGCGCCTTCGCGCGCTGAAGCTCCTCTTCCGTGATCGCGCGCTGCACGGCGGCGAGTTCGTTGACGACGACGGGCACGAGCTCAGCGAGCTCCCTCTCGCCGGTGCCAGCGTAAATTCCGAACAGCCCGGCATCGTCGTAGGGCGAGGCGAAGGCGCTGATGGCGTAGACGAGGCCGCGCTTCTCCCGCACCTCCTGGAACAGCCGGCTCGACATGCCCCCGCCCAGGAGGGTGGCGAGCAGGAGCGAGGCATAATAGCCAGGGTCGGAAAAGGAGACGGAGGGAAAGCCGAGAACGAGGTGCACCTGGTCGAGATCATCCTCCTCGCGCGCCTCGCCGCCGATGTAGCGCGCGGGGTGCGTGGGCTCCGCCTCGCCAGCGGGAAGCTCTGTGAAGTGGCGACGGATGAGATCGAGGAATGTTTCGTGCTCGATCGCACCGGCGGCCGCGACGACCATCCGCTCGGGCGCGTAATGGCGGCGGAGGAAGGCAAGGAGCGCCTCGCGCGGCATCGTTCGGATCGTCTCCCCCGTCCCCAAGGTGGGCAGGCCCATCGGTTGGCCGGGGAAGGCTGCCTCCTGAAAGCGGTCGAAGACGAGATCGTCGGGCGTGTCGTTGGCCTGGCCGATCTCTTGCAGGATCACGCCCCGCTCACGTTCGAACTCCTCAGCGTCGAACACCGAGTGCTGCAGGATGTCGGCGATGATGTCGGTGGCGAGCGCGGCATCCTCCTTCAGCACCTTGGCGTAGTAGGCGGTGCGTTCGCGCGCCGTGTAGGCGTTGAGGTGGCCGCCCACGTTCTCGATCTCCTCCGCGATCTGCGCCGCGGTGCGACGGCGCGTGCCCTTGAACGCCATGTGCTCGAGGAAGTGGGACACACCGTTCTCCTCTGCCCGTTCGTGGCGCGTGCCGGCGGCGACGTAGGCGCCGAGCGAGACGGTGGCGACGCGCGGCATCGTCTCCGTCACCACGGTCAACCCCGATGGAAGGCGCGTGACACGGATGGCAGGATTGTTCGTCATGCGGCATTCCTAAGTGCATGTGCGCGGATGCGCGACTGGATGAGGGCGAGATCGTTCGGCACGACCTCGCAGCGTTCCTCGCGCGTCATCAGATCAACAAGATGGGGTGGCAGGGCGGGCCGTTCACCTAAGGCGCGGGCGACGGCCTCGGGAAACTTCGCCGGATGCGCGGTGGCGGCGATCACCACCGGGATCGAACGGTCGTCGGGAGCGCAGGCGCGCGCGGCAGCAATCCCGATCGCGGTATGCGGATCGGCGAGGTATCCGCTCTCGCGACGCGTGCGCGCGATCTCGGCGAGAGTCCCCTCATCGTCAAGCGCGAAGCCCGCGAACAATCGCCGCGCCTCCTCCCACACCGAAGGCGGGATCGGCATCCGCCCCGTCGCGCGGAAGGCGCGCATCGCCTCCGCCGTGCGCGCCCCGTCGCGGCTGAGGAGTTCGAACAGGAGGCGTTCGAAGTTCGACGACACTTGGATGTCCATCGAGGGCGAGAGCGAGGGCTCGACCGGAGCGATGGACATGTCGTTGCGCAGAAAGAAGCGCGCCAAAATGTCGTTGCGATTGCTGCCGACAATCAGACGCGCGACGGGCAGTCCCATGCGGGAGGCCGCCCAGGCAGCGAGCACGTTGCCGAAATTCCCAGTCGGTACCGCGAAGGCAACCGGCCGGTCGGGCGCGCCGAGCGCAAGCGCCGCCCAAGCATAGTAGGGGATCTGGGCCACGACACGGGCGATGTTGATCGAGTTGACGGCCGAGAGGCGAAGCTCGTCGCGGAAGACACGATCGGCAAACATCGCCTTCACGAGATCCTGGCAGTCGTCGAACGTGCCCGTCACCGCGAGATTGGCCACATTGGCTGAGGCGACGGTCGTCATCTGCCGCCGCTGCACGTCGCTCACCCGCCCGTGCGGGTGAAGGATGACGATAGAGAGATTGGCGCGGTCGCGGCAGGCCTCGATCGCGGCTGCCCCTGTATCGCCCGAGGTGGCGCCGACTATGGTGATCCTTTGCCGGCGTGTGGCGAGCAGGCGTTCGAACAGAAGCCCCAACAGCTGCAGCGCGAAATCCTTGAAGGCGAGGGTGGGGCCGTGGAAGAGTTCGAGCACGAAACGGTGTGGTGCGATCTGAACCAAGGGCGCAACTGCGGGGTGGGCGAAGCGGGCGTAGGCCGCGCGGCAGAGCGTCCGCAGCAGGTCGCGGTCGAAAGGCGGAGCAGCGAAAGGAGCAAGCAGTTCGGCGGCGAGATCAGGATAGTCGAGGCCGCGCAGGCGACGCCACTCGGCCGGAGAGAGGACAGGCCAGGCTTCCGGCACGTAAAGCCCCCCGTCGACGGCGAGCCCGGCGAGCAAAGCCTCGTCGAAGGAGAATACAGGCGCCTCGCCGCGGGTCGAGATGTAACGCATGGCACGCCAGAGGTAGGGCGGAACGCGTTCAGCCGGAAGGCAGGGGTGCGTAGCGCGCGCGCAGATGCGCGATGAACACGGCAGGCTCAAGCGGACGGCCGGTGGCGGCGGCGATGAGTTCGTCGAAGCCGTAGCGGGACCCGTACACATGAACGTTGGCGGCAAGCCAGGCAACGAGGGGGGAGAGGTCGCCTTGCGCAAGCGCGCCGTCGAGGTCAGGGATGACAGACCGGGCCGCCGCCATCATCTGCGCCGCCGCCATCGCTCCCAGCGTGTAGGAGGGGAAGTAGCCGAACAGCCCGTCATACCAGTGGATGTCCTGCAGCACACCGCGACGGTCATCTGGCACGGCGAGGCCGAAGAGGCGGGCAAAGCTGTCGTTCCAGGCCGACGGGAGGTTGCGAACCGTAAGCTCGCCCGCGATCAGCGCCCGCTCAAGACGCCAGCGCAGGATGATGTGCAGCGGGTAGGTGACCTCGTCTGCATCGCCTCGGATGAAGCCCCGCCGCACGCGACGCCAGAGGCGGGCGAGGTTGGCCGGCGCGTAGGCCTCGGCCGCCCCGCCAAACGCCTCGGCAAGGCGAGGCCCGAGCCAGGCGAGGAAGGCATCTGACCGGCAGGCCTGCATCTCGATGATCAGGCTCTGGCTCTCGTGCACTGCCATACCAGCCGCCTCGCCGAGCGCCTGGTGCGCCCAGGCGCGCGGCAGATTGCGCTCGTAGAGCGCATGTCCGCATTCATGGAGCACGCCGAGGATGGCGGGGGCGGGGTCGGCCTCATCGTAGCGGGTGGTGATGCGGGTATCGGTCGGCGTGCCGCCGCAGAACGGATGCGTGCTCTCATCCAGGCGTGCGGTGGCGAAATCGAGCCCGGCGCGTTCCGCGAGCATGCGGCAAAGCCGGCGTTGCGCCGCCACCGGAAAGGGACCGGGCAGCGGGAGGGCGGGCGGCAGGGCAACCTCGCGCGCCTCCACTTCTGGCAGAAGGGCGAGGAGGTCGCGCTCCAGAGGGGCGAAAAGCTCGGCGACGCGCGCGTCCGTCAACCCCGGCTGAAATCCATCGAGCAGAGAGTCGTAGGGGGCAAGGCCTGTGGCGGCGGAGAGCGCGGCGGCCGTATCGCGGGCAAGGCTCACCACCTCCTCGAGGAAAGGTGCGACCGCAGCGAAGTCTGACGCCGCGCGGGCATCGCGCCAGGCGGCTTCGCAGCGGGAGTTGGCGCGCGCCGCCGCCTCGACGAGGTCCGGCGGAAGCGCGGTCGCGCGGCGGTATTTCCGCCGCATCAGCGCAAGATTGCACCGATCGAGGTCGGAGAGAGCGTGCGCGGCGGCCTCTGCGGAGGCGAGCTCCTCCGCCACCTCGGGGGCAGTGAGGAGAGCGTGCGCGGTGGCGGCCAGCGCGGCGGTCTGCTCGGCTCGTGCCTCGGCGGACCCACGCGGCATGGTCACCGAAGTGTCCCAGTGCAGGATGGAGGCCGCCTCCTCGATCAACCCCAGCCGGCGGAAGCGGGCCCGCAAACGGTCATAGGCAGAGAGGGTAGGCGGGGTGGCGTTCATGCTCGGGCGCGCTGCTCGCGCAGGAGTTTGCGGGCCCAGGCCACCCAGAACGCGATCAGGGCGATGGCGAGCCCGTACCAAGTGATGGCGTAGGCGAGATGGTCGTTGCGCGGTGTTGCGGGGCGGCGCTGCGGGATGGGCGGGTCGCGGTCGGTGCCGATGGCAGCAATGGCGAAAGGGGTGGAGCGATCAAGCCCCACCGCGCGGTTGATCGGTTCCGGCTCGAACGCCCAGAAGCGGCGGTCTGCCGGCTTGTCGTCCGGGGTGAACCAGCCGCGACGCTCCGGCAGCATCAGGAACCCTACCACCGTCACCTCCCCCTCCGGCTTGGCGACCGCGAACGGCGCCTCGTAGGGCACCCAGCCGCGCACGATCCACACCGGATCGCCCTCAGCCCTCTCCAGCGGCGTGAACAAGTAGGTGCCGAGCTGCCGGTTGCGCTCATGCACGCCGACCAGAACGGAAAGATCGTGGCGGAAGCGGCCCGTCACGGCAAAGCGGCGGAAGACGACGGAAGCAGGGTCGTCAAGCGCGGCGGGAAGCGGCTCCGGCGGCAAAAGCTCAGCCGCGCGCAACTCGGCAATCCAGGCGTTCTTCCACGCCAGCCTTTGCACCTGCCAGGTGCCCAAGGCGAGCAGGATGGCAAGCGCCGCCGCCGCGGCGACGGTCGGCCACAAGAGCACGCGCCAGGGGGGACGGGACGGGGAAGCAGAGCTCACGCCCTGCAGATAGGGCGTGTTCACGCTCCCTGCATCTCGCGCCGGCGATGGCGGTACTGCAGCGCGATCAAGGCGGCCTTGGCCGGACGCATGACGGCGAGGGAGAGCGGCACGGAAAGCGCAGGCCACAGCACCGCATGCAGCCACAGGGGAGGTTCGAAGGCGAACTCGACCCACAGGGCGGCGACGACGATGATCACACCGAGCACGAAGATGCCAGCCACCGCCGGCCCGTCGCCAGCGTCATGTGCGCGTAGATCAAGCCCGCATGCGGGGCAGGTCGGGCGAACAGAGAGCAGGCCGTCGAACAGCGAAGCCTTGCCGCAGGCAGGGCAGAGGCCGAGGAGGGCAGAGCGGAAAAGCGGCACAGGAAGCCGAGCCCCCTGCCCGCCCCCTAGCTGCGGGGCGGGCTCAATGGTGCGCGATCTCACCAGCTCCCCACCAGTAGATGGCGACGAACAGGAACAGCCAGACCACGTCGACGAAATGCCAGTACCAGGCGGCGGCCTCTAAGCCGAAATGCCGGTCCGGCGTGAAATGGCCGGCGATGGCACGGGCAAGGCAGACGGTAAGGAAAAGCGTGCCGACGATGACGTGGAAGCCATGGAAGCCAGTGGCGAGGAAAAACACAGACGGGTAGACACCCTCGCGGAACCCGAACGGAGCCGACCAATACTCGTAGGCCTGCACGGCGGTGAACAGCAGCCCCAAGGCGATGGTCAGGGCCAAACCGACGATCAGCCCGTTGCGATCGCCCTTGAGCAGAGCGTGATGCGCCCAGGTCACGGTGGTGCCGGAGAGGAGCAGGATCACCGTATTCAGGAAGGGCAGGTGCCAGGGGTCGAAGGTCTTGATTCCCTGCGGCGGCCAGATCGCCTTCTCCGCCCCCGCGACGTGTTCGGGGAACAGGGCGAAGTGGAAATAGGCCCAGAAGAAGGCGACGAAGAACATCACCTCGGAGGCGATGAACAGGATCATGCCGTAGCGCAGGCCGAGGCGCACCACAGGCGTGTGCAGGCCTGGCGTGCGGCTTTCCTTGACCACATCGCGCCACCACAGCGCCATCGTGGCGAGCACGGCAACAAGGCCGAGCCAGAGAAAGAGCGTGGTGTTGTAGTGCATGTACTCGATCGCGCCGAAAGCGAGCAGGCCGCCGGCGAAGGCGCCGACGATCGGCCAGGGCGAGGGATCGACGAGGTGGTAGGGATGCCTCATACCGGAGGGCTCGACGGCGGGGGCGTGCGGGTCGCTCATCGGCGAATGTCCTTGCAAAGCGGGAAGAGGGCGGTCGCGCTCATCGGATCAGGCGTCTCTCGCCGGGGGCGGGCGGAGCCGTGTTGGGGGTGAAGCCGCCGACATGCGGCCCGGCCGAGGCCAAGGCGCCCGCACGTTCGGCATCGTTGAGTGAGCGGAAGAAGGTGTAGTTCACCGTGATCACGCGCACATCACGCGTGTTCGGATCCTCGAAGATCGCGGGATCAACCCAAAAGGCGAGCGGCATATCCACCTCCCGCCCCGGCTCCAGCGTCTGTTCGGTGAAACAGAAGCAGGCGATTTTGTTGAAATAGCGCGCGGCCTTCTCAGGCGTCACGTTGTAGGTCGAAATTCCAGTGACGGGGCGGTCGGCGTCGTTGCGCGCGACATAGAAAGCAATCCCCTCCTCCCCACCGTGCAGGGTGATGGAACGCTGGGCGGGGCGGAACCGCCAGGGCAGGTCCCCGTTCACCGAACCCACGAATTCGACACGGATGGTGCGGGAGTCGCGCGCGTGCGGCACGGCAGCGTTGATCATCGGCGTGCCGCCAAAGCCAGTGACGCGGCAGAACCAGTCGTACAGAGGCACGGCGGCGTAGGCTGCGCCAACCATGGTGGCCACGATGCCGGCGCAGGTCAGCGCGACGGTGCGATTGCGCCCGGACGGGACCATTTCTGCGGATCTCCGACGTCGGCGAGACGGCTGACGCTGAGGGCGAAAAAGAGGGCGACGAGCCCAACCAAAACAAGACCGAGCGCGCGGTTGCGCACGCGCCGCCGGCGCGCGAGGTCCTCGGACTGTGCGCGCGTGAGATGAGCGACAATCTCGACCGCCTGCGGGTCGTGCGCCTCGCCGCGCGGTGTGGCTTGGTGCTGCCTCTCGCTCACGGCATGAGCCATGCCATCCCTCCAAGCGCGTGGTCCAGCGCCAAGGCGCCGAACAGCGCGAACAGGTAGGTGATGGAGAAGCGGAACGCAGCCCGCGCCGGGCGATCGCCGGAGAGGCTGCGGCCAGTTTCGTCCTGCGCGTCGTTCAGTACCGCCCAGGCGTGGCGCAGGAACAGCGCACCCAGCACGAGGGCGGCCGCACCATAAAGCAGGCCCGCGAAGCCAAGAGCAACGGGGGCGAGAGAGGAGGCAAGGAGCAGGACGGTGTAGACCGCGATCTGCCGCCGCGTGGCGCGCGCGCCCGCCACCACGGGCAGCATCGGCACGCCAGCGCGCGCATAGTCGGCATGAGCAAACAGGGCGAGCGACCAGAAATGCGGCGGCGTCCAAAGGAAGACGATGAGGAACAGGACAAGCGGCGCGAGGTCGATCGACCCGGTCGCCGCAGCCCAGCCGATCACCGGCGGGAAGGCCCCGGCGGCCCCGCCGATGACGATGTTCTGCGCCGTCCGCCGCTTCAGCCCCATGGTGTAGACGACGACGTAGAAGAAGATTGAGAAGGCGAGGATGGCAGCGGCGAGCCAGTTGGCGGCAAGCCCGATCAGCACGACAGAGAACACCGCAAGCGCGAGGCCGAAGGCGGCGGCGTCAGCCGGTGCAATGCGACCCGCCGGAACAGGGCGACCGGCGGTGCGCCGCATCACCGCGTCGATGTCGCGGTCGTACCACATGTTCAGCGCCCCCGAAGCGCCTGCGCCGAGAGCGATGGCGAGCAGCGCGATCGCCCCGAGCACGGGGTGAATCGGTTCGGGCGCGATCACCAGGCCCACAGCACTGGTATAGACGACGAGCAGCACCACGCGCGGCTTGAGCAAGAGAAGCCAGTCGCGCGGCTCGCTGCCGGCGAGGTCGGGCGTGAGCGCCCCCGCCCCGCCGTGCATCGTCGCCGTCGCCTCCGTCCGCATCGTTCGCCGACCCGATCAAGCCGCCAGCAAAGGAGCCGCGCCGCTCAGCGGATCCGCGGCAGTTCCTCGAAAGCGTGGAAGGGCGGTGGAGAGGAGAGGGTCCACTCCAGCGTGGTCGCCCCCTCACCCCAGTAGTTGGGGGCGAGCTTCTCCTTGGTCGCGAAGAAGAGCTTCCAGCAGATGACGAGGAAGAGGAGGGTGGAGGCGAAGGTGATGTAGGAGCCGAGCGAGGAGACGAAGTTCCAGATCCAGAACGCATCCGGATAGTCCGGGTAGCGGCGCGGCATGCCCTGCAGCCCGAGGAAGTGCATCGGGAAGAAGGTGAGGTTGGCGCCGACGAAGGTGGTCCAGAAGTGGATCCTCGCCAGACGGTCGTCGTACTGCCGGCCCGACATCTTGCCGATCCAGTAATAGAAGCCGCAGAAGATCGCGAACACAGCACCGAGCGAGAGCACGTAGTGGAAGTGCGCCACCACGTAGTAGGTGTTGTGCAGCACGGTGTTCACCCCGGCGTTGGAGAGCACGATGCCGGTGACCCCGCCCACCGTGAAGAGGAAGATGAAGCCCAACGCCCACAGCATGGGCACCTCGAAGCGGATCGACCCGCCCCACATGGTGGCGATCCAGGAGAAGATCTTAATGCCCGTCGGCACGGCGATGATCATCGTCGCCGCCATGAAGTAGGCGCGCGTGTCGACGTCGATGCCCGAGACGAACATGTG
Organism: uncultured Elioraea sp.; assembly: GCA_937928775.1. GTDB lineage: Bacteria > Pseudomonadota > Alphaproteobacteria > Acetobacterales > Acetobacteraceae > Elioraea. The sequence continues at coordinate 29,010 of CALFVI010000034.1, read as the reverse complement.
GTGCGCCCAGACCACGAAGCCGACCACGCCGATCGCCACCATCGCGTAAGCCATGCCGAGGTAGCCGAACACCGGCTTGCGGCTGAAGGTAGAGACAACGTGGCTGATGATGCCAAAGGCCGGCAGGATCATAATGTAGACTTCGGGGTGGCCGAAGAACCAAAAGAGGTGCTGGAACAGCACGGGGTCGCCGCCGCCGGCGGGGTCGAAGAAGGCGGTGCCGAAGTTGCGGTCGGTGAGCAGCATGGTGATCGCACCACCCAGCACCGGCACGGCGAGCAGGAGCAAAAACGCGGTCACCAGCATAGACCACACAAAGAGCGGCATCTTGTGCAGGGTCATGCCCGGCGCGCGCATGTTGAGGATAGTGGTGATGAAGTTGATCGCGCCGAGAATGGACGACGCGCCGGCGAGGTGGAGGGCGAAGATCGCCATGTCTACCGCAGGGCCGGACTGGAAGGTGGAGTGCGACAAGGGCGGGTAGACCGTCCAGCCCACCCCCGCACCCTGGCCGACGAAAGCGGAACCGAGAAGAAGGAAGAAGGACGGCACGAGCAGCCAGAACGAGATGTTGTTCAGGCGCGGGAAGGCCATATCAGGCGCGCCAATCATGATCGGCACGAACCAGTTGCCGAACCCGCCGATCAGTGCCGGCATCACCACGAAGAAAACCATGATCAGGCCGTGCGCGGTGATGATGACGTTCCACTGCTGGCCGTCGGCAAAGATCTGCATGCCGGGATTTTGCAGCTCGATGCGCATCAGCACCGACATCAGCCCGCCGATCAGCGCGGCGATGACGGAGAAGATCAGGTAGAGGGTGCCAATGTCCTTGTGGTTGGTGCTGAAAAGCCACCGTGCGACGAAGCCGGGTGTGTGGGCGTGATGCGCGTCAGTGTGTGCAGTGGCCATCGGGTTGGTCCTTGATCTTCGCTCTGCTGGCTTCGGTCGTCTTTCCGGTCGTCGGCTTCAGTTTGCCGCGGCGTTCGCTTCCGCCGTGCGGGCAGCGAAGCGGGTGGCGGGCTGAGTCGCGGCGAAGCGGCGTTTCGCCTGCTCCAGCCAAGCAGTGAACTCAGCCTCGGGCACGGCGCGCACGGCAATCGGCATAAAGGCGTGGTTGACGCCGCAAATCTGGTTGCACTGGCCATAGTACACCCCGGGGCGGTCAATGCGCACCCAAGTTTCCAGAACGCGGCCCGGAATATTGTACTTCTGCACGCCAAGCGAGGGGATGAAGAAGGAGTGGATGACGTCGCGGCTCGTGGTCAGGATCCTGATATTTTTGCCGACCGGCAGAACGAGTTCCTCGTCGACATCAAGCAAGCGCTTCCTGCCTTCCTCGACCGCCTGTTCGGCCGGAAGCATGTAGGATTCGAACTTCAGCCCGTCCGCGTCGAGGTATTCGTATTCCCAAGCCCATTGGAATCCCGTCACCTTGACCGTGAGATCGGGGTCGTGCGTGCGGTCCATGTAGTAGAGAAGGCGAAACGAGGGGACCGCGATCACAACCAAGATGAGGACGGGGATGACCGTCCAGGCCACCTCGAGCAGCGTGTTGTGCGCGGTCGTGGACGGGTTCGGGTTGCGCTCAGCCCGGAAGCGCCAGACCACGTAGGCCATCAGGGCGAGGACGAACAGCGTGATCGCGGTGATGATGACGAGGAGCAGGTTGTGCAGGTCGTGCACCCGTTCCTTCACCGAGGAGGCAGCGGCCTGCATGCCGAGCCCGCCAGGCACGGGGGCCCCAATTTCGCTTGCCACCGCGGCGCTGGCGATGGCGAGCCCGCCAAAGACCAAGAGCGCACACCCCGCCGCCAGCCGCTTCATCACGCGCATCCACCCCACCTCGTTCGTTGGCCTTCGAGCCTCGCCGCGGCGTCGGCGAAAGCTGATCGACACCATGATCTCTCGCGCGTGCGCGGGGTCTGGTCAAGCCTTCTCTTCGAAGCCAGGAAAGCAAGCAGGAGACTGCGCCTTTCCGCAAGGCCCTAGTCTGCCGCCTCCCTCTCCGCGCGGCGGCGGCGCGAGAACGGCACCCAGCCGCGCCAAGCAGTGGCCAACCCTTCGGCCGGGGCACGCTGGGCGGTCTTGATCAGGCTGAGCGCGATCGACCCGCCGATGATGGACGCTGTGACGAGAAGGGCGAGTTCGACCGGCACGGCCTTGCCGCCCGCCGCGTAGTTGGCAAGCATTTTCGCGCCCACCAGCATGAGCACGATGGAGAGCCCGTATTTCAGGTAGTAGAACCGGTGCACAATTCCGGCGAGCGCGAAGTACATCGCGCGCAGCCCAAGAATGGCAAACACATTCGCCGTGTAGACGATGAACGGGTCGGTCGTGATAGCGAAGATAGCCGGAATCGAATCGAGGGCGAACACGAGGTCGGTCGTTTCAATCAGCACCAGAACGAGGGCGAGCGGAGTGAGAAAGAGCTTGCCGTCGCGACGGATGAAGAAACGGTCGCCCACGTAGCCGTCGGTCACGCGGTAGCGCGACTTCACCCACAGCAAGATCCGGTTGTTCTCGAGGTCTGGCTCTTCGTCCACCGCCTGCAGCATTTTCCAGCCAGACCAGATCAGGAACAGGCCGAAGCCGACCATGATCCACTGGAACTGCACGATGAGCGCAGTCCCCAGCAGGATCAGCGTCCCACGCATGACGAGGGCACCGAGGATGCCCCAGAACAGCACGCGGTGCTGGTAGGCGAGCGGCACCTGGAAGTGGGAGAAGATCAGGACGAAGACGAAGATGTTGTCGACCGAGAGCGACCATTCGATCAGGTAGCCGGTGAGGAATTCCATCCCCTTCCGCCAACGCTCCTCAGGGGTTGCGCCGTAGAAGGCGAAGACGCCGCCGCAGAAGATCATCGCCAGCGTGAAGAAGGCGGCCGAACGCAAAAGCGCCTCGCGCACCGGGATGGCGCGGTCGCGCTTCGTCAACACGCCGAGATCGACCAGAAGCAAGGCCAGGATGAAGGCGTTGAAGAGGACCCAGAACGACCAGGGAGCCGACATCAGGCCATCACCGCGCACCCGAGGGACGGGAGAGGCAGCCGCCCGGCGAGCGGGGCGGCGGGGTCCGACATCGCGGCGCCTAGAGCGCGGCCCCGGGTGGCTCAGCCGCGCCGGTCCCTCCGCCAGAGGGGCCCGAACCCAGCAAACCTGATGTGGCAGGCGCGCGCCGGAGGCAAGAGCAAGCCGCGCCCCGCACCGACGGACGGCACGGGGCGGGCGCGACGCTCGGCCTTGCCGGCGGGCCCGGCGCTGAATATAGCGACCGGGTTCACAGGGGGTTGAAGGAGAGCGCGGTGGTCGTCACCGCAGTCGAAGGGAAAAAGTCCGCGCCGAACGCGCCGCGTGCCGTCGCGGCAGACGAAGGCGCCGGGTTCGACCGGGCTTTGGCGGGGGCTCTGCGGATCGGCGTTCTCACCTGCCTCGGCGCACACAGCGCCGATCGCGCGCGCTTCGCGCTCGGCATGGCCGAGGTCGCAACGGTGCTGTGGACCCGGTTTTTGAAGTTCGATGCGGCAGACCCGCACTGGCCAGACCGCGACCGGGTCGTGCTCGCCGACGCGAACGGCGCGCCTCTCCGCGCTGCCCTCGACACCTTGACCGGCCAAGCTGTTGGGCATGGAGAGGCGGGGCAGGACGACGCCGCGGTCTTTGTCGGCGCAGGCGGGCAAGGGCTTGCCACCGCGGTCGGGCTGGCGATGGCGGAGCGGATTCTCGCCGCCCGCTTCGGCCGTTCCCTGGTCGATCACCGCACTTGGGTGATCGCCTCGGCCGAGGAGGTGATGGCCGGTCCGGGGCACGAGGCGGCCTCCCTCGCCGGCGCGCTCAAACTGTCGCGGCTCACCGTTCTGGTCGAGGCGGCCGAGGCGGAGCCCGGTTCCGACGAGGTGCTGCGGTGTTTCGCCGCCCATGGTTGGGCGACGAGAGGGGTCGCGGCCGACGATCCTGACCAAGTCGCGGCCGCGCTCTCCTCCGCGGTCCGTGCGGCGCGACCGACCTTGATCCTGTGCCGCACCGGCAACACGCTTTGCCAGGCGGCCAGCGGGGAGGGGGTTCCCGCCGACCTCGCCCTGGCCTGGGCCGAGGCGGCGCGGCGCGGCGCGCGGGAACGGCTTGCCTGGCGCCGCCGCCACCAGAGGAGCCCCTTGCGCGACGAGTTCGACCGTGCGCTTCTGGGTCGTCTGCCGGAGGCTTGGCGCTTCGGGCTCGACGCCTGGAAGACGCAGCTCGCCGCCGGCCGATCCTTTATGGCAACCGCGGAGGCGAGCCGGCAGGCGCTGGCGATCCTGGCTGCTGCCATCCCCGAGCTTATCGATCTGTCCGACGGCTCCGGTGCGGCGCGTGCGCCGTCGAACGGGGCGGCTTCCCCGTCCGGAAGCCGGGGGGGTGTGCCGATCTCGACGCGAGGGCGACGCCAGGCTCTGGCATCGGCCATCGGCGGGCTTGCCGCGCACGGCGGCGCGATCCCCGTCGGCGGCACCGCGCTTGCTGAGGCCGATTGCCTTCGTCCCGCCCTTCGTTTCGCGGCGCGCCTGCAAAGGCGTGTGATCGCCGTGCTGAGCGAGGACGGGACGGACAGCGCGGCAGCCAATGGCGCCATCGCCGGAGCCTGGAGCGGGCACGACCACCTCGCCGCGTTGCGCGCCATCCCGAACCTGTTCGTGTTCCGCCCCGCAGACGCGGTGGAGCTGGCCGAGGCTTGGGCGCTGGCGGCGTCTCGGCACGACGGCCCCTCCGTCCTCGTGGTGAGCGAAGAGGTCGGACCCGCCGTGCGCGGCAACCATACGGCTGAGAACCTGTCGGCGCGCGGCGGCTACGTGCTGGCTGAGGCAGCCGGCCCGCGCCAGGCGACTTTGATCGCCAGCGGGACGGAGGTGGCTGTCGCGCTCGCCGCGCGCGAAATTCTGCAGGCGCAGGGAGTGGCAGTCGCCGTCGTTTCGCTGCCCTGCTTCGAGTTGTTCTCTGCCCAGGACGAGGCGTGGCGCGCGCTCGTGCTCGGTGGGGTGTTGCGAGTCGGCATCGAATGCGGCATTGCCCAGGGCTGGGGCCGCTGGCTCGGCCTCTCTGGCCTGTTCCTCGGGCCCGAAACGGGTGCGCCGCCTTCGCAGGCGGCAGGCTCACCCGTGCAGCGGCCAACGCCGGAAGGGGTGGCGCAAGCCGTGCTCCGCCGGTTATCTTGAAAAATCTCTACCTTCGAAACAAGCAAAGGAAGGGCGGACGTCATGGCGGTGAAGATCGCGATCAATGGGTTCGGGCGTATCGGCCGGCTCGTTCTGCGCGCCATGGTGGAATCCGGGCGCGACGATCTCGAATGCGTGCTGATCAACGACCTCGGCAGCGTGGAGGCCAATGCGCACCTGTTCCGCTACGACAGCGTGCATGGGCGTTTCCCGGGGCTGGTCGAGACGGGCGCCGACACCATCACCATTCGCCACGGCAACCGCTCTTGGGGCCCGATCAAGGTCACCGCGATCAAGGACCCTGCGCAGTTGCCACTCTCCGGGGTCGATGTGGCGATGGAGTGCACGGGCCTGTTCACCTCCAAGGAGAAAGCCCAGCCGCTGCTTGCCGCCGGCGCGCGCAAGGTGCTCATCAGCGCGCCCGCCGATCAGGCCGATGCCACCATCGTCTATGGCGTGAACCACACCACGCTGACGAAGGAGATGACTGTCGTCTCCAACGGCTCGTGCACCACGAACTGCCTCGCTCCGGTGGTGAAGGTGCTGCACGATGCCTTCGGCGTGGCGCGCGGCTACATGGTGACTATTCACGCCTATACGGGCGATCAGCGCACAGTGGACACGCTGCACCGTGATCTCCATCGCGCGCGCGCCGCCGCCGTCTCGATGATCCCGACCACCACCGGGGCGGCGAAGGCGATCGGCCTCGTCATTCCCGAACTGAAGGGCAAGCTTGATGGCACGGCGATCCGCGTCCCCACCCCGAACGTCTCGCTCGTCTCGCTCGATGCGATCGTGCAACGCCCGGTGACGAAGGAGGAGGTGAATGCAGCGATGAAGGCGGCGGCCGAGGGCCCGCTCAAGGGCATCCTCGGCTACAACGAGGAGAAGCTGGTGAGTGTCGACTTCAACCACTGCCCGGCCTCCTCGACCTTCGACGCCACCCAGACCGCGGTGATCGAGGGCACGCTGGTGCGGGTGATGAGCTGGTACGACAACGAATGGGGCTTCTCCAACCGTATGTGCGACACCGCAGCCCTCATGGGGAGGCTGTGAGATGGCGGCCTTTCGCACGCTCGATGCACTCGATCCGCGCGGGAAACGGGTTCTGCTGCGGGCCGACCTCAACGTGCCGATGCAGGACGGGCGGGTGAGCGACCTCACCCGCCTGGAGCGCCTTTTGCCCACCATCCGCGAGCTCGCCGAGAAGGGCGCGAAGGTGATCGTGCTCTCCCACTTCGACCGGCCGAAGGGCAAGCGCGTGCCCTCGATGTCGCTTCGGCCCGTCGCGGAGGCGTTGAGCGATGTGCTCGGCCGCGCGGTCGCCTTCGCTGACGACTGCATCGGGGAGCCGGCGGAACGCGCGGTCGGCGGCTTGCGAGAGGGCGACATCGTTGTGCTCGAGAACACGCGCTTTCACCCCGGCGAGGAGGAGAACGATCCGGCCTTCGCCGAGGCGCTGGCAAAACTTGGCGACGTCTACGTCAACGACGCCTTCTCGGCTGCACATCGCGCGCATGCCTCGACCGAGGCGCTCGCCCACCGTCTGCCAGCCTATGCTGGGCGGCTGATGCAGGCGGAACTGGAGGCGCTGGAGAAGGCGCTCGGCACGCCCGCGCGGCCTGTTGCCGCGATTGTCGGCGGGGCGAAGGTTTCGACCAAGCTCGACCTGCTGGGCAACCTGGTGGGTAGGGTCGACGTGCTGATCATCGGCGGGGCGATGGCTAACACCTTTCTTGCCGCGCGGGGGCTTGGTGTCGGCAAAAGCCTGCAAGAGCCCGACCTGCACGCCACGGCGCGCGAGATCGTGGCGAGGGCGGAACAATCCGGCTGCGCGATCGTGCTGCCCCTCGATGCGGTGGTGGCGCGCGAGTTCAAACCCAACCCGCCGACCGAGACGGTGACGGTGGATCGCGTGCCGGAGGAGGCAATGATCCTCGATCTTGGCCCCCTCACCTGCGAGGCGATCCTCGCGCGTCTCGGCACCTGCCGGACTCTGATCTGGAACGGGCCGCTCGGCGCCTTCGAGACCCCTCCTTTCGAGGCGGCGACGGTGCGCGTCGCCAAAGGCGTGGCGGAGCTGACCAAGACAGGCTCGCTCCTTTCCGTCGCCGGAGGGGGAGATACGGTGGCCGCCTTGCGCCAGGCAGGCGTGGTGGAGGAGCTCTCCTACGTCTCGGCAGCGGGTGGCGCTTTCCTTGAGTGGATGGAGGGCAAGACCCTGCCCGGGGTGGCCGCGCTCGCTGCCTGAGGGGCCGGCCTCACGCGGGGCTGGCGGGCGTTCGGCGCCCGGCGGTTTGGTGGCGCGCCGCCCGTACCACCTACGATTGTACGAGTTGCGCAACGACCCGCGTTAACGCATTGTTAACCAATGCGGGTTAGAACGCTGCGCATGGTTTCTCTCGCCTCCCTTGCCGCCGTCACGCAGTCGGCCTCCGCCGCGCTGCAGGTGCAGGGCAGTCGTGCCACCGGGGCTGCTGCCGCCATGCCTGCGGGGGTGGAGCGGGCCAAGGCTCAGGTCCCCGCCAAGCCTGCGCCACCGCTCGCGCCTCTGGACGCCGCCCCCACCGGGCCGCTGCCGCGCGGGTCGCTGCTCAACCTGACAGTCTGAGGTCCCGCACCGGTCCCGCACCAGCCGGTAGCCCAGCCTGCGCCACCACCACGGGCCCGCGAGACCCGGCAAACCTCATCGCGCCACCTCATCGCGGCAGCCCAGCCTGCGCCACCGCCACGGGCCCGCGAGACCCGGCAAACCTCATCGCGACACCTCATCGCGGCAGCGCCGCCTGCGCCACTGCCACGGGCCCGCAAGACCCGGCACAGCCAAGCGAGCGGTCGAAGCCCTGCCATCGGTCCACCCGGCAGAGACGGGCGCACGCACGTCCCGCGTCGCGCACCGAGAGAGCACCGCCAGCGACCGGGGAACCGGCTCGGCCGACAGCGCATCGCCGCAGCCGCGCAACCGCCGCCCAGCGCACCGGGGCCACGCTCGGTAAGGCGCCACCGCCATGCCCGGCCTGCCGCCGGCCGGTTTCCGCTCCGGCGCCCGATGCCCCCCATTCCTTCGCCCCGCCCAGTCCGCGCGCCCCGCTCCACCGGCCCAACCCCTGCTTCCCCTCGCGCAGCTCTGACCGGCAGACAAGCGTCAACGCCCCTTGGCGAAACGGTCGACCCGGCCAATGGTGCAGACCATGATCAGCCCCACCGGTCCCCGCCTGCGCACCATCCCACCGGGCGACCATCGCGAACGCCTCACCTGCCCCGAGTGCGGCTTCATCGCCTACGAGAACCCAAAGGTGATCGTCGGCGCGGTCGCCACCGTGCCGGACGGGCGCGTCCTGCTGTGCCGCCGCGCCATCGAACCCCGGCGCGGCTACTGGACCCTTCCCGCCGGATTCATGGAAATGGGCGAGACCGCAGAAGAGGGCGCCGCCCGCGAAGCGCTGGAAGAGGCGAATGCGCGCCTCGCCATCGAAGGCCTGATCGGCGTCTACTCCATCGCCCGCATCGGCCAGGTGCACCTCTACTATCGGGCGCGACTGCTCGACCCAGACGCCATCCACGCCACACCGGAGTCGAGCGAGGTCGCCCTGGTCGCGTGGGACGACATCCCCTGGCAAGAGCTCGCCTTCCGCTCCGTCGCCTGGGCTCTCGAGGCGTGGCGGCAAGGAAGCCCTGCCCCGCTCAGCGGCAGCGTGCCAGAATGATCCCTTCGGTGTGGCTTCTGCTCGCTTCGGCTGCGGCACCTTTGCCGTTGCCACCGCCGTGGCCGCTGCCGCCGCCCGACTCCGTCCCCCTGGCTAGCCCTTCCCCTGTGCCCGCCCCAGGGTTTGAGGCAAATCAGCTCCGGGTCGAGCTCGCCCCCGGTGTTCGCCTTGCCCCCGGCGTGCCCGAGGAACCGCGACGCCCGGGCGTCTCCGACGGGCCAGCACCGCGCGACCCGAACAGCACCCTGCGCGACCTCCTGCTCAACGCCACCCCCGGCGTCACCGTGCAGTTCACGTTTTGAACGCCGCCACCCCCGGCAAGCCTCGCTGATGAAAACGGGCGGTGCGCCGAAGCAGCACCGCCCGCTTGCTCGCCTCGATCGGGCGGGGGCAAGGCAACCCCGCCCGCTGGTCGCTCAGCCGTGCAGGTCGAAGCGATCGAGCTCCATCACCTTGGTCCAGGCCGCGACGAAGTCGTGCACGAACTTTTCGCGGTTGTCGTCCTGGGCGTAGTGCTCAGCGAGAGCGCGCAGCTGCGAGTTGGCACCGAAGATCAGATCGACCCGCGTCGCCGTCCACTTCTTCGCACCACTCTTGCGATCGCGCCCCTCGAACAGCTCGCGCCCTTCGGTGAGCGGCACCCACTCCAGGCTCATGTCACACAGGGTGCGGAAGAAGTCGGTGGTCAACGCCCCAGGCCGGTCGGTGAACACGCCGTGCTTGGCTCCGCCATACGTGGCGCCGAGCACGCGCATGCCGCCTACCAGAACCGTCATCTCCGGTGCGGTGAGGGTAAGCAGGTTCGCCTTGTCGAGGAGCAGATCCTCCACCGGCAGCACCGCACTGCGCGCGTAGTTCCGGAACCCGTCGGCGAGCGGCTCGAGCACACGGAACGAGTCGACATCGGTCTGGTCCTCGCGCGCGTCCGTCCGACCTGGATGGAACGGAACTTCAACCGGAAACCCGGCATCGGCCGCCGCCTTCTCCACCGCTGCCGTGCCGGCGAGCACGATCAGGTCGGCAAGCGAGACCTTCTTGCCGCCAGCAGCAGACGCATCGAAGTCGCGCTTGATGCCCTCGAGGGTGGCGAGCACCTTAGCGAGCTCAGCGGGCTCGTTCGATTCCCAGTCCTTCTGCGGAGCAAGGCGAATCCGCGCCCCGTTTGCCCCGCCGCGCTTGTCCGAGTTGCGGAACGAAGCCGCCGCCGACCACGCCGTGTAGACGAGTCGTGAGAGCGGGATGCCGGAAGCGAGGATTTTCGCCTTCAGCGCCGCGATGTCATCGGCCTCGATCAGCGGATGATCGACAGGCGGCAGAGGGTCCTGCCAGATCAGGTCCTCAGCCGGCACGAGCGGCCCAAGATAGCGCGACTTCGGCCCCATGTCGCGGTGCGTGAGCTTGAACCAGGCGCGCGCAAAGGCATCGGCAAAATCATCCGGGTGCTTATGGTAGTGGCGCGAAATGGGTTCGTAGATCGGGTCCATGCGCATCGCCATGTCGGCCGTCGTCATGATCGGCGGATGGCGCTTTGAGGGATCGTGCGCATCGACGACGAGGCTGTGCGCCGCCGGGTCGGTCGGCACCCACTGCCAGGCGCCGGCGGGTGACTTCACCGGCTTCCACTCATAGCCGAACAGCATGTCGAAGTAGGAAGTGTCCCACTTCGTTGGTGTCGGAGTCCAGGCACCCTCGATGCCCGAGGTGATGGTGTCTCCGCCCTTGCCGGTGCCGAAGGTCGATTTCCACCCCAAACCCATCTGCTCGATTGGCGCCCCTTCCGGTTCGCGTCCAACATGCTGCGCGGGGCCTGCGCCATGGCACTTTCCAAAGGTGTGCCCGCCAGCGGTCAGCGCCACCGTCTCCCAATCATTCATCGCCATGCGCGCGAAGGTCTCGCGCACGTCGCGGCCCGCAGCGACGGGGTCGGGCACGCCGTTCGGGCCTTCCGGGTTGACGTAGATGAGCCCCATCTGCACAGCAGCGAGCGGGTTGGCGAGCTCGCGATCGCCTGAGTAGCGGGCGTCACCGAGCCACGTCTCCTCGTTGCCCCAGAAAATTTCGTCCTCGGGCTCCCAGATGTCGACACGGCCGCCGCCGAAGCCGAACGGCTTCAGCCCCATGTGCTCGAGCGCGCAGTTGCCGGCGAAGATGAAGAGGTCGGCCCAGGAGATCTTGTTGCCGTACTTCTGCTTGACGGGCCACAGCAGGCGGCGCGCCTTGTCGAGGTTGGCGTTGTCTGGCCACGAATTTTCGGGAGCGAAACGCTGCGCTCCCGTCGAGGCACCGCCGCGACCATCACCAATCCGGTACGTTCCGGCAGCATGCCAGGCCATGCGGATGAAGAGCGGCCCGTAATGGCCCCAGTCGGCCGGCCACCAGTCCTGCGACGTGGTCATCACCTCGAAAATGTCGCGCTTCAGCGCCTCCAGATCGAGTTCGAGGAAAGCCTTGCGGTAGTCGAACTCCCGCCCGTACGGGTTCACCTTCTCGGACTGCAGAGCCAGGATGCGCAGGTTGAGCGCCTCGGGCCACCAGTCGCGGTTCGAGCGCATCGACAGGCGGGTGCGGCTGCCGTGCGTGTGCATCACGGGGCACTTGCCCATAGTCTGCGGCGCGATCGTTCCTTCCATCGCCTTCCCTCCGTGCGTGACAATGCAAGGTAAGCAGCGCGCTTTCGCCCGCCGCTTTCGGTGTGTTGTGACACCCTAGCCGACCCGCGGGGATCAATGGAAGCCATTGCACGCTAATGTCATCATAGATTTTCTCTATCGGAGAGGTGCGCCCAATGAATCTGCGCGACCTGCGCTACCTGCTCGCTGTGCTGGAGCACGGACATTTCGGCCGTGCCGCCGAGGCGTGCGGGGTCAGCCAACCGACCCTGTCGGTGCAGCTGCGCAAGCTCGAGGCCGAGCTGGGTGTGGCGTTGCTCGAACGCGGCGCGCGCGGTGTGGCGGCCACGGCGGCTTGCCAGCGTCTGTTGCCGCATGTGCGGGCGGCGGTGGCAGAGGCGGACGCCATCCAGGCACAGGCGCGCAGCCTGCGCGACCCCCTCTCCGGCCCATTCCGTCTGGGCATCATTCCCACCCTCGCCCCCTATCTCCTGCCGCGCGTGCTCGCTGCCTTGCGCACACGGCTGCCGAGCCTGGACATCGAACCGTGGGAGGACCTGACGGATTCGCTCATGGAACGGCTGCGCGCGCACGATCTCGAGGCCTGCGTGATCGCAACCGAACCGAATGAGCCCGACCTGCTCTCGCGCCCGCTTTTCGCCGAGCCTTTTCTCGCCGCCCTGCCGCCCGCGCACCCCCTTGCCGGCTGCGCAACTGTGGCGGAGGAGGAGCTCGCGCGCGACATCCTGGTGCTGGCTGAGGGCCACTGTCTGCGCGACCAGGCGCTCGCCATCTGCCGCACGGCAGCAAGCCAGCCGATGCGGGCGACGAGCCTGGTCACGCTCATGCACCTGGTCGCCGCCGGCTATGGCACCACGCTCATTCCTGCTCTCGCCGCTGCAGCGGCGCGCGAGATGGGGCTTGTGCTGCGCCCGCTGGCAACTGGCGCGTCACGCACGCTGCGACTCGTGTGGCGGGCACGAAGCCCACACCGGACGGCCGCCGAGGCGGTCGCGCAGTCGATCATCGCTTTGACGAACCGCGAGTGGCAGACGTCTCCTTGACCGGGCAGAACGGCGAACCCGCACCGGATCGCACAGCCAGAAGATGTGGTGCGGTGGCGGATTGGTGCGAAGCAGACATCGCGCCTGCGCAGGGGCGCCCCGCGCAGGTGCAGCTCGCCCTCCTCTCCGCCCGCCGCGCCGAGGCGCAGGTTGCTCTCCTCGAATACCGCATCGCGCAGGCCGAGCCGCGCGCGCCGATCGACAGAGTTGTGCTGTCGGGGATTTGCGCCGCGAGGTCGGCCAGCCGGTGAGCCGCGGCCAGGTGCTGTCCGAGGCCGCTCCCCTGGAGGGGGTGGAGGTCAACCTGCTGGTTCCAGAACAGCGGATTGCCGAGGTGACGGTCGGGCAAGCCGGGTGGCTCGCCCCGGCCGCCTACCCCGGGGCGAGGATTGGCGTCGTGGTCGAGCAGATCGCGCCACTGGCCGAGCCCGCCTCAGGACGGACGGTGGTGCGCGTGCGGGCACGGCTGGACGCTGAACATCTGGCCGCTGCCCCGCTGAAGCCCGGCATGGAGGGTCTCGGGCGGATCGTCCCCGGCAAGACCTCGCTGCTTGCGCTCCTGGGGCGGGAGCCCGTGCGCCTCCCCCTTCTGTAGCTCTGGGTCTGACGAGGCGCAGGCTTCCCCAAGGGTGCTGCTCACCCGGCGTTAGCCTCGGGTCGCGCACGGTGTCGCCACACGGGACACGAGGTCGGAGAGCGAGACAATGCCGCCGAGAATGCACGCAGTGGTCGGCAGGGTGACAGTGCTCCTGGTTTCGGCCCGCGCCTTGATGGAGGGAGGATAGACGGCGCGCGAAGGCTGGCGCGGGGCAACAGACAGCGTGTGGCCGGTGGCGCGCAGCCGCGGCACCGACCCGACCGCCCCCGACGTGGGGATCACACTGCGGCAGGACGGCCGGTTCGGCGTGGTGGCAGACATCGAGACGATCGCCTTCGCAGAGGAGTTCGCCGGCTGGGCGCCCGAGGGCCTCGCGGGCGGACGCGCGGTGGCGGAGGAGCGGCGGCGTGCCGCCTGCGCCATCCGCACCTGCCTGATGGTGGAGCGTCTGACGGTCGCGCTCGACGAGGGGTCGTTGACTCGGGCGAGAGGAGAAGGTTTGCGCTTCGTGCTGCGGGGACTGGACGGCGCCACACTCACCGCCTCCGCCCCCGCCGCGGCGGTGCGCACCGCCCTCGCGACACTCGTCCCGGCCGGCCACAGGGTTGCCGCCCTGCGCTGATGCCTTCGCTGGCGACCCGTTGCCGGGCCGGCCCCGTCGGCCGCGGGTCCGGCCCCTGGCATCGGCGGTGTCGGAAAACTTTACGCCGCTGTGGAGAGGTTCCGGAGACGGAAGAAAAATTGGCGCCGGGACAAGATTTTAGCCGATCTGGCTCAGGATTAGACGATTTGGCTCGGGATGTGCGTGCGTGGTGTGCGGGATTTCCCCGCGTTCAAACCTTAGCACTCAAGAGCACTTCATGCTGCAACGCGCTCTGGTCGCCTCCACCATCCTGGCAGCCCTCGGCCTCGCATACCCTGCCGCCGCTGCCACCATCGTGCTGTCCAACACCAGCGCCCCGGGCGATGCGTTTTCCAACCCCGGCCCGTCCAATCAGGGCCAGGCAGTGGGCGCCTCAGGGTAGTCCTCCAACAATGTCCGCAACAGCGGCTCGGTCGGCATCAGCACCACCTTGCCGCGCAACGGCAACGGGTCGGTGTTCTTCTCCTCGCCCTCCGGGTCAGCGAAGGCGGACATCGAGTATCTGGCGAATGCCTTCGCCTTCAGCGGCAACTTCTTCGCTGGCGGCACGCTCGGCCGCTTCCAGGATCTGACGAGCTTCGGCTACGAATGGTATCGCGTCGGCACGAGCAGCAACCCCGCCGTGCAGCACCCTGCGCTGCGCGTGCTTCTGGACCGCGACGGGGATCTCAGCACGATTGCCGACCGCGGCGGGCTGGTGTTCGAGCGGGCCTACAACAGCCTGCCCACGCTGACCGACCAGTGGGTGTCGGACACCATCGACGCGTCGACCAACCTCTGGTCGTTCGGCTTGGGCCTTCCCTTCGCCGACGGCGGCTACGGCATCACGCTCGCGCAGTGGCAGGCCGACCCGCGGTTCGCCAACGCCGTCATCGTCGGCTTCTCGGCCGGTGTTGGGTCGGGCTGGATTGGCAGCTTCACTGGCGCGGTGGACAGCATCACCTGGACGTTGAACCCCAGCCCCGAAGAGTTCATCACCGAAACCTTCAACTTCGAGGTTCGGCCGGGCGAGACGCCGGTGCCTGAGCCCGCCAGCCTCGCCTTGCTCGGCATGGGCCTGTTGGGCCTCGGGTTTGCCCGCCGCCGCATCTGACGCGGCGCGTCTGGCCCGGGCCTATCTCGCACGCGAAGGGCGGGCGCCCGGCCAGGCCCCGCCCTTTTCGCACCCTCACCCGCGGGCTAGATCAGGCCCACGATGACGAAGCAGCTGGTGCGGTCGAGAAGACTCGAACTTCCACGGGGTTTCCCCCACAAGCACCTCAAGCTTGCGCGTCTACCAGTTCCGCCACGACCGCAGTGCCAGCCGAGGCGCGGGATATAGCCCATGCCCTTCGCCGTCGCAACGGAGCGTCCGCCGGCCCCGGCCGCGAAAGGGCCGCAATGGCGAATCGAGGACACTCCGGTGCCCTACGAGCGCGCGGTGGCGGCGATGGAAGCCCGCGTCGCCGCCATCCGCGCGGGTGAAGCGCCGGAACTGGTCTGGCTGGTCGAACACCCGCCTCTCTACACCGCCGGCACCTCGGCCCGGGCCGAGGATCTGCTCAACCCGCGCGGGCTGCCGACATTCCGCACGGGCCGTGGCGGGCAATGGACGTGGCACGGGCCGGGCCAGCGTGTGGGGTATGTGCTGCTCGACCTCCGCGCGCGCGGGCTCGACGTGCGCTGCTACGTCCGCGCCCTGGAGGCTTGGCTGATCGCGGCGCTGGAGCTCTTGGGCGTGCGGGCAGAACGCCGCGAGGGCAGAGTGGGGCTGTGGGTGCCGGACCGGCGGACGGGGAAGGAGGCGAAGATCGCCGCCATCGGGGTGCGGGTCACACGGTGGGTGACGTGGCACGGGTTTGCTCTGAACGTCGACCCCGACCTCTCCTTCTTCCAAGGCATCGTGCCCTGCGGGCTGAGGGAGTATGGCGTGACCTCGCTCTCCGCCCTCGGCATCACAGCCGGCTTGGCCGAGGTCGATTCCGCCCTGATTGCCACCTTCGCCGAAGCGTTTGGCCGCCCCTTCCCTTGCTCCGGTTGACGCCCACTGGCTTGCGTTGCTGCAGTGCCGCGCACCCAGCCGACGGAGACACCATGGCCACCCACCGCCTGCCCGCCACCCCCGAGACCGTCCACTGGGGGTACTTCGATGCGACCCTCCCTTCGCGCTTGACCATCCGCTCAGGAGACACGGTCGAGGTCGAATGCGTTTCCGGCCATCGCTCCGTGCTGCCCCCGCCCGGGTCTGGCTTCGCCATCCCGCCAGCGCTTGCGGCCATCAACGACCGGGTGGTGCCAGAACTCGGCGCGCACATCCTGACGGGCCCGATCGCCATCGACGGGGCCGAGCCGGGTGACATGCTGGAGGTGCGCATTGAGGAGATCACCCTCGGCGCCGATTGGGGGTTCTGCATGGTCCGCCCTCTCGCCGGCACCCTGCCTGAGGATTTCCCGACCTTCCGCGTGCTGCACATCCCAGCTGACCGCACACGGATGACCTGCCGCATGCCCTGGGGAACGGAGATCCCGCTTGCTCCCTTCTTCGGCGTGATGGGCGTGGCGCCGCCGCCCGTGTACGGCCGCATCCCCTCCAACCCGCCGCGCGAGCACGCGGGCAACCTCGACCTCAAGGAGCTCGTCGCCGGCACCACCCTCTACTTGCCGGTGCACGTGCCGGGAGCGAAGTTCTCCGTCGGCGACGGGCACGGCGTGCAGGGCGATGGCGAGGTGTGCATCAACGCCCTCGAGATGTGCCTCAACGGCCGCCTCACCTTTGTCCTGCACAAGAAGACCGGCACGACGCCGCTCCTCACCTTCCCCCGCGCCGAGACCCCAACCCACTGGATCTCGCTCGGGCTCAATGAGGACCTCGACCTCGCCCTGAAGCAGGCGCTGAGGGAGATGATCGCCTTCATCTGCGCCCGCACCAACCTCTCGCCGCTCGATGCCTACCAGTTCTGCTCGC
Source organism: uncultured Elioraea sp. (assembly GCA_937928775.1). GTDB lineage: Bacteria > Pseudomonadota > Alphaproteobacteria > Acetobacterales > Acetobacteraceae > Elioraea. The sequence goes on along the minus strand of CALFVI010000034.1, from coordinate 12,254 downwards.
TGGCGGCCGATTTCCGCGTGACGCAGACGGTGAACGGCGTGAAAGGCGTGCACGGGATGCTGCGCAAGGACCTGCTGTGAGCCTGCGGGCACCGGGCGGCGGCCCGCCACTTGTCCACAACTTTTTCGTGCTCTGACGCCTCAACCCGTTGTAGATCTCACCCTCGCCTGCTACCGTATCTGGTAGAGGAACGGTTGAGGACGGGGAGCGCGTCTCGCATGGAGTGGACGGAGGAGCAGATCGAGACCTTGCGCAGGTTGTGGACGGAGGGCCTTTCCACCGCCGAGATCGGTCGGCGCATGGGCATCTCGAAAAACGCGGTGGTCGGTAAGGCGCACCGGCTGCACCTGCCGGCGCGGCCCTCCCCGATCCGGCGCCGGGGCGACGATTCGACGCCTGCCCCGCGCCAGGCACAGCGTTCCACTCGCCCCACCGTGCCACGCGCCTCGCCGCTCTTCTCGGCCGTCGCAGCACGCCCCGCACCGCTGCAAGCCCAAGCCGCGGCACAGTCGCAGCGCGCCCCGGCCCCCGTGGTGCCGATGCCGCGCGCCGAACCTCTGCGCACGGGCAACGCCACCTGCTGCTGGCCGATCGGCGAACCCGGCACGCCCAATTTCCGCTTCTGCGGCGCCCCGGCCTTGGTCGGCAAGCCCTATTGCGCCGAACACGCCGCCATCGCCTATGTGCGCGTGAAGGACCGGCGCGAGGACGCCGCCTGAAGCGCGCCAAGGACACGGGCACGGCAGCTTGCACGCGTGCAGGGTCGGTCTGACCCCGCCTGTTCCGCCTGTCGCCGCTGTGGCGTTCCAGTCCGCCGCACTCGTCTCCTTCATCGTTATGGACCGTGCGATCAAGGCGGCCGTCCAGGTGCTCCCTGTCGTGGTCGTGCTGTGGGCGCGCTTCGCGGCTCACCTCGCCCCGGTCGCCGCCCTGCTCACCGCGCGCGTGTTCGGCGAGCGGGTCGGCTGGCAGCGTTGGACGGCGGCGTCATCGTCGCTGGTGGTGGCGTGTTCGTCATGATCGGCGAAGTCCGCGTCCGCCCCCGCACCTGCCCACGCGTGATGCGCAGCGACCGGCAGACCGACCGGCGGCTAGGGCGTCATGGAGTGCGAGCCGAGTTGGGGCCGTTCGTGCTACGGGCGGCGCCGTCTCGCATCCCTTGTCGTGCTGCTGCGGCGTCTCGTGTCCCGCACCGACCATGCTGCGCTGCCATCGGGGCTTGATGATCAGCCCCTGGCCAGTCGGCAGACCGAAGACGAGAAGGTCACGCTCCGCTGCGAACTCCTGTATCGCGAACATCTCCTGCTCGTGATTGGCGGACAAGTCGTCATCAAGCAGAATAACTGTGCCCCGAACAAGCCTCGGCCAGAAAAACTCCGCCGCTGCCACCGTGGGGTAGGCGATGTTCATGTCAAGGTTCAGGAAAGCGACCGTCTCCGGGGCCTGTTCGGCGAGCGTGTCCGGCACGCGACCTCGCACAAGACGCGCATTCGGGAAGCGCGCGAAGCGCTGCAGCGCGAGGTCATAAACATCAGTCGTGTAATTGTGTTTGTTGTGCCAACCGGCAAGGCCTGCCGCCTCCGTTGGCGACATCTGTTCGGGCGGAATGCCTTTGAACGTGTCGTACAACCAAAACGTGCGCGGGAGCGAGGCGAAGTCGAGGTAATCGGCCACCGTCCCCGACAGCACGCCGAGATTGACTCCGCACTCGACGAAATCGCCCTCCACCTGCAGGGCCTGCCGTCCCGCCCAGCAACAGACATAGGCCTTCCAATCCGTCTCGAGCACCTCGGGTGTGCGGTGCGCGAAATGGTCCCTGACCTCGGAAACCGTGCGCGCCCAGGCGCGGGTGAAACGCTCATCGCTGTCGAAGGGCACGTTGAGGCCCCAGATACCGAAACGAGCCCCGACGTAGGAGAAGCGGGGCAGGCCCGCCGCCGTTTGTCCATTCAGCATGAACGCCTCCTGGTTCCCGACTTCAGTTGCGACCAGTCTACCGATGTCCGATTAAGCCTCGGTTACGAGGGTCGGGATCACCGGCCGGCGATTCCCGAACCCCGCGTCGCAGCCCCTCCGCGCGGTGCACGGGGCTGCGGGCCGGCGGTGGGTGGGCCGCCGCCGAGGTCGTTCGGGGCTGGTGGACTCTTCGTGATCCCGGGCGAACCGCAGAGGAACGCCATGGACAGGGGCCAGCGCCTCCCGTAACAGCCCTGTCACATGACCTCGCTGTCGGAACGCTCCCGCTCCGGCCCGGCCGCTCCCCGCCGCCCGCTCGACGCCGAGGCGGTGCGTGCGGCCTATGCCCGCTGGGCAAGGGTTTACGACCCGGTCTTCGGTCTCGTCTCCGCCCCCGCCCGCCGACGCGCCGTCTCCGCCGTCAACGCCCTGCCCGATGGTCGCGTGCTCGAGGTCGGGGTCGGCACCGGCCTCTCCCTGCCCCTCTATCGCCGCGGCCTGCGCGTCACCGGCATCGACCTCAGCCCCGAGATGCTGGCACGCGCGCGCGCCAAGGTGGTGCGCGAAGGCTTGGACCATGTCGAGGCCCTGCTCGAGATGGACGCCGAAGACATGACCTTCGCGGATCACGCCTTCGACTCCGCGGTGGCGATGTTCGTCGCGTCCGTGGTGCCGAACCCCCGCCGCATGCTTGCCGAGATGCGCCGCGTCGTCCGCCCGGGCGGAACTCTGCTCTTCGTCAACCATTTCGCGGCGAAAGGGGGGCTTAGGCTTGCCATCGAGCGCGCGGCGGCACCCTTTTCGCGCGCCCTTGGCTGGCACCCCGATTTCGCTCTCGACGCCCTGCTCACCATGGGCGAGCGCGAGGAGGCCGAGATCACCCCCTGCCCGCCCGGAGGGCTGTTCTCCCTCGTCCGCCTGCGCAACGGCTGAGGCGGAGGAAAGAGCCGCGCGTTTAGACCGACGCCAGCGCGGCGGCACGCGCCGCGCGTGGCACGTCCGCCGCGATCTCGTCGGGGCTGCGCCGCAGCGGGGGCAGGATGAAGCCCCAGGTGGCGAAGACGGTGGTGCCGAGTTGCCCCGTCTCAGGGTGCCACACCCGCACCAGGGTCCAGTCGTTGCGCGGCGACACATCGAGGATCGGCTGGTTCTGGTGCACCCGCCCGCGCGCTGACCCCGACCCCCAGTTGGCGTGGCTTGCCACGATCTCCCTCGCCCCCCGTTCCCGCACCACCACTGCGAGATGGCCTGCGGGCAGCCTCCGCGTGCTCCGGAACACCAGCACCGCGCCGGGAACGGGACGGTTGGCCCGCGCATAGCGCCCCTCTGCCGCCCGCCACCAGGTGTGGGCGTCGCCAGCCAGCCTGATGCCGGAGAGTTCGCGCGCGAACGGCACGCAGGAGAGCGGGGCAGGTGGCGAGAAGCTCGCCGTCTCGTGCCCGCGCGGGCCGCGTGCACAGGCGGCGCCGAACAGAGGCAGAAGCAGTACGAAGCGTCTGGCGAGCACGGGCGGAACGGAACCAGACCGCGCCGCGTCGGCGCAAGCCTCACGCTGCGGGAAGCCGCACCAGGAAGCGCGCGCCGATCACCCGCCCGGCCGCGTCGCGCCGATTTTCCGCTGCAATCGTGCCCCTAAGCGCCTCGAGGATTTGCCGCGAGATGGAAAGCCCGAGCCCGGAATGGGTACCGAAACGCTCACCTTTCGGCCGTTCCGAGTAGAAGCGCTCGAAAATCCGCTCCAACTTATCTTCTGGGATCCCAGGCCCCTCGTCCTCGACCGCGATCTCGACCCACCCGCCGTCGTGACGGCCAATCAGGCGGATCGTGCCGCCGGGCGGAGAGAAGGAGACCGCGTTGCCGATGAGGTTGCGCAACACCTGCACGAGCCTGCCCTCCACACCGTTCACGACCAGCCCTTCGGCCGGGGCATCGACCACCACGCGGGGGTCTTCGGGCCCGCGGGTCGTTTCATGGATCTCGGCCAGTGTGGCCAGCATGGGCGCGAGATCCACCCGCTCGAGCCCGGTGCGGGAAAGTTCCGCATCCAGCCGCGAGGCCTTGGAGATATCGCTGATCAGACGGTCAAGACGGCGGACATCGTCTGCGATCACGGACAGGAGACGCTCGCGCCGGCTGTGGTCGTCGATCCGGCGGATCGTTTCGATCGCGCTGCGGATGGAGGTGAGCGGGTTCTTGATCTCGTGCGCAACGTCAGCGGCGAACCGCTCGATCGCGTCCATCCGCGCCCACAGAGCGCGCGCGCTCTCGTCCAACGCCACAGCGAGCCCGCCGATCTCGTCGCGCCGCGCCTTCAACGCCGGCGGGACGGAACTGCGCCGCCCGCGCCCCTCGCGCATGCGCTCCGCGGCGCGGGCGAGACGAACGAGCGGCCGGGCGATGGTGGTCGCGAGGTAGAACGAGAGCGCGACAGTGAGGGCGAGCGCCAACCCGAACGTGGCAAGGATGGTCATGCGCACGTGGAACAACGCCTCATCCACCGCGCGCGCCTCGCGCGTGACCAGCACGATGCCGATGGTCTCGCGCGCGCGGATCACCGGCTGAGTGACGGAGACCACCAGGCGATCGTCGGCCGTGCGCCGCACCACTGGGGCGGCGCGGCCCTCGGCGGCGGCGGCCAGAACCGGCGCAATCTCTGGGCTCCAGTCTGCCTCGTCCTCGATTTTGGGGAAGGTGGTGGCGCGCGGAAGCACGCGCATCACCCGCTCGTACGTGGCCACTATGGCGGAGGCGAAGGGGCCGCGCGGCGGCGGCGGCGGCGGCAGCGGCTCCGTCGTCACCACCCCGCCGGGGCCGAGGATGACGCGGGAATCGGCGATCAACGTGCCGTCCGTGGCATAAAGCCGCGCCTGCGTCAGAGGTGTTGGCTCGACCAGGCGGCGAAGGAGAGGGCGGGCAAGGTCGGGCGCGATGCGCGGGCTTTCCGGCCGCTCCAGCGAAACCGCCGACTCGCCGATTGCGGCGGCGAACACCTGCGCCTGCACGCGCAAGGCGGCGACCTCGGACTCGATCAACCCATCCTGGTAGGTGTCGAGATAAAGAAGGGCGGCGACCAGAAGCGCGAGCGGCAGCGCATTGACGAGCAGAATGCGACGCAGAAGAGGCGAGCGCAGCAGCCGATACGCTCGGCGTGGCAGCGGCGGCGCCGGCAGGGAAACCTCCGCCTGCACCTCGCCTGCCGCCGCTGTCCCCTCCGGCACGCCCCTCTCCTTGCGGCTTTACGGGGGCTTACTCCTCCTTGTAGCGGTAGCCGATGCCGTAGAGGGTCTCGATCTGCGAGAACTGGGGGTCGACGGCGCGGAACTTCTTGCGGATTCGCTTGATGTGGCTGTCGATGGTGCGGTCGTCGACGTAGATGTTCTCGCCGTAGGCGGCATCGATCAGCTGGTCGCGGCTCTTCACGATTCCGGGCCGGGCGGCGAGCGCCTTCACGAGCAGGAATTCGGTCACGGTCAGCTGCACGGGCGCGCCCTTCCAGGTGCAGAGATGGCGGTTCTCGTCGAGCGCAAGCGACCCCCGCACCATCACCCCGCCGGCAGGCTGGCCCGACCCCTCGCTTTTGGCGAGCTCATTGCGGCGGAGCAGGGCGCGGATCCGCTCGATCACCAGCCTCTGGCTGAACGGTTTGGTGATGTAGTCGTCGGCGCCGAGGCGAAGCCCCATCAGTTCATCGACCTCCTCGTCCTTCGAGGTGAGCAGGATCACGGGCAGCGAGGAGGTCTTGCGCAGGCGCTGCAGGAGTTCGAGCCCGTCCATGCGCGGCATCTTGATGTCGAGCACGGCGAGGTCGACGGGCTTGCTGGTGATCCCGTGCAGAGCGCTCTCACCATCGGTGTAGGTGCGAACCTGGAAGCCCTCGGCCTCCAGGGTCATGGTGAGCGAGGTGAGGATGTTGCGGTCGTCATCGACCAGGGCGATGGTCTGCGGCATGGCGGTTCCGTTCGCGGCAAGGCGCGCGGCCCTGTTGCCGGCCGGGCCAGACGCGCCGACATTCTGCGCGGTGTTCTAGCCTGGGGCGAAGGGATGAGCGAGGCCGCGCCGGAAGCAAGTGCAGCAGAGGGGGAGACGCCAGACCCGGCGCTCGCGGCGCGGCGGCTGATCCGGGCCGCCCGCGAGGCCACGCTCGCCACTGTTACCGGCTCGGGCCAGCCTTTCGCCTCCCTCGTCACCCCCGCTCCCGCACCCGATCTCTCCGTTCTGCTCTGGCTTTCCGTCCTGTCGGGCCACACCCGACACCTGATGAACGATGCGCGCTGTTCGCTGCTGTTCGTCGGCCCCGCCCGCGGCCCGAACCCCCAGAAGAGGCCGCGGCTGACGGTGACGGGGCTTGCCACCCGGGTGGAAGGGCCGGAAGTGGGCGCGCTCAAGGCGCGCTGGCTCGCCCGCCACCCCTACGCCAAGCTCTACGCCGGGTTCAACGACTTCGCGCTGTGGCGGATCAGTCTTGAGGAGGGGCTGTTCGTCGGCGGCTTTGCCATGGCCCGCCGCGTCCCGGGCTCTGCCCTCCGCCCCGACCCGGCGGCGGTGGCGGCGATCGCCGACGCCGAGCCAGAAATTATCGCCCACGTCAACCAGGACCACGCCGATGCGCTCGATGCGATCGCGCAAGGCGCACTGAAACGCAAGGGTGCGGGCTGGCGAATGGCGGCGGTCGATGTCGATGGCTGCGACCTGGTGCGCGGGCGGGCGCGGGCGCGGCTCGATTTCGCCCAGCCGGTGGCGGACGCCGACGGGGTGCGGCGGGCGCTGATCCTCGCCGCCAAGGCGGGGCGGGAGGCGCTCGGCCTGCCCGGAAGGACGGCGGCGGAGACCTGACGCGCGCCTTCCGCGCCCCTTGCGCGGTCACGGCGCCGGGGCCAGCCTGCTTGGCCAAGACGCACGCTTCGAGGAGGAAACGATGACAACGCGACGCACGCTGCTCGCGGCCGCCGCCGCAGCCGCAACCCTGCCCGCCCTGCCCCGCGGGGCGGTCGCCGACACCTGGCCGACGGGGCCGATCCGCGCCGTCGTGCCCTTCGCGCCGGGCAGTGCGACCGACACCATCGCCCGGCTGTTCGGCGAGGCGATGCGCCCCGCGCTCGGCCAGCCGGTGGTGGTCGAAAACCGCCCCGGTGCGAACGGGCTGATCGCGGCCGAACACGTCGCCCGCGCTGCCCCCGACGGCCACACCATCCTGTTCGGCACCAACTCCACCCACGCCGCGGCTGAGGCTCTGTTCAAGCGCGTCCCCTACGACATCGAACGCGACTTCGTCGCCATCTCCACCCTCGCCACCGTGCCGCTGGTGGCCATCGTCAACGCGAATTCCCCCCACCGCACCTTGGCCGAGTTCATCGCGGCGGCGAAGGCGCGGCCCGAGAGCCTCTCCTTCGGCACCGCCTCCTCCTCGCAGCTCGTCGCCGCGCGCACGCTCGCGCGCATGGCCGACATTCGGCTCCTCGAGGTGCCATTCCGCTCCTCGCCGCAGGTGGTGCAGGAGGTGATCGCCGGCCGGCTCGACCTCTTCGTCGCCGACGTCGCCGTCACCCTGCCCGCCATCCGTGCCGGCCAGGTGCGCGCGCTCGGGGTGACGACGAAGACGCGCGTGCCGCAGCTGCCCGACGTGCCCCCGATCGCGGAACAGGGCCTGCCCGACTATGCGATCTTCGCCTGGTTCGTCCTCGTTGCTCCGGCCGGCGTGCCGAAGCCGGTGGTCGATCGCCTCGGCGCCGCCGTGCGGGCGGCGGCGAACGATGCGACCCTGCGCGACCGGCTCGAGAACACGCTCGGCATGACCCTTTTCATCTCCTCCCCCGAGGAGGCGGCGGCCTTCATCCGCGCCGAACGGGCGAAGTGGACGGCCATGGTCAAGGCCGCCGGCATCGAGCCCGAGTGAGGATCTCCTCCGGCAGGGGCATCGCAAGCAGCGAGAAGGCGAGGCTCTTGCCGTGCGGGTCGAGGGCGAGAGAGCGCGTAACCCCGCCTTCCAGCGCCCCTTCCAGCACGAAGAGGAGGGCCGCGAGAGCGGGAAGCTCGTGCCGCCGCACCGCCCCGCGCACGGCAGGGGCGAGGAAGGCCGCCACCCGGTCGGCCGTCAGCCACCCGGCGAGGAGGGGCCAGTCGGCCGGGTCGCGGCAGACGACGGCGAGGGTGGCGGTGTCGCCCTTGTCGCCGGAGCGGGCGGTGGCGAGGTCGCGCAAGGAGGCCATCAGGCGGGGGCGACGAAGGAGACCATGGGGCGGACGAGGTCGCGGGGGATGAGGACGGAGGCGACGGCGAGCCCCTCGCGGGCCGACCACGACGCCCCGCCTCCGCCTGCCGGCCCGTTCAGCCACAGCGCCTCGATCTCATGCCCGATCGCCCGCGCCGATGCCCTGTCGGCCACGCGGGCAGCAAGGCGCGCGCGCACGTCGCGCACATCGGGGTCGGGTGCGACCGCCCTCCCGCGCAGAAGCGAATCGACTCCGATCACGTCTGTGCGCAGATCGAGGACGGGGATCGCGCGGCGGTCGATGCGCTCGCGCAGGATGGCAAGAGCGAGCCGGGCGCGCGCCACTGCGCCTTCGCCTGCGTAGGAGATGCCGCCCTCCACCACCACCCCGTCGCGGTAGCCCACCACGACCTTTAGGGTCGCGGGCGGTGGCCGCCCGGTGCCGCCCTCGACCCGCACCCGGTCGGACCCGAGTTCGGTGAAGCGCACGGAGCGGAAATCGGCCGTGGCGTCGGGCTGCAGGTAGGCGCCCGGATCGTGCAGTTCGTAGAGGAGCTGTTCGGTGCAGGTGAGGCGATCGAGCCTGCCTCCCGTGCCCTCCGGTTTGCCAAGCGTGGCGTTCCCGTCCGGCTCGACATCGGCGAAGGGCAGGCCGAGCTCCGCCAGGTCCGCGACATCCTTCACGCCTGGGTCGGCGAAATAGCCGCCCGTCAGCTGACCCGCGCATTCCAGGAGGTGGCCGATCAGGATGCCGCGCCCGATCCGCTCCCAGTCATTCGTCGCCCAGTCGAACTGCGCGATGAGGGGGGCGAGGAACAGGGCCGGGTCGGCGACCCGGCCGGTGATCACGACACGAGCGCCCCGGCGCAGCGCATCCACAACGGGGGCCGCGCCGAGATAGGCATGGGCAGAGACGATCGCTTCGCCGAGCACCGAGGGCCGGCCCGGCCGATCGAGGAAGGGCGGATCGAGGCGGCGGACGATCTCGGTCACCTCATCGCCTTCGACCACCGCGATGGGCAGATGCGGCGCGCCTGCCTCTGCCGCGAGCCGGCGGGCGAGGCGGCCGGCGGCGGCGGGGTTGGCCGCCCCCATGTTGGTGATGAGGGTGGTGCCGGCAGCGACCGCAGGCGGCAGCACGGCCCGCATGCGATCCTCGAACCACGGGTCGAAGCCCGCTTCCGGGTCGGCGAGGCGGGCCAGCACGGCCCTGGCCACGGTGCGCTCAGCCAGGCACTCGAACACCACCGCCTGGGGCCGCGCGCGGTCGATCAGCGTGACGGCCGCGTCAATCCGGTCGGCCGAGAACCCCGCCCCGCAGCCGATGCGATAGGTCTGTGCCGCCATCCCATTCGCCCGCGCGCCCCGGCCTCACACTCCCTTCTCCTTGAACACCTCCTGCGCGACCTTGAAGGCATCGAGCGAGGCCGGCACGCCGCAATAGACGAAGGCCTGCAGGCAGACCTCCTTGATCTCCTCCTTCGTCACCCCGTTGGCGAGAGCGCCGGCGATGTGCAGGCGAAGCTCGTTCGGGCGATTGAGTGCAATCAGGAAGGCGAGATTGAGGAAGGAGCGCGTCTTGCGATCAAGCCCTGGCCTGTTCCAGATGATCCCCCAGCAGTATTGGGTGGTGAACTCCTGAAAGGCCTGCATGAAATCGTCAGCAGAGGCGAGGGATTTCTCCACGTAGTCCTTACCGAGCACCTGTTTGCGCACGGCGAGCCCCGCCTCGAAGAGTTTGTCGTTGAAGAACGGATCCTGCGGCATCGCTCTGGCGTCTCCCCTGTCGTTGCGATCGGGGCGCGAGCATCGGCGGGCGGCGGGGTGCGGTCAATGGCGCCTGGCCCGTTCCCGCTCTTGAACAAAACATGAACGTGACGGGAAAGGAAAAACATCCTATAAGCGGGAGCGCCACCCCGGAACCGCCATGCCCCAACGCGCCCTCCTCGCTCTCCTCGCCCTCCTCGCCCTCCTCCCGCTGCCCACCGCCGCCCAACAGCTGATCGTCGGCGGCGCGGCCTCCGCCGCCACCCTCTCCCGCCTCGCCGACGCCGCGTTGATCCTTGGCCTTGCGCTTCTCCTCGCCCTGGTCCTGTTCGGCCTCGTTGCGGTCTGGCTGCACCGGTCGCTGACCCGGATGGCCAAGTGGTGCGGCGAGCCGATCCCTGGTGCTGCGGCGAGCGAGATCCAGGCCGCCCGGCTGAAAGCGTTTTTGGGACTGAAATCCTTGCCAATGGGCCTGCCCGAAGGCACGGTGCGCGCCGCGCTCGGGCTCGTCATCGTCACCCTCGGGCTCACCGCCATCCTCTTCCAGCGCCCCTTGGGCCTTGCCTCCACGGGTGAGATCGCGGGGCTGCTCGGCACCGTGCTCGGCTTCTATTTCGGAGCACGCGGAGCGGGAGGTGAGCGCCAGCGCGAGGCCGAGGCAGCGCGCGAGGCGGAAGGGCGAGCCGCCCGGGCAGAGGCGGAGGCACGGGCGGCAGCGCGCGAGGCCGAGGCGGCGAGGAGCCGTGCAGACCAAGAGATCGCCACCCACGACGCGGCGCGCGACGGGCTTTCCGCCGCGGCAAGGCTCGCCGCGGGAGTGAAGGCCGCCGCCGAGGCGATCGCCGCCGCCGACCCCGCCTCGCCTCTGGCGCGCGAGGCGGCGCGCGCTGCTGCCCTTGCCGAAACCACCCTCGCTGTCGCTCGGGCCGGTCAGACCGGCGACCTCGCCGAGGCGGCGCAGCGCGCGGCCGTTCTGGCCGAGGCTCTCGCCCCCGCCAACCCAATCGCCAAGCTTGCTGCCGAGACCGCCCGCGGCATCGCCCCCGCCCTCGCGCGTCTCCCCGCCCTCGCCGCCGCCGTCGGTGGGCCGCTTGGCTTCGTTGGCGCCGTACTCGCAGGCGGGCTGCAGGCGGCACGCGTCGGCGCCGAACACTATCGGCGCTGGGTCGCCCGCGTGCTCGACCGTCCCTACGGCCTCGACCTCTACCCCGAAGGCCTGGCGGATGGGCCGATGAGCCTCGCCGCCCTCGAACGCGCCCCGATCTTCGCCCGCCTCTATCGCGACATGCTCGCCTCGCGCGACCTCGCCGCCGCCCGGGCGCTGATGGTGGCGGCCCTCGCCCCAGACGCCCCCGCCCGCCTCGTCGCAGGCGACGGCGCTCTGCCGCCCCGCCCAATCGGCGCCGACGGCGGTTTCGCCAGCGAGCGCGAACTCGAGGAGGGGCTCGCCGAGTATCGCCGCGCCCTGCTCGATGGCCTGCTCGACTCAGCAGACCCCCGGCCGGTCCGTGTTCCGCTGCCAGAAGGCCCGCGCAGTGTCGCGCAGCGTGACCTCCGCGCTGCCCTCGATGCCGCGCGCGAGGACCTCGGCGCTGCCGCCGCGCTGGATCGCCTTGCGCTGACCGCCGGCCGCCTCGCCCAGGCCGAAGCCGCGCCCGACCTCGCCGACACCCTCGCCCGCGCTGCCCGGGAGACCCCCGCATGAGACGCACCCCCCTGCCCCTGCTCGCCGCCACTCTCCTGCTCACGGCCTGCGCCGTTCGCGACCTCGATCGGCTGAAGGACCTCAACGCCCGCGGCGCGCTTGAAGAAATCGCCGCCACCCGGGTGGAATGCGCTGGGCCCAATGATCCCGTCTGCCTGCAGGCGCGCGAAATCGTCGCCAATGCCTGCCTGAGGCTCGGCACGGCTGCCCTCGCTCCGGGGTCGGGCCGGGCAGCGGAGGCTGTGGCGCGTTTCGACTGTGCGGTGGCGAATTACCGCGCCGCACTTGCCGCCGCGCCACGGCCGCTGCCCGAGGCGGAGGCCGCGCGTCTCTATGCCGGCTATCTCCTCGCCCTGCGCGAACGGCGCGACCAAGCGCGCTCAGCAGACGAAGCTGCCCCCCTCAACGCCGCTCTCGCTGCGGAGGCCGAAGCAGCCCAGCGTGCCGCCCCCCGGTCGGCGATCGGCGCTTACTATCTCGCCTCGGCCGCCTTCGCCGAAGCCACTCTCGGGCTCGGGCCGCGCTGCCCGGCTCTGGCCCGCGCCGCCGACCTCCTGTCCCGCTCGCCCAACCCCGATGCCCAGTTCGCGTCGGCGATGGGCGCGCTCTCCCGCGCAG